>CAZWYN010000010.1:0-22417 GCA_964638575.1 uncultured Pseudomonadales bacterium | reverse complement strand
CCGGTAGATTTTAACGAAAAATCGGTTGACCCCAATTACATTATGAAGATCGCCCAAAATGGCGATTTTACCGGAGTGGTTTTTCAAGAGGGGGTTGCAGCAAGGTACTACAAAAAAGAATCGGGAGTGCCACTTATCGTAAAACTTAATGGAAAAACATCATTCCAGGGAGAAGAGCCTTTATCATTACAACTTTGTAGCGTAAAAAAGGCGGCAGAGATGGGAGCAATTGGAGTAGGCTATACCATTTATGTGGGAAGTCAGTTTGAGGAGCAAATGATGGTGGAGTTTTCTCGGATCGAGGATGAAGCACATGAGCGAGGAATGATTGTGATTGCCTGGATGTATCCCAGAGGGAGAAAGGTGGCCGGACGGGAAAACGATCGGGATGTGGTGGCTTACGGGGCACGTTTGGCACTGGAGATGAATGCGGACTTTGTGAAGGTTCCCTATACCGGAGATTCAGAAAGCTTTGCTTGGGTGGTGAGGGCAGCAGGAAAAACAGGAGTGCTGGCTCAGGGAGGAAAGAAAATAGATTGGGAAAATTTGGAAGAGGAGGTCGGAGGAGTGATGCAGGCCGGAGCAGCGGGAATTGCGATCGGGAGAAACGTGTGGCAGGATGAGAACCCTAACGAAGTGTCGAAGAAGTTGGCGGAGATAGTATATAAAGACTAGTCCAGTTTAAGAACTTTACTTATTTTCTTTTTGAAGTTTAGACGGATACCACCATTTTTCAGTTTTTTGATAACTAAAATGAGACTAAGACCAGCTACAAAAGAAAAAGAAAGAAGCATGGGAAGCAGTAGTTGGTACTCAGTAAAACCAATGTCAAATTTTTGGACGATATAGAGAAGTAAAGAAAAACCTATCCAGGCAACACCAAAGAAAAGTTTCAGATCACTCCACCTACCGCGATAAATGTTTGATGATGCTCGAGTGTAGTAATAAATAAAGATAGCAAAGCTGAGTCCAAGAACAATTCCACGAAAAATTCCCCAACCGAGATTGGTTACTCCATCGTCGGGTACGTGATTTATTTCCAGAAGAGTTATACCGAGCGAAGAAATGATAATGCCACTATAAATTAGATTGTGAGAAAAATTTAAGTGAAAAAATTTATTTACTTGGGCGAGTTCACTATTTTTGTCCTTGAGATATCCAGAGAGCATTTTGGTAACGGCGTGGATAGCAACACCACCATAGGAGAACATTACAGATAACAAAATTATGTTGACCAGAAAACCATCGGGAAAAAATGAGGTATCACTTCTAGGTAGGCGAATCATTGACTGTAAATAGGAAAAGATCATAGGAAAGACAAGTCCCGGAATAAGGATTAGAAAAATTATTTGCTGAATGGAGAGGTGCCAGATTTTTTTGATGTGTAGTGCTTGAATTCGATAGACAAATATCAAAACGAAACACAATACTCCAATAACAGTGATAAAGGATGAACTTTGCATAGATTAGTCGAATTATAACAAAAGGACGATTGGATTTAGTTTAGAATAAAGATATGAAGAAAGTAGTGGTTATTGGTGCGGCGGTAATTGATGTGCTTTTGAAATCAAAAAGCTTGCGAGTTTTAAAGAGCCATCAGGTTGAAGGCGGGGTGGCGATGTGTGAAGTGATGGGGGGAAAAATCGAGGCAGAAAATGGAGTCCTGGTGAGCGGAGGTGGAGGAACAAACGTAGCTGCGGGGTTGCATCGATTGGGCGAAGCCGTAAAAATGATAAGCAGAGTTGGAGATGATGAACTGAGTGAAATATTGATAAAAGAATTGGAGAAGGAAAACGTGGATTTATCTTTTTTACAAAGAACTAAGGGGAAGACAGGTATTTCGGCAGTGCTAGTGGCGACGGATGGAAGAAGGTCGATTGTGACGTATCGCGGGGAAAGCGGCGAGATTGAGAGAAATGAAATTGACTGGGAAGAAATTAAAAAAGCCGATTGGATTCAGATATCCAGCTTGGGGGGAGAAATAGAGTTACTGGAGGATTTGGTAAGTTTTGCTGTGGAACATGGAATCAAAATTGGAGTTAATCCCGGAAAAAAAGAATTGGTACAAAAAGAAAGAATGTTACGTCTTTTGCCCAAAATTGATTTGTTTAATGTAAATCGAATGGAGGCGGCGGAGTTTTGGGGAGGTGGTTTTGAAGAGGAGGAGGTTTTGGTGAGCAAGTTTGTGAAAGCAGGAACACGACTGTTGATGATTACCGATGGTAATAGAGGAGCGGGGATGTGGAAAGGGGGAAGGTGGATGAAGATGGAGGCATATCCTAATAAATCAATTGACGATACAGGAGCCGGGGATGCCTTTGTTTCCGGAGTGGTGGCAGGTCTATTACAAGGAAGGACGGCCGAGGAGGTGCTGAAAATGGGATTGGCCAATGGCGGTTCGGTAGTGACCAAATTGGGGGCAAAAGACGGATTATTGTATAAAAAGGAGATGGAAAAATGGCTTAAGAGAAAGTTAAAAACAGTGGAGGAAACCTTGGGTGTGTCTTGAAGAGAGCTTGAGTACAATGCGGTACCCCGTGTGCTTTAATTAAGATATGGATAAAAAGAAAATATTCGTAACGCATGTTTTTTTGGATAAGTATCTTAAGGAGTTGAAAGAGAAGTATGAAGTTGTGGTGTGGCAAAAGAAGGATATTGGTAGAGAAGATTTGCTTAGAAGTGTAAAAGGCGCGGCAGGAATTATCTCTTTGCTGACCGAGAAGATCGACACAGAGGTAATGGAAGCGGCTGGGCCTACTCTTAAAGTAATTAGCAACTATGCGGTGGGTTTTGACAACATTGATGTAGCTGAAGCAACTAAGAGGGGAATTTGCGTGACAAATACACCAGGGGTACTAACGGAAGCTGTTGCCGAGGAAGTAATCGCATTAACTCTGGCACTTTTTAGAAGAATTGTGGAGGGAGATAGATTTGTGAGAGCCGGAAAGTATAAGGGATGGGAACCGGACCTACTTTTGGGAACAGGGGTTAAAGATAAGGTAATGGGTATTGTCGGTCTTGGGCGAATAGGGCGATGGACGGCCAGGATGGCCGGAGCTTTGGGAATGAAAATAATTTACTTCAACCGTCATCGTGACGAGGAGTTTGAAGAAGAGTACTCGGTGGTTTATCACACTTTAGATCAGTTGTTGGAATTGGCGGATGTGGTAAGTTTATCGGTGCCTTTGACGGAGGAGACAAAACATATGATCGGAGAGCGAGAATTAAAATTAATGAAACCGACAGCGTTGTTAATTAATACGGCTCGAGGTCCAGTAGTGGATCAAGCCGCTTTGATTACAGCCCTTAAAGAAAGGTGGATTGCCGGAGCGGGTCTGGATGTTTTTGAGGATGAATCAAAAATTTCGCCTGAATTCTATGAACTTCCCAATACAGTACTGACACCACACATAGCATCGGCAACGGTTGAAGCTAGAGTGGCGATGGCCAGAATTGTAACGGATAGCATGAATGACATTTTGGAGGGCAGACAACCCAAGTGTCTTGTTAATATTGATGTTTGGAAAGTAAATGACAAAAATTAAAGAGCAGGATATGGATATTGAGATTCCCAGTGAGGATGATGAAAATGTGGGAGACGGAGTGCCTAAAAAAAAGAAAAGAAAGAAGTCTAAAGAGGAAAGAGCCGCTGAGAGAAAGGTGGTATTTTGGTCACTGATAATTATTTTGGTGATTACAATAGGTTTTTGGTTGGCACCCAAAATTGGCAGTATTTTTAGAGGAGAACCAATGATTATTGAAACGGAGAATAAGGATCAAGCAAAACCTACACCAGAAAAATCAAAAAGTAAAAATTACGTGGAGATAACTCTCTAGTTATTAGAGAATTTGAGGAGAAGGGACGATTGATGACGAAGGGGTGGGGGATAGAATCTCTTTTATTTTGGCTGGGTCGCAGGCAGTTTTTGGTTCAGTACCTTTTTTATAGTATTCAAATTTAGTAGGACAGCCTTCGCAAGAAAGTGTGCCGGTAAGGGTGCAGATGGGGACTCTTACAAGCCCGGACGGAACAGCAGTGTCTACCTTGGCTGTTTGGGGAGTGGATTCAAGAATAATATTGAAAATTTTTGCCCAGATAGGTGAGGCTCCCGTAATACCCGAAGCGATATGGGACATGGGAGTATTGTCGTTGTTGCCAACCCAGGTGGAAACGAGAAAGTCGTCGGTGTAACCAAAGGTCCAGTTATCGCGGAGGTCATTACTAGTTCCAGTTTTGACAGCAACCTTGGTTTTTTTAATGTTGATGACCGAGTTTGCTCCAAAGGCCGGAGCTCTAGCGCTGTTATCGGCGAGGATGTCGGAGATGAGATAGGCAGTTGAAGGGGAAACCGATTGATGAGAGGAACAGTTATTGTCTTTGGCGAGAGCGGAAGTACTTTCCTTGACAGCCTCCATTTTTTGAGGACAGGTGGAAAGATAGATTTTTTCACCGTTGGATTTTTCAATTTTAATGATGGAGTTTAAGGGTGTGGTTATGCCGGAGTTCGCAAAAGTTGAGTAGGCTGTAGCCAGATCGACCATTCTAACTTCCAAACTGCCAAGAGCCATGGAAAGGCCGAATCGGCTAGGATCGTCCCAGGAAGTAATACCCATTTTTTGGGCCAGGGCAACTAAGTTTTGGATGCCATTTTTGGAGAGAAGGATAACTGAGGGAATATTGTAGGAGCTACCAAGAGCTTGTCTGAGAGTTACGTACCCGTGAAATTTACCGTCATAGTTTTTGGGAGTCCACGTTTCTTGACCCGGAAGATTGAAAGAAATAGGCTTGTCTTCGATAACGTTTCCGGGGCCATAACCATTTTCAAAAGCTAAGGCATAGTTAAGCGGTTTAATTGAACTTCCCGGTTGACGTAAGGCTAAGGTTAGATTGACTTGTCCATCTTCGTTAAGATTAAAATAGTCTTTGGAACCAACCATGGCCAGAATTTCTCCGGTCTTGGGGTTAGTGACTAGAGCAGCACCATTGCCGACTTGATATTTTTTTAAGTTACTGATTTCAGAAGTTACGATTTGCTGAACTTTTTCTTGAAGGTCCAGATCCAGGGTGGTAGTGACGACAAGTCCTCCTTGATTAACGACATTTTCACCTAGCTCTTTAGTAAGGAGGTCTTTGATGTACATTACAAAATGAGGAGCATTAATTTCGATTTTGGCAGAGTTAAAAACAAGTTTTTGGTCGACGGCTTTTTGATAATCCACATTGTTAATCATATTCAGCTTAAGCATTTGATTGAGAACAAACTTTTGTCTTTCTTTAGCTAACTCCGGTTGATTACCGAAAGGGGAGTATTTACTGGGAGCTTGAGGAAGGCCGGCCAAAAAGGCGGCTTGCGAAAGATTTAGATTTTTGGCGTCAATATTGAAATACTGTCTGGAGGCTTCTTGGATACCATAGGCTGGTCCACCAAAACCGACTTGGTTGAGGTACATTTCAAAAATTTTATCTTTGCTGTAGGTATACTCGACCTCGACGGCAAGAATGAGCTCTTTGATTTTTCTGGTAAGAGTTTTTTCATTATTTAGGAGGGTGTTTTTGACCAGTTGTTGGGTAATAGTAGAACCTCCTTCTGTCTTATTATCGGTAATATTTTTATATAGTGCACGGAGTGTACCAGAGATGGAAAAACCCTTGTGGCGGTAGAAGTCTTTGTCTTCGGCGGCAAGAAAGGCGTTTTTTACGTGGGGAGGAAGTGAGTCAAGAGTAACCAGGGTGCGATTTTCGTCTTTATAAATTTTGTAAAGAAGTTTGCCGTTTCTGTCTAGGATCTGGGTGGTAAGTTTTGAAGGATAGTCGGTTAGCGTTTTTGGACTAGGGAGTCCATAAAAGAACTCAATGTAGATGAAACAAACCAGCGAGATAACTCCAAGAGAAAAGAAAAGATATGAACGAAGGGAGTTTAAATCAATTTTTGGTTGAGGATAGACGGCTTTGGGGAAATGAGGAAGAATAATTTTTGGGAAAATTATTTTGGGAAATGAGATATGGGGAAAATAGATTTTTGGAAAGGAAATTTTCGGAAAAGTGAGTTGGGGAAGAGGAGCGGAGAATAGTTTGGAAAAGAAGACAAAGATATATCCAAAAATTAAAATTAACCAGAGAACAATTTTAAAGACAGGAGTACCGAGATATGATAAAAAATTCTTTGATTGAATAAAGTGTCTTTTTTGAGCCATGGGGAAGGCGGATTGTTCAAAGGGCAGGTCTTACAAACTAAGTATATTTTAGAACGAAAAACGGGAAAAGACTAGGGGAGAAAAAGAGAGTTTATGGGTTCCCATAAATCTTGTGAAGGACCTTCATAACCAAGTGCCCAGATAGCAATACCTCCGAGATTGGCCGACTCGACAAACTTGATTTTTTGTTCCAAGGACTGAGCATTTTCAAAATGAATTTGGTATATTTTTTCGTCTTCTTCATAGGAGAGATAAGGACTGAGAGTTAAATTTGACCACTGAGCCGAGATGGAAGAAATTTTGGTATCTTGGAAGAGAGACTGAATCCGCTGATATGTGGCTAGAGCTCCAGTGCCAGGGTAAGTGTTGGCCAGGAAATCGGTAGAGGCGGTTTGCCATTCATAACCATAGAAAGGTACTCCGAGGATAATTTTGTCTGAGGGTATAAGTTTATTTATTTGAGAAATATGAGAAAGAATGTCTTCTTCAAGACAGTCTTTCTCATCGGAGAAAGTACCAGTGCATTTGCCTCTTATCGGGGCAACTGGTCCAGCTTGAGTCGATGATTTTCGATAGTAGTCGTAAGTCATGACAATAAATTTATCGGTTACAGGTTCGAGTTGTTTGAGATCCCAAAGACGGGGTTTTTCGGCAGCGCTGGCAAAAATATCAATATCAATTTGACAATGACTTTTATACGAAACACAGGCAAAACGAAGGTTGGTAATGAAGTCAGTAAAATTATCCCTTAAAGCTTTATTGCCAGAGTCGACATATTCAAAGTCGACGTTGATATCATCAAAACCGAAGTCTTTATAAATATTCATGATGGAAGTAATAGCGGTTTTTTTGTTTTCCGGAGAATCAAGAATTGACTCAATAGTTTCCGGCTGCATGGCGGTGATGACGATAACGGTTTTTTGACCAAGGAGTTTTGACTGGTAGAGAAGTTTACTGGTATTCTTGGATTTAAGCTTGTTCCATCCAGGTTCAGACTCAACAAGATTAACCTTTTTATTAATGGTACCGTCATCATTTAGATCTACGGCAAAGTAAGCAAAGTGAGTGAGGGACTTGATGTTTAGCTCTTCGGCATACTTTAAGTTCCAGTAGGGGAAAAAACCATAGATAACTTTGTCGGATTTTATGGCGGGAGAGTTGCCGATAAGACTGTCGATAAGAGCAATTGGACTAACAAGAGGAAGAGTGCTCCGCCAGACTGCGTAGGCGGTGATTGAGGATAATGCCAATCCGAGTAAAAGGAAAAAGATTTTTATTTTACGGAGCATTGGTGGGAACAGTATTTAGAAAGTTGGCAGGGGTAATGTTTTTATATTGGAATTTTGAGTAGTCAATAATGGTTTGTGGCCAAGAGATTTTACCCTTGTCATCTACAGGATAAGCGCAGTCCAGGCAGAAATTTTGGGTGAAAGGATCGGAGACGACGGTGTGTTCCTCAAGATCACGGTCAACTGTTTCATCTCCTGGAAGAATCGGCTGTTTATCCGAACGGCGAACCCAGACCTGCATTTTTGTAGGATAGGCGGACTGTCCCGGTGGAAGGATGTTGTCGATAAAGAACTCGTTGTGTGATTCACATTGATTTTCTTGTTGGGCGAGAAGGCCGGTGAGATTACAGACTTGGAAATTGGTGACTAATTCTGGCTTGACTAAGGGTTTGTCTTTAACATCTTTAAGGAGTCTCCTCATAATTTTGTTCCAGATAGGAGAAGCCCCGGTGACCCCAGAAGCAACATAACTCATAGAAGAGTTATCGTTGTTGCCAACCCAGGTGACAGCTAAGTAGTCAGGGGTATAACCGATGGTCCAGTTATCTTTGAGGTCATTAGTGGTTCCTGTTTTGACGGAAACAGTATGACCGGGAATAACCAACTGACTGGTAGAACCGAAGGCGGCGCTACGAGCGCCGTTGTCGGCGAGGATGTCGGAGATGATGAAAGTTACTTCTTGGGGAAGAGTGACACGGGGATCTGTGGGTAATAGATCGGTTTTTGGTTGAGACTGGTTTTGCCAAAAGTCGGTCCAGTTTTCGGGCATGACGGAAACGGCATTGGCGATTTTTTCGACATCAATTTGCTCCAATACTTTGCCGGTGTAGTCTTCTACTTTAATAACTGAGATGAGGGGAACCGTTACACCGGAGTTAGCAAAAGTGCCAAAAGCCTTAGCCATGTCGAGCATGGTGACTTCTCCGCCACCTAAAGTAAGAGAGAGGCCGTAGTTTTTGGAATCGGTCCAGGTGGAGATACCCATAGCGGAAGCCGTGGCGATAAAAGGCTCAATACCATTGAGGGCAAGTTGTTTGACCGCCGGAATGTTGTATGAGTTGGCGAGAGATTGACGCATAGAAACAGGTCCACGGAAGGAGTTATCGTAGTTTTTGGGGCAGTACTGTTTTTGGCCGGTAACGCCAAAACAGGTGGGAATATCGAGATAGGTGGTACTGGCTGGCCAACCTCTAAGGAGACCGGTGGCATAGTTTATTGGCTTTATGGAACTTCCCGGTTGGCGAAGGGCTTTGGTGATATTTACTTGACCATCAATATCGTTGTCGAAGTAGTCTTTGGAACCAACAAGAGCAATAATTTCGCCAGTGTTGGGTTTGGTTACAACAGCAGCACCGTTGCTAATCTTGAGTTTGGCGATTTTTTTCATTTCGGCGGAGAGGGAAGCCTCAAAATATTGTTGGAGATCAAGGTCGAGAGTGGTCGTTACTCTTAATCCTCCTAGGTTGACTTTATCCTCACCATATTTTTGAACCAGAGCATCACGAACCATAAGAGAGAAATGAGGAGCACTGATGGTGATGTTTTTTTTGAGGAAGTTGAGCTTTTCGGCTTTGGCAGCATCAGCTTGTTCTCTGGTAATGTATTTGTCTTCGACCATACGGCGAAGAACGTCCTGTTGGCGGGCAATCGCCAGCTCAGGATTGGCTCCGAAAGGGGAGTAGCGAGTGGGAGACTGCGGAAGACCGGCAAGAAGAGCCGACTCGGCGAGAGTAAGATTCTTTGCTTCTTTGCCAAAGTAAGTTTCGGAAGCGGTTTCGATACCATAAACGGCTCCGCCATAAGGGGCGTGGTTGAGGTAAAGTTCGAGAATCTCGTTTTTGTCGTAGGTGATTTCGGTGGCAAGAGCGAGAATGGCCTCTTTGATTTTGCGAGTAATGGTGCGCCTCGGATCAGAGAGGAGGGTGTTTTTGACCAGTTGCTGAGTGATAGTTGAACCTCCTTCTAGCCTTTTCCCCGTTAGGGTGTTGAAGGCGGCACGTATAATGGCAACGGTGTCTAACCCGTGATGTTGATAGAAATTTTTGTCTTCAATGGCGATAGTAGCCTGCTGAACAGTAAGGGGTATATTTTCCAGAGTAACAGGAGTACGTTTGAAATCCGAGTAAACCTCATAGAGAATTTTACCGTTACGGTCGAGGATCTGGGTGCTAATGGGGGCAGGTGTTTTGACTAATTTAGCTGGGCTGGGAACGTCTTTGAGAAGGAAAACTAAACTAATTAGAAATAAACCGGCTAAGATAGAGGCAATGGAAATAAGGCGAGAACGACGGGTTTTGATACATTTCTGATAGCTTTTTTCGATAGTGCGAAAAAGCTGTTTCCTGGTAAGTGCCATAGGTAACATTATATATGCTATGGTACGATGAAAGAGTGAAACGCCTATGGTACTACTATATATATCTGGTTTTAGTGTGGGGTAGTTTTAGATATTTCATACGATTACCCGAGGTGGTGGAGGAGCTATGGTTTAAACCGGTGTTGTGGCTGATTCCTTTGTTTTGGTGGAATTTGGCTTTGAAAGAGAAAATTGTAATGTTTGGAAAAAAGTGGGGGCAGTCGTTGATTTTAGGATTGATAGCCGGTGTGTTTTACTTTCTAATTTTGAAATTTAGAAATTTGGGGAGTTTCCAGTTTGACTTTAATTTGATAGGAATAGCGTTTGCGACAGCGGTGACTGAAGAGCTAACCCTTAGTGGGTTTATAGCGGGGTATTTGGAAAAAATACGTAGAGGAAAAATGTTCAATTTGGTCATGGTGGGTTTGATGACGGCAGTGATTCGTTTGCCGATACTATTATTTGTATACCAGGCAACAGGAAGCGAGATTTTGGGGGCGATGCTTGTGGCTTTGGCTAGTGGAGTGATCAACGCCTGGATAAGAGTGAGGTCGGGGAATGTGGCGGGATCAGTACTGGCTCGCCTGGGAATGAATTTGGCGACCCTGGGGTGATTTGAAGAAGATTTTGCGGAGATTGGCCTTAATGATATTTTGTGATGTATTAAGTGATAGTTGCTTTGCTAGGAGTAGTGTTTCATGATGATATTCGACACTAAATATTGTGTTGATTATGAATTGCCCTTACTGCACAAACGAAGAGACCTCAGTTCTAGAAAGTCGCGGCTTGCCCAGTGAAGTAGGCATCCGTCGTAGACGAGAGTGTAAAAAATGTGGTAAGAGATTTACTACTCATGAACGTGTAGTAAACATCGATTTGAAGGTAATCAAGAAGAGCGGGAGGGTGGAGCAGTATGACAGAGAAAAATTGTTGAAGGGAATAAAAAAAGCTTGTTACAAGAGAAAGGTGGAGGAAGATGAGATTGAAAACTTGGTGGATGAGATTGAAACAAAACTTCTAAACCGAAAAACGGTGGAAATTAAATCAAGCGATATTGGGAAGATGGTGCTATCGCGACTACTCAAACTAGACGATCTGGCTTATATGAGATTTGCGAGCGTCTATCTGGATTTTGCCGACGCCAAAGAATTTAAAGAGTTTGTGGCCGGATCAAAAAGATTAACAATTAATCATTAAAGCCAAATGGAGAAAAAGGATAAAGCAAAATTAAAAAAAACTGCGTCAAAGAGGCAAATAATTGAAGAACAGTCAATCTTAATCGATGGAGAAATTAGAATTGAAGTACCCAAAACTGTAGTAAAGAGGGATGGACGAGTGGTTCCTTTCGAGATAAATAAGATAGAAAGAGCAATTAAGGCGTGTTTTGATGACTTGGGCAAGGAGCCATCAACAAGCATAAGAGAGTTGGCAAGAAGAACGGTAAATATTATCGGAGCTAAATATAAGAAGCCGACGGTGGAACAGGTTCAAGACACGGTGGAAATTGTGCTCCAGGCAGCGGGAGAGTTTGAGGCCGCAAAGAGCTACATCATTTATCGTGCTGAGCACGCAAAAATGAGAGAAATGAGACCAGTTCCTAAAGAGGTATCGGAAGCTTTTGCCGAAAGTGATAAGTACTTTGGAAATCAGATCCAGAAATTTCAGTTTTTTGATAAATATTCGCGGTTTAATTATGATTACGGGAGAAGAGAGACCTGGAAAGAGACCGTTGATAGAGCGGTTGAGTATTTACGAGAATTGTCCGGGGACAAGTTGGACAAGAAAGTATATGACCGGATAAGAAAGTCAGTATTGGAAATGAAAGCGACACCCTCGATGAGACTCTTGGCAATGGCAGGACCGGCGGCGAGGAGAAATAATATAGGTATCTACAACTGTTCTTATCAGCCAGTGGATAGTATAGACTCCTTTGTGGAAGCACTGATCATCTCCATGAATGGTTGCGGTGTAGGCTTTTCGGTTGAAAGTAAATACGTAGAAAATCTTCCAAGGGTAAAAAGACAGACGGGTGGAGAAATTAAAGAGATGTTGATTGCGGATACAACTGAGGGTTGGGCTGAGGCTCTCCGAACCGGAATGACAACTTGGTTTGACGGTGGAGATATAAAGTTTGATTATTCAGCACTTCGTCCGGCTGGAGCAATCCTTCGGGTAAAGGGGGGCAGATCATCAGGACCTGAACCGCTTCGTAAGATGCTGGAGTTTGTTCGTGAAAGAATTATCATAAGGCAGGGGAGTTTCCTGAGACCTATTGATGCTCATGACATAATGTGCGAAGTGGGAAGTGCGGCAGTTTCCGGGGGAATGAGAAGAACGGCAATGATTTCTCTTTTTGACTATGACGACAGGGAAATGAGAACGTGTAAATCGGGGGACTTTGAGAGGGACAATAGCCAGCGTTGGAACGCCAACAACAGTATGGTTTGGCCGGAGTCGGGACTAACCCAACTTGAAATCACTAAACAAATGTTGGAAATGGTCGAGTCGGGACGAGGTGAGCCGGGTATCTTTAATCGACAAAGTGCGATAAATATGCGACCCGCAAGAAGGGAAGCGGCGGAGTTTGGAACCAACCCTTGTGGAGAAATTATCCTAAGACCTTTTGGATTCTGTAATTTATCAATAGCTATCGCGAGGAAAGAGGATACATATGAGACATTGAAAGATAAAGTGGAGGTGGCGTCAATTATTGGAACAATCCAGTCTTTGGCAACCAATTTTCCCGGACTGAGACCGATTTGGAAAAAGAATTGTGAAGAGGAAAGACTTTTGGGGGTTGATATTAATGGCCAAATGGATAGTCCTGTAGCCCAAGATCCTGCCGTCCAGGGTCGTTTGCGACAGGTGGCAATTGAAACAAACAGGATATATGCAGAAAAACTGGGAATAAATAGCGCGGCGGCGGTAACTTGTGTAAAACCATCTGGAAATTCCTCCCAACTATTCAACTGTTCTTCTGGTATACACGCACGATGGGCTCCGTACTATGTCAGAAATGTTCGAGTGAGTACTCATTCTCCGATATATAAGGTTCTGAAAGACGTAGGTGTGCCAATGGATCCGGAAAACGGACAAGATATTGAGACAGCTAATACATGGGTGATTCATTTCCCCGTTAAATCTCCTGAAGGGGCGATTACCCGAAAGAACTTTTCAGCTATTCAACAGTGTGAGTATTGGCTACAGAACAAGATTAACTGGACAGAACATAACCCAAGTGTAACGATTACTTTTCACCCGGATGAGGTAATAGATTTAATTAAATGGGTTTGGATCCATCGCGGCATGATAGGGGGAATGGCCTTTTTACCAGCCTTTGACGCAGCCTATGCCCAGATGCCTTATCAGGAAATTGATCGAGAGGAATATGAAAAATTAGCGGCGGATTTTCCAGAGATTGATTTCAGTAAGCTGTATCGATATGAAGAAGAGGATTATACTAAGGCTGCTCAAGAGTTAGCCTGTGTGTCCGGTGCTTGTGATGTTGACTATAACGAGGGAAAGATCGTTAAGGGGTAAGGTTAAAACACAAAGCGGGAAGGCTCTATCTGACACAATGAGATGGTATTTGATATATTTGTCGACCTTAATTTAGGTATTTGACAAGTGCATCAAGATAGTATTTAATGATATTAGGTAATTGTGATTACTATCAGTCTTTTGTTGACATTGCTAATACGTCGTTTTGTGGTTATTTTTCCTTAGTATCAATCCTTTTTGTACTTTTTGGTGTTGTCAGTTGTGACATGTATAGCTAGGGCTGGAGACAGTTGCTAGACAGTATAGTTTTCTATATATTTAAGGCTATTTTTACAAGAAGATGTTTGATTTGTAAGGTGTGTGACGGTTGAAAGAGCCCTTTTTTAGTGAGAGGATTTTTACTTATTTGATAAAGGGTTTTGACTGTTCGGGATTTAGATTTTTAAGGTATAGTTAAAGTATGCCTGCCGTAGGTAAGGAAATAGAACATCCACTCACACCAGAAGCATTATCTCAACCAGTTGAGCAAATGGGTTACGTGGAGAAAGTGGAGAAACAGGTGGAAACTCAACAACGGGCCAACCCCCAACCGCAACAGAAACAAGAAACGGTTGATAGCCAACTTGGTGATATGGGTAAAGTCGTGTCAGCCCAGTTTGCAGGTGTCACCAAGTCAAACATTGTCCTACCGCTTGATCAGGAAGAGGTGGCTGAAGGACTTCATCATAAAGTCTGGGAGAGTGCTCGGTGGTTATCAGAATGGTGTGTAATGATGATTAAAAAATATCCAGGAAGAGTGTTCTATCTTCCTCCAGAGACAACATGATTAACAACTACAGCAGCTTGATTCAGTATGGAGTGGTAGTTCTTCTGGGGCTGATTTTGGTGATTGGAGCTTTGATTGTCAGTTGGATGCTTTTTGTTATTTGGCTAAGGAACAAAAATAGAGAAGAAGTGAGTTTAAATTTTGTATTGATGGAGATTGCGGTACCAAAAGATAACGAGGTAAAGGTAGACGCTGTCGAACAAATGTTTTCTTCGCTGTTCTCTTTGAAGAGGGGGGGTTTTTGGCAGAAGTATAAGTCGCAACAGCACCTGTCTTTGGAAATCGTAGGAAAGAAGGAAGATATTCGTTTTTATGTGTCATGCCACCGTGACAATGCGGAGCTTGTAGAAAAAACTATTGCCGGAACATATTCCGGAGTTCAGGTAAAACAAGTAGATGAATATAATATCTTTTATAAAGACGCGGCAGTAGCTTTTACCGAACTGGCATTAAAAAATCCAAGTTTTAAACCAATCAAATCGTATAAAGAACTACCGGTTGATCCTTTGGCGGCAATTACGGCTTCGATGGCTAAGTTTTCCGATAATGAGGCGGTGGCAATTCAAATAATTGTGTCACCAGCCGAGTCTTCCTGGAGTAAGTTTGGTGAGAGTTATGTGTCCAAACTGAAAAAAGATGAAGCCAACCCAGAGAGAGCCAAGTTTAAAATGAATCCGCAGGAGATGGAAGCGATCACTAATAAATGTAGCAAAGTAGGCTTTTTGACGAGTGTAAGAATGATTAGTGTAGCTCCAAGTGAGGGAGTGGCAAAGGCAAATTTATCTAATTTAAAGAGTACCTTTTCGCAGTTTTCCGGGAGTCAAAATGGTTTTTCAAGTCGGAAAATTCGCCTGAAACAGATGTTTATGACGGATTTTCTTTACCGATATCAAAACATGTGGGGCAACAACTCGGTGTTGTCGTCTGAAGAGGTGGCGTCAATTTGGCATCTACCAAATAAAACAATTGACACGCCACACATTTTTTGGTTGACAGCTAAGGCATCTCCAGCGACGGGAGGGTTCCCCGAGTCGGGACTGTGGTTGGGTCGATCAATATATCGAGGACAGGAACGAAATATCTATATGGGGGAAAAAGACAGAATGCGCCACATGTACATTATTGGAAGAACCGGTACCGGAAAAACCGAACTTTTGAAATCGATGATTATTCAGGATATGAGAGCGGGGAAAGGTCTGTGTTTCCTGGAACCACACGGTGAGGGTATTGAAGAGCTAATGGAGCTGGTACCGCCAGAGAGAGCCGAGGATGTAATCTTTTTTGATCCGTCGGATAAAGATCGACCAATAGGCTTTAACTTGTTGGAGGTCAAAAACTACGATGAAATGTATCAAGTGGCTTCTTCAATAATTAACTTGATGTACAAGCTTTACGACCCACACCGAACTGGTATGGTGGGTGCTCGGTTTGAGCACGCTGTAAGAAATGCTATGTTGACTGTTGCTGTTGTTCCCGGAGCGACATTCATTGAAGTAAACAGAGTATTGACTGATTCAAAATATGTTCAAGAAATACTACCATTAGTTAAAGATCCGATTGTGAGACGTTACTGGACTGACCAGATTGCTCAAACTTCGGACTTCCACAAGAGTGAGACCTTGGACTATATTTCTTCAAAGTTTGGTCGATTTGTGACAAACAAAATGATCCGTAATATTATTGGACAGTCGAAAAGTACTCTCAATTTCCGGGAAGCAATGGATACGGGAAAAATTGTTTTCTTGAAGTTAGCCAAGGGTATTTTAGGAGAAGAAGACTCAAACTTTTTAGGACTGGTTTTAATCCCGAAAATTTTGGCGGCAGCATTGTCTCGACAGGACATGCCCAAAGAACAGAGAAGACCATTTAATCTTTACGTGGATGAATTTCAGAACTTTGCCACACCGGACTTTGCTCAGATGCTTTCCGAGGTGCGTAAATATGGAGTGTCTTTGACTTTAGCCAATCAGTTTGTAAGCCAGTTGGATGAACAGGTCAGGGATGCAATATTCGGGAATGTGGGTACTCTGATGTCTTATCGAGTAGGTATGCAGGACGCGGCGATTTTAGCTAAAGAGTTTGAACCAACTTTTAATGAAACGGATTTGACTAACGTTCCTGCCCGGGTAATCTACATTAAAACAATTGTGAACGAAACCCCAGTACCTTCCTTCTCGATGAATGTAGAAAGAGATATTAAGGCAGAAAAGGCTCAAGGGAGTCCCGAGGTGTCCAGAATGATTAAGGAATTATCCAGATTGAAGTACGGTAGAGACGTTAGTGAAGTGGATGAGGAAATAGAGAATAGAAGTAAACTTTAGCTTGAAATGGTAGAATATTGCAGATTGGGCCGATAGCTCAGCTGGTTAGAGCGCGAAGCTTATACCTTCGATGTCCCAGGTTCGAATCCTGGTCGGCCCACAAGATGAAAGTAAAATCCAAAAAAATAAAAGCAAAGAACGATAAGATTCTGCGATTGGCACAGCCCGACGAAGAGTTAAATGATATGCCTTCAAACTCGCCATGGTCACAGGAGATGGTAATTACCGGTAATATGAATCTGGGAAATAGTGGAAATCCGGTGACAATTTATGTCGAAGATGAGGTGACAGGGGAGCAACTGGAAGTATCTGGTGTTCGAAACGCCTTTGTGATTGTAGAAGATACTCGAAAATCTACTTCCGGGTGGTTGGCTTTAGCTGTGGGATCGATGGAAAAGATGGGAGAGGTACTTGGATTTTTATCCCAGACGACTTTGGAGGCATTAAAAAAGCTAGTCAATAAAGACTAGCTTCTTTAATTAACTAAAGAGACTTTTTAAAGGTCAATTAGTTTTGGTTTATCCTTTGCAGGCTTTTCGGAAATAAACTCAAGATACTTTTCGGTAGTGGACAGTCTTTTGTGTCCAACCAACTTACTGATGTAGACCAAGGGACTACCGGAAGTAAGTTGCTGGGCGATAAAAGTGTGTCTTAAGTCGTTGACTTTGGCGTTTTCAATACCAGCGAGGTGAAAATATCGATCGAGATTGGAACGAATGTTTCTAATCAAGAAGGCATTACCAGTCTTGGTGATGAAGACGAAAGTGTTACCACTTTTTGGCCGAGTTTCCATATAGCGAGTAAGGGATTCCTTAACTGGTTGGTTAAGGGGAATAACACGCTCAGGGTGAGACTCGTAAGCACGGATGGTGATTTGATTACCGGTAAAATCCAGGTCAGCAATCTTGAGGTTGGCCAGTTCAGAAATACGCATTCCGGTCTGGAGTAAGAGCTCGACAATGGCAGCCATTCTGGGGTCTTCTCTACAGGCATCTCGAAGAGCGCGATACTCAATTTTGTTTAAGATACGGGGAGGTTTGATGTCATATTTAGGATGGGTAACGTTAGTGGCTGGGTTTTCGGAGATGGCACCGTTGGCGATGACGTATGAAAAGAAGGATTTAATGGAGTTGATTTTACGAGAGATTGACTTGGTGGTGTAGTTTGTAGCCGAAAGACTGTCTTTAAAGGCATCGATATCTTCCTTGGTAACCTCGGAGAGGTTGTTCTTGTTAGATTTGGCTACGAAATTAGCTAGCTGCTCAATATCCTTTGAGTAAGCTAAAATGGTAGCAGAAGCTCTACCTTGAGAAGCCAAATGGCTTTTGAAAGTAGCGATTGCTTGTTTGATGTTTTGGTCGATTTGTTCCATAATTGGTACTGAGTTATTTATGGCACTTATTATAACACTCTAGGTTCTAAAAATGCAAGCTTTAAACAGGGGAAACAAGAAAACAGATGAAAAGGGTTGGATTAAAGGCATAATTTTAGTTATTGCCTGGATACTTATTTTTTCCTTGGCAAAAGATCTTTGGCAGTTAAAAAAGGGTTATGTTCGAATAGATGAGGCAAAGGCTCGTTTGGCCGAGGAAGAAGTAAAGAACCAAATGCTAAAGGATAAGCTTAGCTTGGTAATGACCGAGGAATACAAAGAAAGAATAATTAGAGAACAGCTAAATATGCAAAAAGTTGGAGAAGTGGTGGCAGTACTACCAAGGGGGGATCAATTGGCTATAAAGGAGGCTACAGAAGAAGAAAAACAGGTAGAAAACTGGGAGAAGTGGTGGGCACTTCTCAAATAGTGTTGCGGGTCTGGGGTCACGCTCCCCAGTTAAGCGAGATTATGCACAGTTTCTCTAATTACTCAGAGTGTCGGACTATGTCATCATCCTAGTAAACTAGGAGCTCGGCGTTTAGTCTCTACGGGGTCATCCGTCATAAACGGAGACTTCCCTCGGCGTTGTCCTTCACTAGGATTTCACCGATATAGCCAAGTTCTATTCAACAATTACTCATTGAACGGCCCATTTGAGCCTCGCAAGATACTCACCTTCCACCCGCAAATTAACGAACAAGCGTATTCTAGCACGAATGGGCACGTTTGACAATTCGGGTAATATATGGGTAAATGAATTGTGGCAAAATCAAAAGAAAAAATTGAGAACCCTGAGAAACATTTTGGGACTTTATGTATTAGAGTAAAAAGAAGTACAAATTTGAATTACCAAATGTTAGGGTTAATTGAAGGACTGATGTGTGATGAGGCTAAATAGTGATAAAATATAGCATGTTTGGCTGGGTAGCTTAGTTGGTAAAAGCACTTCATTCATAAAGAAGAGACCGAGAGTTCAAATCTCTCCCCAGCTACTTTAGTAGTAATGAATTTAAATGAAAAAAAGAATATTGACGGGAGATAGACCGAGCGGAAGACTACATCTGGGTCATTTTGTGGGGTCGCTGGCTAACAGGGTTAGGCTTCAAGATGAGTATGAGCAGTATATTCTGATAGCAGATGTTCAGGCATTAACCGATAATTTTACCGATCCACAAATGGTGGCTGACTCAGTTAAAGAGTTGGTGCTTGATTATGTGGCTTCAGGGATTGATCCCGAAAAGAGTACGATCGTAGTACAGTCTAAAATCCCAGCAATCGCAGAGCTAACAGTATTTTTTATGAACCTGGTGAGCCTGAACCGAGTTTTAAGAAACCCAACGGTTAAAACAGAAATAGAACAAAAAGGATATGGAGAGTCTGTCCCCGCTGGTTTTGCGATGTACCCAGTGTCCCAGGCGGCGGATATTGCGGCATTTGGAGCCGATTTAGTACCTGTAGGCGACGATCAGCTGCCGATGGTTGAGCAAACAAGGGAAATTGTGCGAAAGTTTAATTCTTTGTATGGCGAAGTCCTCAAAGAACCGGAAGCTTTGTTGAGTGATTATCCTCGTCTTGTAGGTTTGGACGGAAAATCGAAAATGAGTAAGAGTTTGGGGAACTGTATCTTTTTGGCCGATAGCGCTGAGGAAGTACAAAAGAAAGTGATGAGTATGTATACGGATCCAAAAAGATTGAAACCAACAGACCCCGGAACTGTGGAGGGAAATCCTGTGTTTATCTATCATGATGCGTTTAATCCAAATAAAGCAGAAGTAGAGGATTTAAAGACTCGATATCGTGCCGGAACAGTTGGGGATGTAGAAGTAAAACAAAAACTTGTGATGGCGATAAATAACTTTTTGGAACCAATGAGAATCAGAAGAGCAGAACTAGAGAAAAATCCGGAAAGAATCGACGCTATTTTAAGAGAAGGGGCGGTAAAGGGTAAAAAAGTGTCCGACGAGGTACTTTCTCAGGTTAAAAAGGCGATGAAGATTAATTACAACTTTTGAGTGATGAAAGACCTTATTAAATACGAAGATTTCGAAAAGTTGGACATTAGAGCAGGAAAGGTAGTGGATGCAAGCGCTCCCAGCTGGAGTGAGAAACTAATTCGTTACGAGATTGATTTTGGTGAAGAGCTGGGGAAAAGGGTGCTTTTTAGCGGAATTAGAAAATGGTATACGCCTGAGGAATTGATGGGAAAAACTCTGCCTGTAATTGTGAATATGGAACCGAAAAAAATGGGAGATGAAGAAAGCCAAGGAATGGTAATAATGTCCGATGGAGAAGGTGGTCCTAAACTAATGTTCTTGAGTGACGACGTTGTGCCTGGAACGGTGATAAGATAGGAGCGAATAATATATGGAAACAAAAAAAGTTGAGTTCAAACTAAATTTAAATTTGCGGAGACTATTAATCTGGTTCTTAATCTTATTTCTTTTTGTACCTTACATTATAAAGTTCTTTTTGGGTTCGACTGGAGTTATGGTTGAGATGCCTTTATCTTCGGCAATTGCCGAGATTAAACAAGAAAAAGTAGAGTCGGTGGAAATTAGAGGAGAAGAATTGGTCTTAATTTATCCAACAGATGCTTCAGGAAAACAAGTAATTGGAGTTTCGAGGAAAGAGGAAGGTTCGAGCTTTATGGATCAGTTACAAAAGGCCGGAGTGGACGAGAGCAAGATAAAAGTAACCGTGACCTCCCAAGATTTAAGTAAAGCTTTTTGGAGTGTTATTTCCTTAGTTGTTCCTATTTTGGGATTTGGGTTGCTAATGTTTTTTTTAATGCGTAGACAGGGTGGGGGAGGTGACATGTTTGGTATAGGAAAAAGCAAAGCTAAATTATTTTCTAAGGGTAAACAAAATATAAAGTTTAAGGATGTCGCTGGTGTAGATGAGGCTAAAAAAGAGTTAGAGGAAGTAGTTGATTTCTTGAAAAATCCCAAAAAATATCGAGATTTGGGTGCCAGAACACCGAAAGGTGTTCTTTTGACCGGACCTTCGGGTGTGGGAAAAACTTTAATGGCCAGAGCGGTTGCCGGCGAAGCCGGAGTGCCTTTTTTCTCCATGGCCGGATCAGAGTTTATGGAGATGCTTGTGGGAGTTGGTGCAAGCCGTGTACGTGATTTATTTGATACGGCTAAAAAAGCGGCTCCAGCAATCATTTTTATTGATGAAGTAGATGCTATTGGCAGAACTCGTGGTGTTGGCGGTGGTATGGGCGGTCATGACGAACGCGAACAAACTCTGAATCAAATTTTAGTGGAGATGGATGGTTTTACCCAAACCGACAATGTAATTGTAATTGCGGCGACAAACAGACCAGATGTGCTTGATCCCGCCCTTGTTCGTCCAGGTAGATTTGACCGAAGAGTGAACTTGGATTTGCCAGACATTGCCGGAAGAAAGTCGATTATTGAGATTCATAAAAAAGGAAAACCATTTGCGAAGAAACTGAATTGGGATAAGGTGGCAGAGAGGACTGTGGGTTTTTCGGGAGCGGATCTAGAAAATATGCTCAATGAAGCAGCCATACTGGCAGCCAGAGATGACAGAAAAGAAATCTGGATGGTAGATATTGAAGAAGCTGCGATGAAAGTTAAGATGGGACCTGAGCGAAAAAGATTACAGTCTGAACTGGAGCGAAAGATGACGGCGTATCACGAAGCCGGACATGCTTTAGTTGGGCATCTATTGCCAGGAACGGATCCAATTCATCGTCTTTCGATTGTGTCCCGTGGTATGGCTTTGGGATTTACGATGAGCAGGCCAAAGACAGACAAGTACCAACAAACGAGAACCGAACTTAAAGATGAGATTGCTATGTCTTTGGGAGGGAGAGCGGCCGAACAACTTATTTTCAATGAACTAACTGCTGGAGCTGCCAGTGATATCGAAAGAGCGACAATGCTGGCACGAAGAATGGTAGTGGACTTTGGAATGAGTGATCTGGGTCCTGTGGCCATGGGTCAGATGACCGAAGTAAATAACTGGGGGTATTCTTATGGGGAGTCCGTTAGATTGTCCGAGGCTACTCAAGCAAAAGTAGATGCAGAGATCAAGAAACTAGTAGATGAGGGTTTGAAGACCGCAGAAAGGATCCTGACGGGCAACAAGAAGGTTTTGGATAAGATTGTAGCCAGGCTAATGAAGATCGAGACCCTGGAGCAAGAAGAGTTCGAAAAACTAGTGGGTAAACAAAAGGCTGTTTTCGCGATAAAAAAATGAGGAAATTGATATTAATTGATGGTAACTCGCTTTTACATCGGGCATATCACGCCTTTCCTCCTACGTTGACCACATCAAAGGGAGAACTAATCAATGCCGTGTATGGGTTTTCCGCAATGCTACTTACAATACTGGAGAAGTTGGGGCCGACTCACGCGGCCGTGGCTTGGGATGTAAAAGGACCGACCTTTCGGAAAATAGAGTATGTAGAGTACAAAGCCAATCGTGGACCAATGGACGAAGATTTAGCGTCTCAGATTGAGAGAACGAAAGAAGTAGTTTCGGTTTTGAATATTCCTCAGTTTGGGATTGAAGGATATGAAG
>CAZWYN010000009.1:0-23636 GCA_964638575.1 uncultured Pseudomonadales bacterium | reverse complement strand
ACCGTGCTCCTTTACAGGTGTCACAGGTAATATAGATGTCTCCCATAAACTGCATTTCGATTTTCAGCTGACCATCACCCTGACAAGTTTCACAGCGACCTCCTTTGACGTTGAAACTGAAACGTCCAGGTCCATATCCACGGAAACGAGCCTCTTGAGTATTTGAAAAAAGTAAACGAATATGGTCAAAGACTTTGGTATAGGTAGCCGGATTACTTCTTGGGGTTTTACCGATTGGACTTTGGTCAATTAAAGAGACTCTTTTGACAGCATCTGGAATCAAGATAGAACCGTAGGTAATGTCCTGCTTGCGATGCATGGAGTTAAGTTTTTGAGATAAGGCTTCGTAAAGTGTTTCAACTACAAGAGACGATTTACCAGAACCGGAGACCCCGGTAACAGCAATAAATCTATTCAAGGGGAACTCGGCATCAACGTCTTTGAGGTTGTGGTGGTTACAACCCGATAGACGAATCGAGCCCTGACTTTCAGGTGGATTTTTAGGTTTGTTGGCGATGATTTTATTTACACCAGAGATATATTTTCCGGTAATACAACCGGATTTTTTCATTTCCTCTATCGTTCCCTGAAAGGTAATTTTGCCACCGAGTTCTCCTGCTTGGGGTCCAAACTCAACCAGGTGATCAGCCGACTCCATCGTTTGCTGGTCGTGTTCGACCACGACGAGAGAGTTGCCGAGATTCACCAACTCTTGAAGAGTTTTAATGAGCTTGGCATTGTCTCTTTGGTGAAGACCGATGGTGGGTTCGTCAAGAACATAGAGAATACCGGTAAGACGAGAACCGATTTGACTCGCCAGCCGAATTCGCTGAAGTTCACCGCCAGACAAGGTACCCGACTCTCTACCCAGAGTCAGGTAATCAAGACCAACCGAGACAAGAAAACTGAGTCTATCCCCTATTTCCTTGACAATGGGAAGACTAATTTGTTGTTCTGAAGGAGTAAGTTTCTTGTTAAGTTCTTTAAAAAAGATGACGTCGCTTTCAATTGATTGTGCGGTTACTTCACTAATGGATTTGCCATCAACGTGGACAGCAAGAACTTCCGGTTTAAGACGGGTTCCCTGACAAACCGGACAGGTTTTTTTGATTAAGTATTTTTCAATTTCTTCTTTCAGAGCGTCGGAGCTTGTTTCGGTATAGCGGCGTTCAAATTCTTTGGCGAGACCTTCGTATTTACTTTTCCACGAAACAGATTTTCCATGACGGTTAATGCCTCTGACGGAGAAAATTTTGTCTCCGGTGCCGGAGAATAGAGCCTGACTTTGTTTCTCGGTCATTTGAATCAAGGGAGTGGTGGGTAAAAAATCTACCGAAGCCATTGCCTCGACAATGAGTTTAGCCAGCCAGGTACGTGTTTCAAACTGAGAAGCCAACGGAATGATAGCCCCTTCGTAGAGTGTAAGAGTCGGAGAAATAATACTGTCGGTATCGAGAACCATTTTGGTTCCCAGGCCGGTACATTCCGGACAAGCCCCGTCGGGAGCGTTGAAGGAAAAATAACGAGGTTCTATTTCGGGAATCGAGATGTTACAAACAGGACAGGATAGTTTTTGAGAAAAAAGATGGTCCTCCATTTTTTCCGGGTTCTCAGGAAAGGAAAGAGATGGATCGTCAACAATACTAATAATACTTTCACCATCAGCCATTTTGATTGACTGTTCAATGGAGTCAATCAAACGTTGTTTTTCGTATTCGATGCTGTTGTTTACTTGGCCAATGACCAGTTTATCGATAATAGCTTCGATATTGTGGCGATTATTTTTAAAAAGACTTAAGGTTGATTGGGTCGAAAGAATTTTTCCATCAACTCTAACTTGTGCTATACCTTGCTTGTATAAATTGGGAAATAAATCGGCAAATTCACCCTTTTGATTTTTTACCAGAGGAGCCAGGATCATAACCCTAGTCCCCTTTTGTTTTTGGTATGAGGGATGGGAAACAGCCAGTTCGACAACTGCTTTGTAGATTTGATTAATATCCTGAGGCATAATTTCTCGGCCACAGTTCGGACAATGAGGATGACCGATGCGAGCAAAAAGTAAACGGAGATAGTCGTAAACTTCGGTGACTGTACCGACGGTACTTCTGGGATTGTGACTACCTTGTTTTTGGTCAATGAGAATGGCTGGAGATAAACCTTCAATCTGATCGACGTCCGGTTTGTCCATAACACCTAAGAACTGTCTAGCGTATGAGCTTAGAGACTCGACATAACGGCGTTGACCTTCGGCATAAATGGTGTCGTGAGCCATACTGGATTTACCACTACCCGAAACTCCAGTGAAAACCACCAGCTTATTTTTGGGAATTATCAGGTCAACATTTTTAAGATTATGTTGACGGGCTCCCCTGATGATGAGGTGGTTTGATGGTGAGATTTCCGACATAACGCTATATTTTAACATTTTTCACCCTAAAATACCCGAATGACTGTTAAGGTGAATGTACTTATAATGGTGATATGGAAATAGCAAACATCGAAGATTTGGAAAAATCAAAGAAGGTTGAACTTAACGGTGGTCTAAACTATGAAGTGGTCGATTTCGGTAATCTGAGCGCCGTTGAAAAAAAAGAGAAGATGGAGAGCCTTCTTGTTGGTAGAAATTTTGTGGTTTTGGATATTGGACCAGGAGGAGAGAGAACCAACCTATCGGTTAGTCAGAGGAAGGGAGACCTTTGGATTGGAGTAGATCGGGCAATCAACGCAAATAATATTGATTTTCGAAAAGGTTCGGTAAGGATTGAGGAGGGCACAAAAAGGGTGATTGTACCTGGTTATACTGATGAACTACCGGATGTAAAAGTCGATTTAATAATGATGGTGGCGCCCAACCCCCAAAGCATCGTTGAAGAAGGTTTGCTGAGTGATATTGAAAGATTTTGCAAAAAAGGGACACAGTTATTTATTCTCTTGGATAATCGTACTAGGGAAAGTCAGTTCTACGGTAAGAAAGCGCTGAAAGTACTAGCGGAGTTCCTGGAAAATAATAATTTTGATCCAGATGATCTAGCAATTGGTGATAGAAAGATTGATACCTCAACATCCAGAGACGCTATCGGCGGTAGAGTTGTTACGGCTTCTAAATTCCGCTAATTACTGTAACTTTTGGATAGTGTCGCGGTAGCGAGCTGCAAGCTCGAAGTTCCAGGAGTTGGCAGCTTGGGTCATCATTTTCTTGAGTTTAGTTATGAGAATCTTTTTCTTTTGGGGAGTAAGCGCTTCGGCGTTAACATCTTCAATTTCCGTCCAACCGAACTCGGCAAGCTCTTTGATTTTTGGTGCCGGACCACTCGAATCACGATGGAGCAAGGCCTCTCTTATGGGTTTGTTAATACCGATGGGGGTGATACCATGTTTTTTGTTGTAGAGGGCTTGGGTAATTCTTCTTCTGGCGGTTTCTTTCATTGCAATGTCCATGGAAGGAGAGATTTTATCGGCGTAAAGAACGACCTGACCGTTGATGTGACGAGCGGCTCTACCCATTGTTTGTATCAGAGCAGTAGGCGTACGGAGAAAACCTTCTTTGTCGGCGTCAAGAATGGCAACCAGAGAGACTTCCGGTAGATCCAGACCTTCGCGGAGAAGATTGATACCCACCAAACAATCAACATTCCCCAGACGGAGACTTTCGAGGATATCGGCTCGGTCTAAGGTTTTAATGTCTGAGTGAAGGTATTCAACTTTAATTTTGTATTTTTCTCTGAGATGTTCTGACAGATCCTCAGCCATTTTCTTTGTCATGGTGAGAACCAAGGTTCTTTCGCCTTTAAGTTTTCGTTCAAGGACTTCTCTACTTATGTCTTCGATCTGACCTTTTACGGGACGGACAAATACTTCCGGATCCAAGAGGCCGGTAGGGCGGATGAGCTGTTCCGCGACCGTAGGGATGGTGCTTGATTTGGACAGTGAGAGTTCATAATCACCGGGAGTAGCGGAGCAGTAAAGGTTCTGCAATGTGCGGGACTGGAACTCGGTGAAGGTTAAAGGGCGATTGTCTTTGGCACTAGGTAAACGAAAACCATAATTGATAAGATTTTCTTTTCTTGATTGATCACCGTTGTACATGCCACGAATTTGAGGCAGACTGATGTGTGATTCATCAATAACGGTGAGGAAACCTTTTTTGTGAAACTTTTTGGCGTTGTAGTGGAAATATTCCAGCAAGGAATAAGGGGGTTCTCCTGGTTTGCGTCCGTCAAAGTAACGAGAGTAGTTCTCAATACCGTTTACATAGCCGACTTCTTCCAGCATAGAAAGATCATAGTTAACCTTTTGTTCCAGTCGGTAGGCTTCGATGGTTTTACCTTCGGTTTTGAATTTTTCGATTTGAGTTTGCAAATCCTTTCGGATATTGTCGATGGCTTGTCCTTGTGTTTTGGGGTCGGTAATGAAGAGCTTGGCCGGGTTGATGGTGATTATGCCGCTTTTTTCAAGATCCGGATCAGTAGTTTTCGTAAAGTTGTAGGGGTCCAGAATGTCGATTGTTTTTAAAATATTACCTTCAAAAACCATGGAAATAACGATGTCTTTGTATGAGGGATATAACTGAACAGTGCTACCGATAGCTCTGAAAGTACCTCGGGAAAGTTCGGCGTTGGTTCTGGTGTACTGAAGGTCACCGAGTCTCATAAGCACGGTGTCTCGGGCAATTACCTGGCCTTTAGCCAGACTAAGAATATTTTTTTCTTGGTCTGTTGGCGAGCCAATGTTGTAGATACAGGAGACCGAGGCAATGACAATACTGTCCGGACGAGACAAGAGATTGGCTGTCGTGGTAAGTCTTAGTTTGTCGATCTCCGGATTGATGTCGGCTTCTTTTTCGATGTAAGTGTCCGAACTGGGGAGATATGCCTCCGGTTGGTAGTAGTCGTAGTAGCTGACAAAGTAACTTACGGCGTTGTCCGGAAAAAAATCACGGAACTCCTGATATAGCTGACTGGCGAGAGTTTTATTATGGCAGATGACAAGGGTGGGCAGTTGAGTTTTTTCGATTACTTTCGCGACAGTATATGTTTTCCCTGAGCCGGTAACTCCCAAAAGAGTTTGGTGAGAATTCCCTGAAGAAATGACTGTGGAAAGTTGCTCAATTGCTTGAGGTTGGTCCCCTGTGGGTTGGTAGTCCGATTTAATATTAAATTCCACAGTCTATATTTTACCCGAAAAAAAACCCGATCAGACGATCGGGAGTTTTTTGAGCACGATACCCTCCTGTTAAGATGAAAATTTGTCTGCAGGCTGCGATGATATCGTTGCAAGAGTGAAGTTTTGGGTGCTTGACTTTTGGGTATTGTTTGGTAATAATGAAGTTATGACCGTAACACTCTATCGAAGGCAAAGACAGATCGTGGAATTTATTTCCCAGTTTATTCAAAAAAATGGTTACTCCCCCACCCTCTCGGAAATTGCAGGCGCCATTGGGGTTTCTTCTTTGGCTACCGTTCATGAACACCTTCAGGCTTTGGAAAAGAAAAATATCATTAAAAAATTTGAGGGCGCGATTCGAGGAATTTCACTGGTTGATCGCGGAAGTGTGGAGTCGGCCTCAATCGAGTTACCGATACTAGGTTTTATCGCAGCCGGAAGACCGATTGAACCCCTAACCGACCCAAATTCCTCCATGAAGGTGGCGGCCTCAATGCTTTCGGGCAAGAAACGAGCCTTTGTTTTGCAGGTTAAAGGAGACTCGATGATTGATGAGGGAATCTTTGACCATGATTACGTAATTATTGAAGAGTGTGACGCAACCGGGGTGAAAGACGGCGACATTGTGGTGGCTTTGCTGGAAAACGGTTTGGCCACCTTAAAAAGATTTTTCCGTGAAAGAACCAGAGTTCGTTTGGAACCGGCAAACTCATCAATGTCCCCTATTTTTGCAATTAATGTTAAAGTACAGGGTAAGTGCGTTGGTGTTATACGCAAATTTTAAATTATGAAACTAACCATAGTCGGACTCCCAATAGGTAATATTGAGGATATATCTCTTCGGGCTTTAAAAACTTTGCAGGAAGCCAAGTATTTGATTTGTGAGGATAGCAGAATGTTTAATAATTTGTGGAGTAAGTTGATGCAGATGGGACATGTGCAAAAATTTTCCGGAACAATTAGATTTATTAATGATTTTAATGAAGCCAAAATACTACCAAGAATATTGGCTGAAATTTGTTCACTGGAGTCTGTGGTTTTGGTTTCTGACGCCGGTATGCCCCTAATCTCCGATCCTGGGTATAAGCTGGTCAGTAAGGCTGTGGAATTGAATTGGGAAGTTGATGTAGTTCCTGGTCCAACGGCGGAAAGCGCAGCCTTGGCCGTTTCCGGATTACCAACCGATCGTTATATCTTTGTGGGATTTTTACCAAAGAAAATTGGAAAAAGAACATCGGTTTTGACAAGTCTTAAGGAAATGGGCACAATTTCAAAAATGACGGCAGTTATTTATGAGAATCCTCTGAGGCTCCAAAAAATCTTGCCTGAAGCAATTGCAATTATGGGTGAAGATATCCCCGCATGTTTAGCCGTGGATCTGACAAAAGTGTCGCAAAAAATCATTAGGGGAAGTTTGAAGCAACTACTCGAGTCGTCAAAAGAAAAAAGGATTAAAGGAGAGTTGGTTTTGTTGATTTCTGTCGGCAGTTAAAGAGTTTTTTCTCTTAGGATTAGATCTTTACCGTTCATTTCCGCAGGTACCGGGAGATCCAGCAGTGAAAGTATAGTTGGAGCAATATCTCCCAGTTTTCCCGGCTGGAGTTTAAACTTGTTGTCGGTCGGGTGATAGACGATGAATGGTACGGGAAAATTCGAGTGTTGGGTGTTTACCTTCCCTGTTTTGAGGTCTAGCAGTTCTTCGGCATTACCGTGGTCGGCGGTGATTAATAAATAGGAGTTTGTTTTTTTGGCGAGATTAACTAAATTTCCCATGGCGTCATCGGCTGCCTTGATAGCTTCAATGGTTTTGTCTATCTTACCGGTGTGAGCGACCATGTCGGGACAGGCGATGTTGATAACGGATAAGGCAAAGCTGTCTCCCCTGATTTTTTTTTGAAACTCCTCAATGAGTTTATCAGTAGACATACGTGGTGCGAGATCATAAGTAGCTACTTTTTGGGAATCGATAAAAAGGTGCGTTTCTCCCGGGAGAAGGGCTTCGCTTTGGCCATTAAAGTAGTAGCTAACCATGGCGATTTTTTCCGTTTCGGCGGCCCTTAATTGATTTAAATTGTGGCTGGAAATTACTTCCCCTAAAGTATTGGAAAGAGTGGTAGTAGTGAACATGACTGGATTTTGGTAGTCTTTACGATACTTGGTCATAGTGACAAATCTTAAATTGGGAATTCCCGACCCAAAGAACATCTCTGTTAATTGCCTGGGTCTGTCGGTTCTGAAGTTAAAAAAGATAACGGAATCTCCGGATTTGATTCTGGAACTATTAGGGTTGTCTCCAACGGAAACAGGCTTTATAAACTCATCATAAATATTGGCGGCGTAAGATTTTTCCAGATAGGTAGAGGGATTTTGTTCCGATTTTAGATTGGTTTTTGTAAGGCAGTCGAAGGCTTTTTGGGTTCTGTCCAGACGCTGATCTCGATCCATGGCGTAGTATCGGCCAATGATTGAGGCAATAGAACCGACTCCAAGTTCCCGTATTTTTTCCTGAACGATTTTTATTTGCTCAATGGCGTTATCGGGTGGACTATCTCGTCCGTCGGTAATCAGATGTAGAAAAACATTTTGAATGTTATTCTTTTTGGCAAACAATAAAAGGGCAAAGAGGTGTTCGTTGTAGGAGTGGACACCTGAGTTGCCAATCATACCAATTAAATGGAGATTGGACTGAAAGGAAGAGAGGTGTTTGACGGTGTCCAGTAAGGCCCTATTGGTAAAAAAACTTCCGTCGGCTATGGCCATGTTAATTAGGGCTAGGTCCTGAAAGACAACTCTTCCCGCTCCAATGTTCAGATGACCAGTTTCACTATTTCCGTCTTGGCCTTCCGGTAAACCGACCGTTGGGCCTGAAGCCAAAAGCTGAGTTGAGGGATAGTTTTGAAGCAGATAGTTATAAGTTTTTGGGTTGGCGATGCTTATGGCATTACCGGGACCGGAGGGTGCTATTCCCCAACCGTCGAGAATACAGAGAATTACCGATTTCTTATCCATGCAAGCTACTTAGATATTCTTGAATGAAAGACAAACGATTGTATTTAGCAACCCGCTCTCCTCTACCGGGAGCACCAAATTTGACGAAATCAGCACCGACACCTACAGCAAAGTCTGCCAGAAAGTCTTCATCTGTGTCTCCGGATCGATGAGAGACAATAACGGAAAAATTATTTTTCTTAGCTAGTTTTATAACCGAAACGGACTCGGAAATAGTGCCAATTTGATTTGGTTTAACCAGAATCGCGTTACAAGCAGTCTTTTTAATAGCTTCTTGTAAGCGTTTTTTGTTAGTGACGAGGAGATCATCGCCAACAATCATTAATTGTTTACCAATGCTTGAGGTTAAATCGGACCAATCTTTCCAGTCTTCTTCGCCAAAAGGATCTTCAATGGACAGCAAGCTGTATTTCAGATTCAAATCGATGAGGAAGTCACGGAACTGTTCACCGGAAAGATTATCTTTGGCGTCGCTAATTTTGTATTTACCGTTTTTGAGAAGCCCGTTGGCGGCGATATCCAAGCCAATGAAGACATCTTGATTAAGTTTGTAACGACTGGATTCGACGGTTTCTACCAGTAGTTCGATGGCATCGGTGTTGCTGAACAGATTGGGAGCGAAGCCTCCCTCGTCTCCGACAGAGTGGATGGCTTTTTTTTCTATTAAAATATTTTTTAAATTGTGATAAAGCTCGCTACCAATTTCCAAAGCTTCGGAGAATTTCTTTTGGCTACTGGGAATAATATGGAATTCCTGGAAATCGAGATTTCCAGCACCGTGTTTACCTCCATTTATTAAATTAAAAATAGGAGTCGGAAGATGTAGGGCCGTTGGAGTAGTCAGGCCATATTTTTCAACGGTATACTGAAAGGTGGGTTTGTCTTCGCAAGCGGCACCTAACTCAAAACAAGCCTGTGAGACCGAGAGCATGGCATTGGCTCCAAGTTTTGACTTGTTTTCCGTACCGTCGAGGTTTAATAAAATTTGGTCAATGTTGTTTTGACGGGTCGGGTCTTGACCGATGATGTACTTGCTTATAATTTGATTAACATTGGCAACCGCCTTTAACACTCCGAGACCGTTGAATCTCTCCGGATCACCATCTCTCAACTCAACTGCTTCCAGTTTTCCGGTAGAGGCTCCGCTAGGAATCGAAGCAACTGAACCATGATTGTTATCTGTCCAGATGGTCGTTTCTATGGTTGGGTTGCCGCGAGAGTCAAGGATTTCTCTTGCGTAAACAGATTTTATTTTTGCCATTTTATTTAAGTAGCCTTTTTTCTATCAGAGAGATTACCCTTCTGGTGTTGTCCACGGCATCCGGGCTGACGGAAACGGAAGTTATTCCCCAAGATACTAATTTATCAATAAGGTCAGGATATTGGCTAGCGGCCTGACCGCAGAGAGAACAGGTAATGTGGTGTTTGGCGGCAGTTTTGACGACGTGTTCAAGAGCCCAGAGGACTGCCGGATTTCTCTCGTCAAACTCGGGAGCAACGGTTTCGTTGTCGCGATCCGTACCTAAAATTAACATCGTGAGATCATTTGATCCGATAGAAACACCATCGATACCGGTAGCAATAAAGTCTTCCAGAAGAATAACGTTCGAGGGAATTTCAACCATCATCCAAAGTTTGAAGGAGTTGGATCTGGATAGACCGCTGGAGGCGATAATTCTTTTGACTTTGATCATCTCGTCGACCGTTCTAACAAAAGGAATCATGAGATGAAGGTTTTTGTAGCCATACTTGTTTCTTACAAGTTTGATGGCTTCCAGCTCAAGATTAAAAACCGGTTCGTCGAGAATGTAACGGTAGCATCCTCGGTATCCAAGCATAGGATTGGGCTCCGTTGGTTCATAGTTTTGGCCCCCGATTAAATTTTTATATTCATTAGATTTAAAGTCAGTAGCACGGTATATAACCGGTCTGTCTCCAAAACTGTGAGTAAATTTGATAATGCTTTCGGCCAGCTTTTCGATAAAAACCTGGCTTTTACCATCACGAATCATTTTCTTAGGATGAGTACCTATTTCGGCCATCATAAACTCTGCACGAAGGAGACCAACTCCGTCAGCGTTGCCCTGGGCGACGATTGATGCAAGATCCGGTTCACCCAGATTGACATAGACTTTGGTGGCGGTTTGGGGAAATTCTTCCTCCTTAAACTCTTTAACAGCGACAGCCTTGCCTTTTTCGGGAACGCCATTGTAAACAACGCCGGTAGCGCCATTGACGGTAATTAATTGATCTTCTTTAAGGATTTTGGTAGCGGTTTTGGTACCTACTATAGCGGGAACTCCCAACTCTCTGGAAACAATGGCGGCATGGGAGGTTTGTCCTCCTTTATCTGTGACAATGGCACTGGCTCTTTTCATAGCCGGAACAAAGTCCGGAGCAGTCATCTCGGTAACAAGAACATCCCCCTTTTTTACTTTGTCTATTTCTTTGGCAGATTTAATTTTTACTACCTTGCCAAAACCAATGCCAAACGAGGCGGGCTCTCCTTGGATTAGCTGTTTTAAATTCACTAACTGGGATTCGGATATTTGTTTGGCGCCTTTGCCCATATCGAGGGTGGTGATGGGGCGTGTTTGAACCAGATAAACCTTGCCATTTTCGACGGCAAACTCGCTATCTTGGGGAAAGTAATAATGCTGATGAATTTTCATGGAAAGCTTAGCAAGTTCTATTACTTCTTCATCGGTTAGCTTGGGAGCGTTGACCATTTTCTTCGGAACCTTTACTTTTTTGACTCCGCTGGGATAGTCATGGATTTCCATAACGGTCTGAGGAACGTTCTGGCGAGAATGGATAGAAAGATCGGACTTATTTACAATGTAGTGATCCGGGTTAACTACCCCTTGAACCATGAAATCACCGAGTCCCCAAACGGCTTCAACAACAACCTGATTTTTGTTGCCGGTAACAGGGTTAACGGAGAAGAGAACTCCGGAAACGTCGGATTGAACCATTAACTGGACAGGAATAGCCAAAAGTACCTTGAAGTGGTTGTAGCCTTTGGTGGCTCGATAGAAGATGGCCCTGGCACCCCAAAGGGAGCCCCAGGCACTGCGAACGGCTTGTATGAGATTCGATTCACCTTTAATGTCCAAAAATGATTCTTGTTGTCCGGCAAATGAAGCGTCTGGAAGATCTTCGGCCGTTGCCGACGAACGAACGGCAACGAGAGGATTTTTATCTCCCGGTTTTAAACCTGAATAACTTTCGAAGATTTCCTTTGTGAGTTCGGCAGGAATGTCGGCTGTTTGAATAAGTCGCTGTATTTTGATAGCCGACCTTTCGAGCTCTTTTTGATTGGTTATCTCGGTTTGTTTGATAATCTCTCTAATGACCGGTTGGAGAGCATTGTGCTCGATTACTTTTTCATAGGCTTGGGCGGTGATGACAAAGCCGTTGGGAACGGGTATGCCGAAGTTGTACATTTCGCCTAAGTTGGCACCTTTTCCACCGACTAGAGGGATATCTTCCTTGTGAATTTTACTGAATGGTAATACCAGGGCAGGTAGGTTGGGCATTAGGTTAGTTGTTTTTTAAAGGAGTCTACCCAAGGATTAGTTCCAGGGTCTTGCTTGTTGACTATACTTAAATAATAGCTAATCATCACCAAAAAGACTAGTGACTCAAATACTTGAGCGGTGATGTCGGTCGATTCCGGTTTGATAACGGTAATTTGATAATGTTGTTTGATTAGAGCGTCTTTGGTGATCTGAAATCTTTTTTGAATTATCTCCGGGTAGAGGGAGGAGTTGAGGAGAATAAATCGGGTATGGTCTTTGAGAGATAAAGGGAAAGTTAGGCCTTCCAAAAGATGGTGATTGAGCTCGGGTAACTGGAAATGGGCAGAAAAAGTTTTTGCGGTTTCGTTGAAAAAATTGGTAGAAACTTTTCCTATCCCCGATAAGTGATTGGCGGAAAAAATCATAAGGGACATACCTCTATTTTTAAGAGCAAATTCTTTTGCCGGATTATCATTTGATGGTCGATCATTTTTGAACAAGTCGAGAGCCCTTTCAATGGTCCGCACTATTTCTTTAGGGTCGACAAAACGAAAGGCTTCTTGATTAAGACGAATTGTTAAACCCATAACAGCGCCGAGCATCAGACCGATACCGTATCGTGGAATGTGCGAACGATTCAGCTTTTCGTCTAGCAGTATTAGAGGCCAGTGCTCAGACACAGCCAGGTCTCTTAGTTTCCCTCCTGTGGTAATAACTATCATTTTACTTTGTCGTTTGGAAGCGTCTTGGGCACAGGAGAGAATTTCTTCAGTGTTTCCTGAGTAACTTGCCAAGATGACGAGAGTATCTTTAGCGGTGTATTGGGGAAGTCGATAGTTGGAGACGATCTCAAATGGAATTTTCAGCAATAAGGGAGAAAGTGAGAGGACTATATGTGCCGGAAGATTTGACCCTCCCATTCCGGCAAAAACAATGTTTTTGATTTTTTCCGGTTCAAAATTTAAATTAACAAACTGAGAGTCGTGCCAGGCGGACTCGAACTGCTGGCCAGTTGAGATAATGGAATCATAGACATCAAGAGTGTCATATTGACCATATATCTTAGAATCATCAAGAAAAGTTTTCATCGCGTAAATTAAGTATACCAATATCCTACCGAGCCAGCATTTTTTTCAGGGTAGTCAGAGCAGTTTTTTCTCCATTTGGGTATCGGACTGCTGCAAGTTTTTCAAAAAGAATTTTTTCGGTGTTTGAGGAGGCTGTAACCAGGCCGGCATCTTTTAGATAGAGAAGAGATTGATAAGCATAGAGAAGGTTGATTTTCCCGGAAACTTCCGGACTGGAAAAGAAGGTGGCACAACTCGTTTTAGCTATTAGGGATGATATTTTAGCGGCAACAAGTGCTTTCTTTGGATTGTTAACTTTTTCGGGATGAGCATAGAGGTCATAAAAATTGGCGGATACCATTGACTCATACCCCCGGCCTATTTCAGCTTGAAGAATACCGGAGACTTCATTGTTTAGAAAATTCATCGCTGAAGTGAATGGCTCTTTCCAGGAAGTGTCTTGTCCCCAGCCGCAGTCGCAAGATCCGTTCCAGCGAATTAGATTTCCATGAGGGCAGCTCCATGCGGATCTTTCTCTAATCATTCCCTTTGGAAGTTTGGAGATGTCCAGTTGTAGGTTGTTGATGGAAATCGGGTATAACCCGATGCTTGGGAGTGATGAATCGAGAAGATATTGTAAAAATTTGTCACCATTTTGAAAATGATGACCAAAAGTTTCGGCATCCGTCCAGGCAATGATTACTTGGTTTTGGGGAATATTTTCATTTCGAGGCTTGACGAAAGAATGAGCAAAAGAATCGGCATTTTGTTTTTTATCAAAGGCAAGATTTCTACTTATTGTACGGTCGAAGGGATAGGCGATTATTTGTCTTCCCCGATCAAGGTTGATGATGGTTGGCTGATTATCTGAGATAGAACCATTTGCTTGGATGATCTGTTCCGGGGCACAGACAAAGCCTTCATAGCCGTTGTCGGAAAGGACATGGAGAGTCTCGGTATCAATGGCGGTTTCCGGAGGCCAGAATATCTTAGGGTTGACCCCGGTAATTTCTTTAAATCTATTGACTCCTGCCGAAATGACGATGGACTTGTCCGACAGAGAAAGATCGGGAAGTATCGGATGAATGAAAGCCTCCCCTATCCCGTTCTCCTTCATGGTTTTTTGGTAGATCACGGCGGTTTCCGGATTAATCTTTTCCAGTTGAAGCAGTAGCGACTGATAAATGTCAAAGGAAGCTTTATTAAGAATGCCCTCCTGAGCCAGGGGTTCATAACATTGTTTTTCGATGATGGCAGTCCAGTTTTTATTTTGGGGATCAGTGAAGATTGTCGAGAGCGTTGGGTGTGTTGCTTCTCTTGGAGGTTGGTAAAAATGTAAACCGACGACGATTTCTCTGCCCATCAGGTCACTATATACAAATTACTCGGCCAACTCAATAGTCTTAAGAGAGAGATGAAGTATTTGAGCCAGTAGACCAGTCTATCTCCGGATATTTTTTAAATATTTTGGCGATTCCACTTTTTAGTTCATCGTAACCGTCAGAGGTTTTGCTTTCAAATTTGGTAGTAAGGTATGGTCCGTTTTGCGAGGCTCGAACAACGACCATAGACTCTTTCGTGTCAACACGAATACCGTCAATCTCGTTTACTGTTCCGTCGGGAATGAGTTTGATTAAGTCTTCTTTGATCGGTCCGGCAATTAATTGAAATTTAATATTGTCAGCCAAACCTAGTTTGATTTCCGGACTACTAAAGTATTTTGGTAATTTTTCAACTGCCTGATGAAGATCTTGTTTCGTTCTTTCCAAATAACTTAATAAACGGAGCGAGGCGTAGGCGGCATCATCATGGCCATAAAAATTGTCCATGAAAAAGATGTGCCCGGAAAGTTCACCTCCGAAAGGAGAACGAACCTCTTTGATTTTGGCTTTTACAAATGAGTGCCCTGTTCTGGAAATGATTGGTAGCCCTCCTTTATTTACGATTGTTTCGGAAACAACCTTGGAACAGAGATTGTTGTAAACGATAGGTGCTCCAGGAATAAAGTCCAGAACATCTTGGGCATATAAGGCAACGATGGTGTCCATCCAAAGTACTTGTCCTGTATTGTCAACAACGGCTACCCTATCTCCGTCGGCATCATAGGCAAAACCAATATCGGCTTTTTCCTTAGTGACTGTTTTAGCTAATCTTTCCAGCACTTCTGTCTCGGTCGGATCGGGGTTTCCAAGAGGATAGTTACCATCGGGGGTACAGTTTTGTTCAATTACCTCGCAGCCGGCTTTTCTGAGTATCTGCGGGTAAAATATTCCCGATCCCGTGTTACAACCATCGATAACTACTTTCCATTTCTTTAATAAATTAAAGTATTTGGTAATTTCCGCTAAATAAGTCGGGAAGATATCTTTCTTGGTATTTTTACCCTGACCTTTTGAGAACACACCCCCGTCGACTATTTTTTTAAGCACTTGGATTTCTTCCGTAACCATAGTGTCGGAGTACCCTACGGATAGTTTGAGACCGTTATAGTCTTTGGGATTGTGGGAGGCAGTGATCATGGCACCAGCCTTGGTTAAATATTCGTAAGAGCTGAAATAGATTATCTGGCTCATGGAAAGACCAAGATCAATGGTATCGATTCCTCCCTCATTTAATCCTTTGATAAAGGAGTTTTTGTACTCTTCGCTGGTGAGCCTATTATCACAACCTACCGGACAGAGAGTAATACGCCGTTGTGTTAAAAAAGTGGCATAACCACGTCCAAGAGTGTAATAAACTTCCGGCGAGAGATCGACACCTGATACTCCACGAAGATCATATCCACGATAGATGTTTGGGTTTATCTGCATAGATAAAGTATACCAACACAGATTATTTATGAATCGTGCTTTTTTTGCCGATTTAATCAACAAAGGTAAGAGCAATTCCCGATTTGCCTGCCCTACCTGTGCGGCCGATACGATGAATGTAGTCATCGTAGGTGGCTGGCTGGTCAAAGTTGATGACGTGGGTGATGTCTCTGACATCGATTCCGCGAGCAGCAACGTCGGTAGCACATAGAATACGAATTTGATTTTCCTTGAACTTTCTTAAAACGGTTTCGCGCTGATTTTGGCGCTTGTCACCATGAATTGAGTCGGCGTTAAAACCTGATCTTTGTAAAGTAATGGCAATTTCTTCGACTCCGTATTTGGTACGGCCGAAGATTAGAACTTTTCTAAAAGTTTCTTTAGACAGTAAATCATTTAGAACGGCATATTTACCTTGTTTTCCGGAAGCTCTAATGATGTTTTGATCAACGTTCAGGGAACCGGCGTTGGTTTTGACGGAGATTTTTTCGGGATTGTTCATAAATTGAAAGGCAATGCCTTCAACCTTTTGGTCAATTGTGGCGGAGAAAAGCAAAGTTTGATGAACTTCCGGTAAGAAGGAAAGAAGTTCGGTGATTTCGTGAACGAAACCCATGTCAAGCATTCTGTCGACTTCATCAAGAACAACGGTACGTGTATCGTTTAAGTTTAAGGCACGGCGATTATAGAGGTCTCTGAGGCGTCCTGGGGTGCCAATATAGACATTGGGGCGACGCCTGAGCTCATCTAGCTGGCGTCTTATATCCGAGCCTCCAATGAAGAGACTGGCATATATCTGGAGTCCACCGGAAAGAGATCTGATTTCGTCTCTAATTTGTACGGCCAACTCTCTAGTTGGGGCAACTACCAAAGCAGTATCGTTGGGGTTTTCAATTATCTTTTTAATGACCGCCAAGGCAAAGACGGCGGTTTTACCGGTGCCGGTGTCGGCTAAACCCAAAACATCTCTACCGGATAACGCGGCTTCGAGAGCTTGATCTTGAATGGGGGTTGGGGTAACGTATCCCTTTGCCCTGACGTTACGTAGTATTTGTTCGGAGAGACCGTAGTCTTCAAAGGTGTGTTGAGTAATTACATCCTCTTGAATTTCCGGCATGGCAGCTCGGACAAACATACGAGGATCTAGTGCTTTGGGCATGAAACGAGCTCTCCTGTTGCCAAAAGAATTTCTATTAAATGAGTGGCTGGCACCACGATTTGAACCATGACTAGAATAGCCACGTCCGCCAGAAGGGCGACGGTTAAACATATTTAATGGGGGTTTTCCCCGATTGTCCTATGGAAAATACTAGCTGGACAATCGTGAGAGCGTCAAGCAAGACGAGCTAAATGCTCGGCCGTAAGAACAATATGGGATATTGTAGCATAGATTCAGTAGATTTTCCAAAATTTCTTAACTATTTCTACCCAAAGAGTCGTAAGCAAGGCTACACCAATGATTAATATCCAGGTTGATGGAGGAAGACTGACGGTGTGTAATAATTTTTGAGCAGCTGGATGATAGATGCCAAAAAGCAGGATGGTGAAGCCATAAAGAACGCTCAGTAGAAGGAATTTATTATTAAGTATCTTTTGAAGCTTGAGCACTGGTTTGCGAAGATCTTTGTAGGCGAAGACGTAGATAAGGTCAATGGAACCAATGATGCCAAAGACGGTGGTACGTGCCAGATCAAGGTCTCCAAATTTTAATTGTTGAGAAAATATTGCAAGTGAGACTAGCCCTGCCGTGAGACTAATGGCAAATATGAGGAAAAGCATGGAGCGACTGAGAATATTTTCCTTCTGATGATTGTTTGGTTTTTCCTCCATAATTTTGGGATCTCCCGGCTCAAAACCCAGAGCGATATCGGGTGGACCGTCGCAGATTAAGTGAAGCCAAAGGATCTGTACGATAGTCAGGGGGAAGGGAATGTTGAGAACCATGGCACCAACGATAAGTACAATTTCGGCAAGAGAGTTTGAGAGGACATACCCCACCACCTTAATGATATTTTGATAGACTATGCGACCTTCTTCACAAGCGAATACTATGGTTCTGAAATTATTGTCCAGAAGAATTAAATCTCCAGAGTCTTTGGCTACGTCGGTAGCCGAGCCGACCACTACCCCGATGTCTGCCTTTTTCAGTGCCGGGGCATCATTGACTCCGTCTCCTGTCATAGCAACCACTTCCCCTTTTCCCTGAAGAACTGAGATGATTTTTAATTTCTGGTGTGGAGAAACACGGCAAAATAAATTAATACGGTCTATCTTTGAGTTTAGATCTTTAGTTGATATTTTTTCCAAATCTTCACCCTCCATTACACTATCCCGGGTAATGACGAGACCAATATTTTCGGATACTTTTTCGGCCGTATTTCTAAAATCTCCGGTAACGATCTTAACGCTGATACCGGCGCTGAGGGATTTGCTGATGGCTTCTTTAACTCCGGGTCTAATGGGATCTTCTATCCCGATTAGACCTAGCCATCTGAAATCTGTTTTAGTTTTTGAGATATTATTTTTGTATATCAAACCTACAGCCCGATGACCTTCATCAGTCCACTGAAGGAACTGATTGTTTATTTTAATTTTTGTTTTTGGATCATCCTGACAAAATTTGAGAATAATTTCCGGTGCTCCCAAAATAAAGGTTTCTTTATTTTTACCTCTTTGCACCATAGCCAAAGCATATTTTTTTTCACTTTCAAAAATTTCTTCGTGAAGGATTTTGTATTTATCAATTACTATTTGCGGATCAATTTTTAGTTGTTTTTTGAGATACTCCCAGGTAGCAATTTCCAAACTTGTTCTTCTGGTATTTAATACAGCAAGACCATTTAGAAGCTTCTTCTGATCCTTAGTGTCAACCATGACAACTTTCATTACGCCTTCGGTAATAGTGCCGGTTTTATCGGTACAAATCACTGACGTCGAGCCAAGAGTTTCAATGGAGAGAAGTCTTTTGACCAACCCCTTACGTTTCAGTACACGTTTCATACCCAGGGAAAGAATGACCGTCACAGCGATAGGAAGTCCTTCGGGAATGGCGGCAATGGAAAGTATGACGGAAAAACGTATCATTTCAAGAATGTCATGGTTGCGTGTAATCCCGATGATAAATATCAAAACACCAATAATGGCAACCAGGATGGCTAGTTTTTTGGAGAACAATTCAAGCCTGATTTGAAGAGGAGTCTTCCTTTCTTTAATTTCCGTCAAACTGACACCAATCTTGCCGACCTCGGTTGCGGCCCCAATTTTTTCGATCTTGGCAGTGCATCTACCTGAGAGAACGACAGTTCCCATGAAGAGCCGATTGTTTTTGGAGCGCTCGTTTTTTTCGACAGGCTCTTCTTCTCCGGTGAGGATCGCCTCACTGACAAAGATTGAACCTTCAAGGACGATACCATCTGCCGGAACTTTGTCTCCCGATCCAAGCAAAACAATATCTTCCGGTACCAAATCTTTGACGTTAATACTGAGTCTTTGACCACCTCTAATAACCAGAGTCGTTTGTTGGACTATCTTGTGGAGACTTTTAAGAGTTTTTTGGGCCCCGTATTCTTGAAAAAAGCCCATGGATACATTCAGCATAACTACAGCCGTAACAAGGATGGCGTCTTTTATTTCTTTGAAAATTACGGAGATAACTATGACAAAAAGGAGAATATAGATTAACGGGCTTTTGAATTGGTTTACGGCGATAGAAAACCAGGTTGTCGATTCTTTCTCCGGCAAGGTATTACTGCCGTATATTTTTCTTTTTTCCAGAATTTCCGTGTCGGATAGCCCCTGCCACTTCATGTAATTAATCTTACATGATTTCGGTTAGCTCATGCCGCCTCCACAGGCACGCCAACCATTTTTCAAAATGACTGAGAAGGGTAGCGGTACGAGTTTCTTGGATACAAGTAAAGAAATTAATATTTCTTTCACGATGTTATTTTTACTTACTATCCTAGATTTTCTGAAAAAAGTTTGTCAACAAATTATCAATGGTGTTACTACTCGTACCGGTCTTTATCTTAATATCAATATCGGAGAGAACCTTATACAAATAGAGTAAATGATCAAGGGTAAAATAGGAAGCTTGTTGGGTGATTAATCTCGTGGGATAGGGAGCAAGCTTGATAAATGATGGACCGGATTTGGCTTGGATCAAAAGTTTTATTTGGCGAACCGACATTGCAAAGACGAACTCCGGCTCGGTGCCTTCATTGAGCAATTTTTTCCAGGAAAGAAGGATGTTTTTAGTGTTATGGGGACGAAGTGAGTCGAGAAACTTGAAGATGACCGGGCTAATTGAAAAACTTTCTACATTGGCCTTGGAAAACTTTTTGAGTATCGTAGCCGAAAGGTTTTTATTTTCCCAAAGAATTATTTCGTGATTTGTTTCCTGATTTATGACGGCAACTAATTTATCGATATTTTTTGATTTAGTACCACTAAGCAGATTTTTGATAACAAAACATTTAGAGGAGCCAAACAAGCCGTTTGAACTAATCTCCTGACGAAGATGGGTGATATCCAGTTCGGCGGCGTCGTAAGTTATGACCTCTATTTGTTTTGACTTTAGTTCTTCGGTGAGAACAATGAGTCTACCGTATGATTTGTTGGCGTCTTCGCCATGTAGGATGATCATTTGCCAAAGATCCCCATGAGGGACTTTAAACTATTGTAAAGCTTAATAAGCAAGGTTAGAGAGTTTTCGTTGGTTGATACTACCGAGGTATCGTTTGTGTCCGATGAGGAAGTGGCAGTTTTTGATTCGGAAATGACCGAAGGTTTAGGTTCCCCCTTGGTAGCATAGGAACTAAAAGTGGCGGAAAATTCTTTTAAAGCACCATCCTCTTTTTTAAAGCTGAAGGTTTTGAATGCTCCTTCCTGGGCATTGAGTAAAAAGGGAGTGATGGCGACGATGTTTTCATCAGACCATTGATGAGTGAGGGCGTATTGATAATAGAGGGCGATCTGGTGATCGGAAAGGTTTTTGTTTGACCATCCGGTTTCGGTGATGAAAACGGGAAGTTTTTTATTACTGAAGAGTCTGATGAATCTGAGGTCGGAGCGATAAGAGTCAATTTTATTTGATCCGGACCTGTCTGGTCTGGAGGAAAAATCAGGATTGGGGTAGGCGTGAGAGGTCCAACCGTCAATTTTATTAAAAATATCGGGGTGGTGCAGATACATTCTTTCGAGGTAAAGACGCCAGTTTAAAGATGTTCTGCTATTCGAGGCGGCGTTATCCAGGCCGGCTGGAAGGATAAAAAAGTCAGGAGACTTGGCTTTAAAAATGTCGATGGCGTTGTTTAGAGTATCTGCATATTTTTCCGGTGAGACATAACCACCGTATTCGTCTGAACGATTGACCTCATTAAAGATGACGACATAACGATTTTCCGTCGGCCAGTTGAGGTCACCGAGGAAGTTGGCAAAGTCGACTAAGTCGTAATTGTTTGGTTCTACCCAGTTTGAGCCTTCGGGTACCGTGGCAACTCTGATGATGGGAATGACTCTTTTGTCTTTGGAGAGATCGAAAAACCGTTGCCACTTGACCCGATCTCTGTCCGAGGCCTGAATGGGAATAGTAAGGTAGCCCCAGTCCCCCTTGCCATCATTGTTTACAACTTTGGCGGCAGAATCGACCTCATCAGGAAAGAGAATGTGAATGCCGATTTTGTTATTGGGTACGGAAAGAGGATCCGAAATCGCCAGAGTATTACTAAACGACGTCAGATAAATTAAAAAACTAATGAGTAAGGCAACAAGAGACACACTAATATTATAAGGGCTTGGTCCTTCCGAGATGTTGATAGGCTTTGTCTGTAGCTACTCGACCGCGACTGGTTTTAGACAAGAAGCCGGACTGCAGCAGGTATGGTTCATAGAGGTCGCTTATGGTATCAACTGATTCGGAAATAATGGCGGCTAGTGTTTCCAAACCAACCGGTCCGCCCGCATGTTGATTAATGATGGCTTCCAGGAGACGACGATCGGTGGCATCCAGTCCTTCGTTGTCGACTTCGTAAAATTCAAGAGATTGTTGAGTGATGTCCAGATTTGATTTGGAGTCGTGCTCGACTAGATTAAAATCGCGGACACGCCGAAGAAGTTTAAGGGCAATACGAGCGGTGCCACGAGATCGTTTGGCGATTTCCAGAGCGGAGTCTTCATCGAGTTTTAATTTGAGTTTTTTGGCGGCTTTGAGAATAATACCTTTGAGTTCTTCCGGTTCGTAGAAACGTAAACGGTGAACAATTCCAAAACGGTCTCTCAGGGGTGAGCTTATTTTCCCGGCCTGAGTAGTAGCGCCGATGAGAGTAAAGGGGTTGAGATCCAGACGGAGATTTTTGGCGGCCGGTCCTTTGCCGAGAATAATGTCGATGGCGTAGTCCTCCATGGCCGGATAGAGAGCTTCTTCGACCGGTTTGTTAAGGCGATGAATTTCGTCAATGAACAAGACATCGCCTGGCTCAAGAGCTGTAAGAATGGAGGCCAGGTCACCGGCTCTAGTTAAAGCCGGACCGGAGGTAATTTTTAGATTGACTCCCATTTCGTTGGCAATGATGTGAGCGAGAGTTGTTTTTCCCAGGCCAGGAGGACCATATAGTAGAGTGTGTTCCATGGGTTCTTGCCTGGACTTGGCGGCCTGAATGGCAATTTGTAGCGACCGAACAACTTGAGGCTGACCTAAAAAATCTAACCAGTTGGAAGGACGAGTGTTAAAGGAATCCTTTTGGGTAGTCATTTTCGAAGTAATTTTAAAGCTGATTTAACCTGCGCTCCCAAAGGCAGAGAAGAGTCAATCTGGGAGTAGACGGAGGAGATCTCACCTTTTTGGAAACCAAGGCTTGTCAGTGAGTCAATCAGTTCAGAGTTTCCTTCGAGGTTGCTCATGTTGACGTCACCCTTGCCGATTTTTGATTTGAGATCGAGGATTATTTTTTGAGCGGTTTTTTTGCCAACTCCGGAAATTGAAGAGAAAAAAGCAAGGTTACTTTCCGTAATGGCATTTTTGATTTTTTCTTCCGTTGACGAGGTAAGCATGGCCAAAGCAATTTTGGGACCGACTCCGGAAACGGTCAGTAAAAGTTCAAAGATATCCAGATCAGCAGGAGTTTTGAACCCAAAAAGAGCCAGATTGTCTTCTCTTAGGTGAGTATGAATATATATAGATACTTTTTGGTTCTCTAAAAAGTTTAAATTTGAAGGTAGAAAAACGGTAAAGCCGATACCGTTGGCAAAGAGGATTATTTTTTCGGTCGTAGCGTATTTAACAGTGCCTTCAAGATAGCCAATCATATAGCCAGTATAGCATGCCTATTTTCGGATTTTTAATGGGTTTGGATGGTGAAATAAATGGGTGAGAGCGATGGCCACGGCGTCAGCCGCGTCATCCGGTTTGGGAGTTTCTTTTAGATGAAGAATCTTGGTGACCATGAACTGGATTTGGTGTTTATCAGCCTGGCCATAACCGACTAGAGAAGACTTGACTTGAAGCGGAGTGTACTGAAAGATGGGAATTTTGGCCTCCTCCCCTGCCAGGAGTATTACTCCCCTAGCGGCACCAACATCAAAGGCGGTCTTAACATTGGTGGCAAAGAACAAAGACTCGACAGACAGAATATCAGGTTTATATTTTTTAATTAGATCCTGAAGAAACAGAAAGATTTTTAGGAGTCTTTCGGGAAGTTCTGAGTTTGTCTTAGTTTCAAAGCAGCCACATTCCACAAGAGAGTCAACTCCCCTTTCATGGTTTACGATTCCCCAGCCTACCCTACCCGTTCCCGGATCAATGCCTAAAACTTTCATTTAATTTATTGTACACAGTTTGGTGCGTATGCCTATCTTTTGATTTAATTTTGTCTTTTATTCCACTTTTGTCAGGTTCAATGGTAAAATATATGGCGTTGATGATGGGTCAGTAGCTCAGTCGGTTAGAGCACCTGCCTTTTAAGCAGGGTGTCCCGGGTTCGAGTCCCGGCTGACCCACATTGTCTAATGCATGGTCCCGTCGTCTAGCGGCCTAGGACGTCAGGTTTTCATCCTGAATATCGCGG
>CAZWYN010000008.1:0-28217 GCA_964638575.1 uncultured Pseudomonadales bacterium | reverse complement strand
TGCTTCTTTCCGGAGGTGGTTTTGCTTTTGGCTGGGGCAAACCAACACCTTTTGACCCCTACAATCTCCAAAAACCTCGTCGTGATGCCGGCATAATCTCCATCGCCGGACCAATAAGCAATCTGCTTTTAGCCTCGGTTATAGCCTTAATTGTTCATTTTCTTCCCTACACCTTTGGAGTTTTCTTGGTACCTTTCGTGGTCGTAAATATTAGTTTGGCCGTCTTCAACCTTATCCCTGTCGGACCTCTAGATGGTCAAAAAATCGTCTTCGCCTTGCTCCCAAGAAGCCTAGCCTACGAGTATCAGGTAATTATGAATCGCTACGGCACTCTTCTTCTAATTTTTCTCATCTTCCCCTTTTTTGGTAGTTCTCCGGTAATGGCTATTCTCGAACCCGCCATCCGCTTCCTCACCCATCTTCTCCTACCTTGATTAGACCTAGAGAGGAGCTGAACAGTTTTGATTAGAAAAGCTGATTTTTGCTTAGAGGGCTCGTTTCCTGGAGATAAAGCTAAAGACTCCTACGACAAGAAGTAGTGCTCCAAACCCAAACAAAGCAATCTTTAAAACCGTAGACAAAGCTCCCCCTATTCCTTGGCCAGCCGTAGCTTCCGGAGTTACTTTTGCCTCGGTTGTCTTTGTCGGGGTAGCCTTAATGGCCTTTTCGGGCGTTGGCGTAGGGGCAATCGTCACATTAGCGTCTTGCTTCACCTCACCGGTCGCAAAATTGATTGCTTGCACTACACCGGAAAGCAAAATACTGTCTGATGGTTTGCTCCCGTAGCCATCAGACTCTGCCGTAATAAAAAGGCTGGTGAATTTAGTGTCGGTACCTGTAGCCAGTTTTCCATTGACAATTTCACCAATTCTTCTGGTTTTACCTGTTTCTCCCGTAGACCAAACAACATAGCGATTTTGTTCAGGAGATAAAGCCGTTTTTAGATCTCGGCAGGTAACCAAAATTCTGTATGTTCCATCAACAAACACGGAAGCGGCAAAACAAGAACCACTGGTTCCGGCACCTCTCAACAAAACAACGCCCTCATTGGCTTTGGCCGGTTGAGCCAAAACTATACCTCCAAACAAGGCGGCAGTAACAACAGCGATAAATATCTTCTTATTCATAACTCAATTCTACTACAAAAATGCTATTTAAAGCACAAAAATGGCTCCTATTTCTAGGAGCCCAACTTCAATAACTACGAAATTTTATTTCTACCTTTAAGGGCGATCACAATTCCTGCAAAATAAACCAACGGAAACAAGAATAGTTCTGCATCAATTGGCCTTTGCACGAACGCATAAAAAACGGTGAGCAAAAAAAAACAGACCAGATATCCTAAGGGAGCGTGATAATACTTGTAGTTGTAGCCACTAAACAGAATTCCGACGAACAAGCCGATTACAAAATACATAAACAAATGACCTAACATTCTCGCCTCCAATGTGAATTTAATTTTTAAACAACACCGAAATATACCACATTATGGGTTATTTGTCAAGCCTACAGCTCCTTAATCATGTATGTTCCCTCGAGGCTATAACCCAATTTTTTGTAGTACTCTCTCGTACCAATAGCCGAAATCACTGCCATTTTCCTGTACCCCTTCTTCCTCGCAATTTCCTCGGCTTTGGTCATCAGTCTTTTCCCCAACCCCCGATGTTGTGTTTTGACGCCGTCATTGATATCAATCTGAGCCACCTGACCATAAGTGTGCACTTCCCGAGTAATCGCTGATCCCTCAAGTTCCTCAAAAAGCATTTTTTCTGTTTTCTCAGGCAGTCTAAGGCGTAACATCGAAAACAATTTATCTTCATGCTCGTAAGATAGAAACAGTTCTTTCCCTCCTAAACTTTCTCTTTCGTTAATCAAAAGCTCCACTTGAGTGTCGTAAACACCCCCGCGCACTTCTCGGCAACGAATACATTTACATTTTTTCCCCTCTTCCAAAAGCTCCTGCTGAAGAATTTGTCTCAGATTAGTTCTTGCCGTTCCGGCCGACACCCACTTTTTACTGATATCTCTAATCAATCTATCTATACGACACCATACCGGCGTCTGGGCCTTGATTTCTTTTAATACTTTAATCAGTTCCACCTCTTCATAAGGTAGATACTCTCCTCGTTTCCACATCTCATACATCTCCGTCCCCTTAATCGTCATTGCCGGATAAACTTTCAAGTAGTCCGGACCAAATCGAGGATCATCAAACATCATCTTCGCCATCTCGACATCCTTTTTGGGATTACTTCCGGGCAAATTAGGCATCAGGTGATAACAAATCTTCAAACCTGCGTTACGACACATTCTAGTCGCCTCGGCTACCTCGTTAAGGTCATGTCCTCTCTTGATTTTTTTTAAAATCCCCCCATCAAGAGCCTGTACTCCCAGCTGAACTTTCGTCACTCCCAACTCCCGCCAAAGTCTTATTTCCTGCTCGCTCACCCAATCGGGCCTGGTCTCCACCGAAATACCTACGATTCTTTTTTCCGCCGTTTCATTGTATTTTTGGGCCTCGGCCAAAGTTTCACTGATCTTACCGTTAACGGCATCAAACATACTTTTGAAAAACTCTCGTTTATATTTTTCCGGATAAGCTCCAAATGTTCCTCCAATGACAATCAAATCAATCTTCTCGGTAATATGCCCGGTCTCCATCATCTGTTTTATTCTTCCCTCTACTTGTTTAAGCGGATCAAAGTTCAAAATTTTGGCTCGCTGAGCTGCCGGTTCATCGGATAAATATGACTTGGGCATTCCTTCCTCCAATGGGCAGTAAACACACTCTCCCGGACAGTAGAAAGGTTTCATCATTACTGCAAAAGGCGCCACTCCGGACTCGGTGCGAACTCCGCGGGTTTTCATGGCTTCAATCAGTTCCGGATCGGTCAAACTTGGCCATATTTCCGAGTTCTTAGGCATCTTTTTAAGTTCTTTCGACCAAATCCGGCGATAATCCTCGATATTCTCCAGGGTTAATTTTTCATTGTCTCTAAGGACTAAATCTTCGATTTGCACACCCCTATTTTACTCCCCTGCTAAAATATCCCTAATGCCTCAAGAAGATATCACCACTTCCGTTAAAAATATCTACGATAATATCGGTAAAGAGTTCTCGGCTTCCCGTCAGTACATCTGGCCGGACCTAAAGCCCTACTTAAAAAACGTTAAGCCTAACTCTTCTGTTCTTGACGTAGGTTGTGGTAATGGTCGCCTGCTCCTTGGCCTTCCCGAAAAAATCAAGTACACAGGAATAGATATTAGCAAAGAACTTCTCAAGGAAGCCGAAAAGGCCCATCCTGAACAAAAATTTTACGAAACAGATATCACCAAAGAATCTCTCTGGAAACATCTGCCTCAGTACGACTACATTTTTTGTATTGCCGTCTTTCACCATCTTCCGACAAAAAAGGCTCAACTTTTTGTTCTCAACCAAATCAAGCGCCATCTCAAACCCAAAGGCAAAATCCTCATCACTGCCTGGAATCTTTGGCAACCAAAATATCTAAAGTATCATTTTGACCTAAAAACTAAACTCCAAAATCCCCATTTTGTCTATATTCCTTTCCAAAACCAACCTCGCTTCTGTTTTGCCATGACCGTTCCCTACTTAAAAAAACTCCTCAAATCGGCCAATCTGAAACTCAGAGTAAAAAAATCCCCCCATAACTACATCCTTAGTTGACCGAGGATTCTTTTTTAAAAAATAACATCCCATTGCCTTGACACATCGGTACCTTTTTGCCATACTAAACTAATGCCCAATGATGACCTCGGAAGCTTCCCTATGCCTCAACAAACGCCCTCCGCCCCCGTAGAGTCCGTTGTCGCCGATACTGTAGCTCCACCACCAACTACTGTTGCACCGACGCCCAATCAAGAAGAACCGTCTCAAACCGAACCTGTTATGCCCTCCGCTCAGGAAGACACTCCTCCGACAACCTCTCCTCCGATTATTTCCCCCGACGCTCTTCCCCTTGAGCCACAAACTCCCCCTATGTCTACTTTTGAAGAAACCCCCGAAGAAATTCCCTCGCAACTAACATCTTCCGTTTCGGCTGACGAGCATGAAGAACTTGCCGTTGCCAACGAAAGTATGATCGAGAAACAATCCCCCCTAATTTCACCGCCGGCTCCCCAACCCGAACCGATTAAACCAGTTGAAACTCCCCCCAAAGCCGCCCTTCCGCCAAAATCTCGATCACTGGCTCCCGTTATTATTGTCGTTCTCTTAATAGTTGCTGGTGTTGGCCTCGCCGCCGCCGCTTATCTATCCAACCAATCAAACAAACTCAAAACACAGCTTTCCGAAATTACCCAGACTCTTGAAAAACAAAAGACTACTCTCACTCCTACTGTCACCCCTACCGTTTTTCAAATCCCAACTCCCACAATCGCCACCCAAGGTGCCATCATTGCCACTCCTTCGGCCACCCCAACGACAATACCCGTCACTAACACCGACCAAACTCTTCCGTTAGCCAACGCCGCTGCGGTACTAAAAGTGGCCATCAATCACTCACCCACGGCTCAACTAATTCTTATAAAAGTCGATAATGCCACCGACCCTACAACCGTCGTTACCAAGTACTTCTTCCGTGAAGACTTGACCACCAAAAAGTACTTCTTTGTCTCCATCTCTAGTAATGGTATTCCCGAACTTATTGATAAACAGATTTATGTCAATCCGGACAATAATATTCCTTCTCTAAATGACGCCGTTCTGGCAAACAAAATGGGTATGGACCTTGATGAAACCTTGAAGCTTACCTATACTCAGTGTGCCAACCAAGAAGCTTGTACCGCAGCCCCCGTTAAAGCAATGTATATCAATACCGGCTCGGGCATTACCTGGCAACTTTCTCTTTACACCAACGGTCTCTCCGCCACTCCTCTATTGATTCAAATAAACGCCGAAACAAAAGCCATCATCTATAAATCCCCCGAGTTCGCCAATAAATAATTTCTCAAACACAACCGATACATTACCACCTGTGTATTTTCTTCTGTGCCAAGGACAAGATTCGAACTTGTGTAGGCTTGCGCCGCGGGTTTTACAGACCCGAGTATTTGACCACTCTACCACCTTGGCATACATTTTTAATTACACTTGAAACACGGAGCCGACACTGGGGATCGAACCCAGCGCCTCGGTCTTACCAAGACCGCGCTCTCCCTTGTGAGCTATGTCGGCATACTGACAGTGTATATTTTACCTCATCAGGCCCAATTTCCCAAGCTCATTTATTATGTAAGTTTTGAGATGGATGTTAAAAAATGAAATATTCATAACACCATAGTTACTAATTTTCTTATAAGTACCTTTTCCCATTGAACGCAATGGCCTACAAGTACTAATAATATTTGGATCAATACTTAAATGTTTTGACCAATACATCTTGGCAATTTTAATGTCGTTATCTTTAAATGTTTGTAAATAATACTTGATTTTGTCTTCTCTTACTCTACATATCTCTATCAAATATCTTTTGAATTGTTTCACAACACCAAAATCAGAATTCACTACTGTCACGTTATGTTTTACGGTTTTTCCCCCTTCACCCCAATATAATCCTAATGCCAAATATTTTAGTTTAATTTCATTTCTAGTCAGTCTTTTCTTGATGTTAAAAGGTTCACCATCCGGATTTACTTTTATATAGTTAGCCTCAGAACGCTCTCTTCTTGAAATTCCATACTTATCCATCCAATATATAACTTTGTGTGTCTTAAAACCCAATAAATTCGAAATCTCCGAAAGTGACTGTTTCTTGTTCAGATACAACTCTCTTAATTCATTCTCAGTAGGAACTATTGCCATAACTCCATTATCCCGAAAAATACACGAATGTCAAATCATTTATTGGTATCAAAAACAAGATTGTAAGGTAAAATATACATGATAAGCCGCCTTAGCTCAGTTGGTTAGAGCACCAATTTTGTAAATTGGGGGTCCTGAGTTCGAATCTCAGAGGCGGCTCTAGATTAAAGCTCATCTTTGTGGAGAGATTTTTTACTTAAAATTAGACCCCACAATAACCATCAAATCAGCTGCTGGTGTATCCTCGGCGGACTGTGTGGCCACCTCTCCATCAACCAACGTAGCCAACTGTGTTGCCTGACTCCCCCATTTTCCAGTTAAGTCTATTACCAATGTTTTTTGATAATCGCTTGTCTTTGCAGTCGACTTTGCCGTTACCGAAATTCCTAATACTTTTTTATCTTTTATTCTCTGTTCCAGTGTATTTGTTAGACCTACCGTCTTCGTCCCGTTTACCAATACCACCTTCAGAGGATTATTTATGTCCGTCCCCGTAATAGTAATGGAACCGTCTCCGATATTCACCGGCACCACGTCTACAATTACATTTTTTGTCGGGTTATAAATATATGCTTTTTGAGCAATCGAATAGATAAGAATTTTATCTCCATTCTCCGCTTTGGCAAAAACAGGTTGATCCTTAAGCTTTTCCTTGTCTGTCACCGTCGCTATCACCGGTTCTTCTCCCTCGGGTAAAATAACCAGCTTGCCCACCAAAGCCACCACTTTTGCCGTCTCTTCTTTGGCAATCTTACCAGGATCTTCTTTAAGTACCTGTATCTCCGTTTTCAGTTGTTGATTTTCTTTTGAAAGTTTTATCACTCCCCCCACACCTCCAAAAACGATTAATAACATCGCTGCCAAAACAACTTTTCGTTTGTCCATATATTTGTAATTAATTTAATAAAAGTTTCACAGAATTTCAAGTTTTTTACAAATTACCACTTTCACTCGCCGTTTCCGTCGGTGTTATTTCTACTATTGGCGTTGGTGTAGGCGTTTCTGTTGGACTCGGAGTTGGACTCAACCCAGCTGTAGGAGTCAGCGTCGGAGTAACTTCCGGTGCCGGTGTTGTCCCCGGGGTTACCGTCACAATCGCACTTGGTATTTCTACCGTTCCCCCACCTCCCTCAAACTTTGTTGTTTCCGATACTGCTAGTGCCACCCAAGCAAATCGCAAGTCCATTCCGGAATTTCTATCAAGACGAATCTTGAAACCTTTGGTGTTTACATCGGCAATCGCATAACCGGGAATGTCGGCTACACTCGCCCCTCCCACAATCTGTACCGTGGCTGTTACAATCGGCTCCGAAACGTACACTCTACTAAACAACACTTCAACTTCATTTCCGCCGGCTTTAATCGTGGCAAAGCCTGCTGTATCTTTATTAAATGTCGGTCTTCCGGCAAAGTTTACGTCGCCTCTGAAAATTACTTTTCCGATAAACTCCACCGTGTTCTTAAACATTTCCGCAATCTTTTTAGAAACTAAGTCTAATATATCAATCTCACTCGCAGTATCACTTTGTATCTCACCAGCAGCCGTAGCCACTCCGGCCACCTGTTCAGTTAGAAGGCCTAGTTTTTTGGTCAGAATATCCACACCTTCGATCCTGTTTGCTTTGATAGTGTCTGCATACAGTATCCCGGAAAATGTCGCGTCTCTGCTAACTAATAAATCTTGTGTTGTCACTTTTGGAGTTATTATCTCCAGTCCGGCTACCACTCTGTCGGTTACTATGTCTGATATATTTGCCGAATCAGTCGCAACTTGATTTTTTTCCATAATCAAATTAGTCAGCACCTCTGAACCATTGGTCACATCTATTCCCCTCATTACTTCAGCTAGATTACTTCCGGTACCGTTACCGTTTTTTACAAAAACAATTACCGTTCCAACACCCTCTCCGTCATATCCGGTCATCGCCGTCCCGATTACTGCCCCTGCCTTTGTCGCCTTCATCGCCACTCCGGGAATAGATGAGGTAGTTAGATAGTCCCCAGCCTCTATATCTCCATTTTCAGTACTCACTTTAACCGGTACTCTCCCCGAAAGTGCCACCATAACAGGGCTCCCGGAAACATTTGCATCTCCCAAGACCATGCCGGGTTGAGTCGATACAATTCCGAGAACAGAACCATCATAAGGTTTACTCGATTTTTTCACTCCATTCTGTATCAGGCTATCTACAACAACTACATCTCCCGGTTTTATCGACGCATCATTTGTCCCGTATATTTCTGCCAAGTCAGCTCCGCCAACTTTATAAGCAACCAAAATACTTCCGGACTTCACAGATAAGTTAGCAGCGATAGAAGTTCCCTGAGCCCATTGCAACTTGACCGTTCCACCGGTAACTCCAGCCGTCACAATTCCCTGCATCTCAACATTAAACCCAAAACCATCGTCGTCTTGAACAGCCAGGTTTGACATTTCCCCAGGGGTTGTACAGTCGGTAGTACTAGCCTGAGGAAAATTTTCCCCCCTACCCTCATGTCCAAAGAGAATGACACTACAAGTCGTGCCAGTCGGTGCCAAAATGGCCGATTTCCAGTCCGGTGTATTAAGGCTACTATTCGTAACGATCAAATCAATTTTGAAAACCCAAGACTCCCCTGCTCCAATACTAAACTGAAGCTGAGTATCATCCACCAATGTCGTGCTGCTAATCACCGACTGATCGGTTGTTTTTAATACCTTAACGGTGTCACCTCCAATGCAGTTTGTCCAAGCACCGTTTTGGTAACATCTGAATTTATTGGTACTGGTGTTGTAATAAGTAGCCCCGTTTGTTCCGGTTGGATCAGCCGTTCCATTATCCAAAACCAACAAATCCGGAGTTGTCGTGGCACTATTCCCAATTACTACTCTTCCCGTCGACGATGTTGGTCCAACAATGAAGTTCACATTTCCGGTTCCGGAGTATAGATTTAAAGCTGTTGCCCCTGTTGTGTTACCCATTGTTATCGTTTTTGCATTGGCGTTGGTGCCAATATTAATCGCTCCCGTTGTTCCCGAATCCAACGTTACTGTTCCCGTAGTTCCGGTTGTAAGGGACAGATTTCCCGAAGTGCCGGTTAGTAAAGTAATTCCTCCTGTGCCGGAGTTGATATTCACAGCCGTAGCTCCCGTACCATTTCCCAAAGTAAGTATCTTGGCATTGGCGTTGGTGCCAATATTAATCGCTCCCGTTGTTCCCGAATCCAACGTTACTGTTCCCGTAGTTCCGGTTGTAAGGGACAGATTTCCCGAAGTGCCGGTTAGTAAAGTAATTCCTCCTGTGCCGGAGTTGATGCTTACCGAAGTAGACGTATTGGTATTTCCCAAAGTAATCGCTTTTGCCGAAGCCCCCGTCCCGATATTCAAACTCATCGCCCCGGTCCCTGTAAATAAGTTCGCGGTTCCCGTTTGGGCAGTACCCCCCATCGTGAAAGTTCCATCCGTCGTCGAAGTGCCGAAAGAATACGTTGTTGCCCCTGCACCATCTAAAATAAAGTTCCCGGTACCCACATACATATTAAGTGCACCTGTTCCTGTCGCGCTACCAATCGTAATTGTTTTTCCGGTAGCGCTGTTGCCAATATTTATTGCCCCGATACCGGAATCAATATTAATTGCCTGAGCCAAGGTTGCATTTCCAATGGTCACTCCACCGGCCGCAGTTGTGTCGATAATTGGAAACGACCTCGCAAAAACACCCAAGGGCGCTGCCGTTGATGTTGGTAATGTTCGGGCGTTTAAAATGTACTGTGACCCCGCACCATTTATTGCAGCCGTTGTCTCTCCAAAAGTAAATGCTGTTTTTACGGCTGTTGTCAAAGCAAAGTTCCAGGTCTGCGCATTATCACCGTTGGCGATAGTACTTCCGCCCAAAGCGGCCGAAATTGAGTCAAGACTGGTTCCGCTCGTATTACACACCCAAGCAGTACCATTGTATTTAAGAATCTCTCCCAATGAACAAGTTCGTAGTAACGACAGACCGGTACTATCTACCAGTCCTCCGCCGGTACTTAGCTGAATTGCCGAACCGGATACTTTATTAGCGGTCGTGATTGTCGCTAAGCTGGTATCAGCGATATTGGAAAGCGTATTCAAGCTGGCATCTATTGTTTTATTTGTCAAAGCTACTGCGGTATCTGTCAACACCACTTTTGATCCTGTTCTTATTCTCGCCACTCCTCCGGTTTGATCGGTAATCACAAACTCTTCGGACGAAGTTGTCACCGGTCCAAACTGAAGCGTCGTTACCGCTCCAACCGAGGGAGAACCATCCGACTCCGCCACAGTTACGGATCCCCCACCTGTTGAGTCCGCACTACATGTCCATCCGGTAGCTGCCGTCCATTTCAGAACTTGATTATCGCTACAAGTTCGCAGTAACGACAGACCGGAATCATCCACCAAACCGCCATTGGCATTTAGTGTTGGTGACCCTGACGTGCTATCCGTATTACACACCCAAGCAGTACCATTGTATTTAAGAATCTCTCCCAATGAACAAGTTCGTAGTAACGACAGACCGGTACTATCTACCAGTCCTCCGCCGGTACTTAGCTGAATTGCCGAACCGGATACTTTATTAGCGGTCGTGATTGTCGCTAAATTTGTATCCGTAATCCCCGCAGTTCCGGATAAATTTGAGTTCGTGAGACCCGAGATCGTATTAGATCCAGCGGCAATTGTTTTATTTGTCAACGTCCCCGACTCGTTTAGAAATACAAAGGTATCATTCCCCGACAAAGCCGGAATTGTCGCTGTTCTACTGACACTTGGTGCTGCAGAAGAAATGGTTGTTGTGTTGGTTGTTCCCAAAACCAGCTGATTACTCACTTTTGACAAAATTAAAGAATTAAATGTTGGTACCGCTGTTGAGTCGATATTTTGGATCGTATTCACCGACCCGCTCACTACACTAAAGTTTGTTGAGTTGAAATTCGCTACTCCCTTTAACGTAGTAGAAGCATCTACGCCGGCAATTGTTACCGTTCCTCCAAGAGATACCGGTGAACCGCTCACCGAAATACCGCTTCCCGGGGAAACAAAGATACTGCTATTAGACAACTGAGCATTGGTGATACCCGCGGAGACCGCCAGACTGGCCGAGGTTAACCCCGAAATCGCGGTCGTAGTTACTCCACTCACTCTCCCATTTGCATCAGTCGTAATCACCGGAATATCCGTCGCCGTTCCATAGGTTCCGGCTGTTCCCAGACTGGGTAATGCTCCAGCTATATTTATAGTAGTCCCAGACGCAGTTACCGTATTTAATCCGCTGCCAGTAACTGTAAGGCCCCCGGTTAAACTATTTATACTTGATACTCCCGTTCCCACTCCGCTTACCGACTCACACTCCCACGAATCTCCATCCCAGCTCAACACCTGGTCTATCGAACAACCAGTTAAAAGACTCAAGCCTGAGTCATTTGTCAGTCCCCCTCCACCCCTCAACGACACCGCTGCTCCAGATACTTTATTTGCCTCGGTAATCTGAGCTAGTTTTGCGTTGGTTATCTCTCCATCACCAATTTTCCCTGAGGTAATTGTTCCATCCGTTATTTTGGCTCCGGTCACCGCGGAATCGGCAAGTTTGATCGTCGTCACCGCCCCATCACCCAATTTCAGAGTTGTTATCGAACCATTCACAATCTGGGCATCACCAACCACTCCACTATTGATTATGGCTAAACCAGTCACCGGATCTATAGTAATGGCTCCGGAAACTACCGACGGCGTGGGAGATACTTCTGCCCCAGGAAGAATCACCGTCACAGCTTCTTGAGTCTGGTCTAGCCACCTAAATACCTCTTTCCCGACAGTCGCAGTAACTGCGTCCATTTCTTGTAAAGAAGGGGTGATGCTTACATTTTCGAAGTTGCCCCGAGCATCTATCGTACCCAAAATTAGAGAATTATCCTTTAAACTTCGCAGTTCCACGTCCCCGATCATCTTGCTGCCGTTTATTCTGCCGCTAATAATCTTTACCGGAAAAGTAGACCCGTCAGTCAGCGTTATACCCACCACTCCATGCAACACGATTGTGGCATTTTCAACCACCCGATTATTATCGTCATAAATATTTACTGTCCCATTTATTTCCCTGATCAGTGTCGCCTCATCATTTTGATAAACAAGTTCCGTAAGATCAACATATTTTTCATTCTGAATCTGCGCGTTTTTAACTTTCACAAGTGCGTACTCTCCGTTGGTTCGTGCTATTACCAAATACGGCTGATTGCTCAAATTACTTTCGGATAATACTTCTGGAGTTACTTCCGAAACAGCCTGAATCGTTACCTGTTCCTTGACAATACTAGGCTTGATTTTGCCCCCGCTAACTGCAATAGCAACTCCCCCCGCAGTAATCACAAAAAACAGAATTAAGACAAAACGGACTATCTGATTATATTTATTTCCGGTGATTAAATGAGAACCGTTCATTTTTATTTTTTCTCCATCTTTTCTGGAGTTTTAATAAAGACAATGGCAGTCAGTATCACTATTCCTATGAACAAGGGCAGTATCAGCAACCAAGTCAGCCAGGTTAAGCTCACATCAAACACTTTCTGGGTCGGCTCGGAAGCAACAATCGTCAATCCATATTTTGAAAGCCTACTCGATCCGAACAAGGAATGTGCTCCTTTCCTGTTGTATCCCTCCGCGTTTAGTGCATTTGTTTTCCACAGGTCATAACTGCCATCAGCCTCACTCACCACTGTTCCCAGTTTGTCAGCATCGGGATGAACCACTATTTTTCCTTCCTCTCCAATCGCAACTATCTCTTGCTCCAGCGTACTATCACCCACCCTTTGGAGCTCGCTAGACAGGTTTACTCCTGAAACAGCCACAACTAAAACACCCGATACCACATTTTTTGTATCGACTGTGGGGACGGCAATCAGGATAACGTTATTGATTCCTTCAATAAAATCTTCTAAGGTCACCGAAACATATGTTTTCCCTGTGTTTAGCGTCGATCTAAAAAACCCAGCGTCTGCAAAACTAAACGAGCCAAGGGTGGTTGCTGCCGGATAAGAGGCAATCGGCTTCCCTTTTGCATCAATTACTCCTGCAATTGCTACTTCGGTTCTACCCAGCAACAAAAACTTTAACTGATTTGCTAATTCTTTGCTCTGAGAACGAACAAGAGCATTGATAAATACTTCGTTCTTTGATAAATCGGTCGCCCCCTGAGTCAGACCATCGATTGTTCTCGATAACTCCACCTGAGCAAACTCGGCTTTTTCGGCAATGCCTCTATTTGCATTACTGATTAAAGTTCCCTGCACCGCCGCAATCATAAAAATCATCAATATAAAGCTAACGAGGACTGAGCCAAACACTTTAAACACCAACGTGCGCTCTGTCACCAATCTGGCTTTAAACGAGTCCCAGAAGGGTAAGGCCATACCTATTAATCCTGCCATTAAAACCGCGAAAGCCTTTGACCAATAATTTTCTATTCCATAGTAAAGTGCCAAACCACAAAGCATCAATCCATAAACAAACGAGATATTTTTCAAAAACCTCTTGTTCCAAAAAAACCCATAAAGCCCGGAGGTAATCAATACGAGTACTAATAGACTTAGAAGCCATCCTAAACCACCCAGTACCGACTTTAAACCCAAAATTATCATTGACTTTCCTGAACTATCAGGGAAAAAATTTAAAGCAATAAATACACTAATCAGCAACCCAAAAACATAAAACATGTATAAAGTTGAAGACTCGACACCGCTTAGCGCTTCAATCAAAATCACCAAACCAAACAAGCCGTGAATCAAAAAGCCATCAACATCTCCCCCTGAAAGCAACACCCCCGACAACCCCAAGAAAGCTGCTCCCAAAAAATATCGAAAAATATTTGTCAAATTCACCAGCCGTCCAACCTCTTCTTGAATCATCGAAGCCAGAATCAACCCTAACCCCCCAAATATCATCCCTAATCGAATCGGATTTAGCCAAAGAGAGAGTCTCCCCAAAGATAAAACTTCCTGTTGATTTGAGTACAAAAACAGAGACATTCCTAAAACAATAGATGTCAAACTTATCAACCAATCAAACAGGGTCGGAAAACCCACTCTTTCTACCAACCATAAACTGAAAGTATGCAAAAAGGACTCCCCGCTTAAGTCCGACAAGCTCTTTCCTGGTCTTGGTGGTGGTAATAGTGAACTGGGTAAAAAAACATCCTGATCCGCCGCAGGCATCTTTTTCGATTCGATCGTTTTTTTTCCGCCTTTATTACCTTCGAACTTCTCGATTTCCTTTTCCGGAATTCGAAACTTTCCTTTACCGATTCTGACAGAGTTTATGAGTCCTTCTTTTAAAAAACCATAAATACTATTTGTTGAGTAACCTAGGATCTTGGCGGTCTCGGAAACTGAGTATGTTTTCTTCATAATCTGAATATTTGTAACAATTTTCACAAATCCCTACAATCACTCTAAGATAAAAACCAACAACTGTCAAATCAAAAAACATTCTATTTTAGGTATAGGTCCCAGCTCCAGAGTATTTTGTGTTAAAATACCAGTTGCTTCATATCAATACCAAAGACACAAAACATGGCTAAAAAAGGACCAAGACAAAGTATGGGTTTAAAATGCTCCAAATGCGGGCATTTCAACTACATCTCCGAACGTAACAAGACCAACACCCCCGAGAAGCTCGTCATCAGTAAGCACTGCCGAACCTGTAGAGTACACACTGACCACAAGGAAGTCTCCAAATTAAAATAATTCTTCTCTCTTTCAACTCCCCTGTTTTTTTATAGGTAATTTTTTTGTACAGGCGGGGTGGTTTTTTATACCCGCTGTGCCTCCAAATCTGTTAAAATACACTGGCTTAGGGGTGTAGTTCAATGGTAGAATCCGGGTCTCCAAAACCTGTGATGAAGGTCCGATTCCTTCCACCCCTGCATTTAGACTCAAATATTGACTTTCCTATTTTGATAATTGATACTTAACTCATAAAACCAATAGGTTTTGTACCAATAGTTTCTCTACTTTTAGTTGCGCTGGGAGTTAAAAGGTAAGAAAACAAAATGAAAATAAAACTGAACAAAATCGCTTCGATACTGTCTTTTATCATTGGGGCAATGGCGGTTTTTTCCGGAGGGCAGGTGCTTTTGGGGCAAATGCCTGATTATTACGTGATAGACTGGCTGCCGATCTACAACTTTAGTGTAGGTATGGTCACATGCTTGGTAACCGCAATTCTTATTTGGAAGAATCATAAATATGCGATGCCTGCTTCAATTGCAACTCTGGGTTTCCACACAATCGTCATGGTCTTTTTACAAACGTCATACCATAGTGCTGTCGCACCGGAGAGTATCCGTGCCATGACAATAAGGATAATTACCTGGGTTGTAATTCTTGCGATTATTATTGTCCAATCGCGAAAAAAAATTAACTCGCAAGCTCATTAGATCTATTCGTTTATTGTTTCCTCTTTCGATCCCGGCCGATGATTTTTGAACAAGTCTATTTTCATACCATACCAATTGTAATCATTCTTACTTTTCTGGTATGATTTAGGTATGGTTGAGTCCTTACTTTTCACCTCTTCAGATGATTCGAATCTGGCTCAAAACATCATCGCCAACGTCCCCTTTTTACGCCAAGGAAAGTGTCGTTTTGGTCACTTCATTGATGGTGAAGTCATGTTTTATCTCGACGAGCCGGTCAGAAACAAGCCCTGTTTTGTTCTTGGAAACACCGGACCTCCCGCCGACAACCTCCTCTCTATGTTTACCATCGTAAACACTCTCAAAATCAACGGGGCCAAACCCATAATTTCTGTTGTTCCCTATCTTGGCTACGCCAGATCCGACCGTGACAAACCCCTTCAGCCTATAAACTCCAAACTCTTTGCCGAGTTTCTCAAACAGGCTGGTGCTTCCCAGATTATCTGCCTTGATCTTCACAGCAAACTAAACATAAAATACTTTACCATCCCTCTCACCCACCTTTCTGCTCTGCCTCTCATGGCTGACATCTACCAATCATTAAATATTCCCAATCTAACCATTGCCACTCCGGATCTCGGTGGTTTAGATCGTGCCAAACTTTTTGCCAAAGCTCTGGGGATTAAGGATGTCGTTGTCATCGAAAAATATCATCCCTCGATCCAAAGTACAGTCCCTTTAAAAATTACGGGCGATGTCAACAATAAAAATGTCATTCTTGTAGATGACATGATTCAATCAGGTGGTACTCTACTCGCCGCCGCCAAGCTTCTACGATCCAAAGGCGCCAAAAATCTCTACATCGCCGTCACTCACTGCGTCTATCAGAGCAAAGGTATCAATCTACTAACTTCTACATCACTTTTTAAGAAAATCCTCATTACCAACTCTCTAAATCCTCAAGAGAAACTTCCTTCCAAGGTCTCCATTGTCGATATTTCTCACCTACTTTCTATGGCCATCACCCGCACCACTTCTTCATCCGTCACCTGAGGAAAGTTTCTGTAATATGCTCCTACAGCCCCCCGATAATCTTTATCAATATTCAAACAGACTATCTCATCCACCACTTTTCCTAGTTTTTCCTCAAACTCTGCCGGCATCACCGGCAAAGCCGCAATGATTTTATGTGGATTTTTACTTCGCAGTTCTTCAACGGCCATCAGGTAAGTCAACCCCGTGGCCACCCCATCATCAACCAAAATTACCGTTTTCCCTTTAATATCAAAGCTGTTCCTTCCTCGAAGATACAAACTCTCTCTTCTTTTAATCTCCCGTCTTTCCTTCTCCATCTCTTTTCTTAACCAGTCTTGGTTAAGTTGGCTCTTTTCCTTCTCCTCACAGCGTACTCCGCTCTTGGAAACCGCACAGACGGCATACTCCCTGTTATAAGGATGTCCGATCTTCCGCACCAATACAAGCTCCAGGGGGAACTTTAACTCACGGGAAATTATCTCCGCTAAAATCACTCCACCGCGAGGAATCGCCACCAAAACACCGTCTTCTTTTTGAAACTTTACCAAGCTTGAGGCCAATCTTTTGCCGGCATCCACCCTGTCTTCAAACATACTACCTCCAGTATATACAACTCCATCAACTATCAAAGCTCCGTCATCCCCAACACTTCCGGTATGCGCACGTTTTTCGGTACTACAACAAACATTAATCTTTTTTCGTAAACATACTTTTTGCTGCCATCGGGCAACCTGTCCACTCTGTCATCCCACCAACGATTCAGAAACTGCTGAATCATGTAAACTCGATCCTCCGCGTGATAATGACCGTATGGATCCATCATTCGGATACTATCATTTATCCTGTCTACATCGGTGACCACGCAGTAATGTCCGCTGTCTCCTTTACACACCTCTTCTTCATCTTCCATCTCCTCCACCTCCTCATCCGGATAGTCTTCATATGAATCACTCCCAAAAATTCCCTGCCAATCAACACCCACCGGATAGTTATAGACACGCACCATCTGTTCAATGTCAAACAGGCTGGCATCCCGTTTCACCCAAAGACGCATCCCTGGATAAGAATTTTTCACTGCCCTGGCCAAAAGTTCGATCGACATCCCGTTTTTTAAGGCTAACTCTCTTGTTGTTGCCGCCTCGACCAATTTATCCTGGCTGGTCTCAATACCGTAATGCGACAACAAGATTTGTAAAGTAGCTGGACCACAAAAGGCCGGATTCTCCTGACGAACTCTCGGTAAATTATCGATTGTCAATTTTTTCTCTGGTACCTCGGGAACCTCCTCTTCTTCCTTGGTGCCCATTACGAGCTCTCTCTCCCACAAACCGTTATTTTCCAAATCAAAATCTCTAATCATCTTGAATCCTGCCTTCTCGGCCACCTTGATTGAGGGAATATTTCCGCTTTCAATCTCTGCCAGCACTTTCAAACCATCCGTCATCCAGGGCTTCTTCTCCTGAAGGTACTCAAACACTAGCTTGCAGCCAATTTCGATTGCAGGGGTAATCAAGCCGGCTGGTGCTCCAGGATGCTTGGCATAACTCATTTCCAACCTGCCCTGAACTATCTTTGACGGATAAAAATAAATAAATCCGTGAACTCGACGATCACTAGCCGCCTCTCCCAGTGAATCAGCGATGGCAAACAAAAAGGTGTTCCCTTCACCTTTTTCATCCATCCATTTTTGGTAATTCCAAATACTCAGATTATCGACGTTGTCCATCCATCTTTGTACCTCGGAGCTCTCCACTATCTGGATCAGATCCCGCAAATCACGGCTATCTTCGCACTCAAAAAAGCGGACCACATAACCCTTTCCATCCTTCAAAAAATAATTTTTATCCTGGTCCTCCATAACCCTGATTTTACCAAACAATCAACCTTTTAAAATCAACCCTGCTTAAGTGTTCTGGCGTATTTTGATAGTAAACTGGCCAAAACATCGTCAAAACTGATTCCATACATCGCAAGTACCTCGGTAAACGGCAGACCCATATCCGGGCCAAAAGCGGTGTTTGGATTTGAGTCGGTGAAATATGGAATATTTGTCTCTCCGTCCACACGTACGTCAAACTTAGCGTAGTCTTTGTGGTGTAAACCATTGAAGGCGCGAACTGCCAACTGAGAAATTTTACTAGCCAAAGGTTCTTCCACTCTTTTGTAGGTATAAGCTTTGATGTCTTCATAAGACTCGAGGCTGGTAAAATAATGTTTCCCGTCCGTTTTTTTTCTAAATATTTTTTGACCCATAAAAACACTCTTTTTTGACCCATCATCAAACACTACTACTGTCACCTCTGGTCCATCGATAAACTGTTCCACAATAACCGGAATTTTATATGTCGACACCATCTTATTAACCTTCTTCTGGGCATCCTTAATCGTTTCCTTGACCGCATGGTTATCAATACCCACACTTCCCCCACTTTCGTTTAATTTGACGATTAAAGGCAGCCCCAACTCCTCACGAATTGCCGTGTTTGATCTCCGAATAAACTGAAACGCTGGAGTAGGAATACCATAAGCCATCAAAAGTCTCTTAGTCAGATTTCGGTTATTTCCGATTACCATTCCCTCCATGCCGGCACCGGTATAGGGCAAATTGGACAACTCCAAAGCTGCCGGTACTGACGTCTGCAAACGGTCCATACCTTTTAGAGTGTCCACCAAGTTCAAAACCAACGAAGGTTTATCCACCAGTAGATTAGTCAGGAAATATGGATCACCGGGCAAGGTTTTAACTTGGATACCCATTTTCTCAATCCTCTCCGCGACCTCTTTGGCTCTATCTTCCACTTCCACTTCGGCATAATAAGCATCTTCAGTCGGGAACATCTCTCTTTCAACGTGGGAATATGCCACTACTACCAAACCTAAATTTTTTAGAGCCTCTTTTTCAATTCTAAGTTTTGGTTTTTTATGTGTTTTAGGAGTCACCAGCTCCTGCTTTTCCTCCGATTTAGCCTCCTGCTTATTCAGATCCTCTTCTTTTGGTATCTGTATTTTCTTTTTTATTCCCAACAAATCCTTTATTCCAATCATGAATTCAGCTTAGCATTTTCCCCTGACTAAAATCAACCGTTGATTTTCTTTTTTTCGATATCTCTGAGTTTTTTGTAGTCCAAAACGTACAAGGCACTCATCTCTTTTGAGTCTTCCTCATAAAAATGTCTACCTCTTCTCTCAAAACCACACGCCTCCACCACCCTCATTGAGCCGATATTGCTCTCGTCTATAAAACAAAACACAAACACTCCCGTGCCCCCCTTGATCCTATCAAGTCTTTTTAACTCTAAGCAAGCTTGCCTCACCGCACTGGATATCTGGCCACCAGGAGCCTTTGGTAGTTTGGCAAAACTAATTTCAAAAACCTTATTATCATTGACCTCGCTCTTTTTAATCAAGCCCGTCCTCACAATCCTGTTAATGATTTTCTTCTCTTCACTGCCTGCATAAAGATACACAAACCCCTGAACCTCCCCGATCTCACTGGCCTGATCTTCCCCAAAAATTTTGTCCGTACCCGATACCGCAAATAGATAGTATCTCCCGTAGGCTCCCTTTTCATCTGCCCATTCGTAACGATCTTTTTTGGACATCCCGGCGACACTATCCATCATCTCTTGCACCTCACGATGATCAACAATTTTCCTCAACCGCAACATATCTTCTTTACGTCCAGAATCAAAAAATCTTATTTCTACCTTCTCGCCAGGGTATTTTTTTAGTTTTAGGTCATTTTTATACATCTTCACACTAGATTACCACATCTATTAAGAGTTTCACAATTGCTTAATTTAAAAACCAAGATACAATTCACCACAACAAGTACTCTAAAAATCTAAAAGGAGGTAACATGGCCACCCATTTCCTTGCTTCTTTTCTTGGCAAAGTCTCCGGTCTCTTTAGTAAGAAGTCTTCACAGACAATCGTGTTCTACGAACCCATCAGTGTTAGTCGGCCCGATGTCGAGTTTCGAGTTCTCTCCTCTCTCGCCAAGCAAAATGTTTATTTTATTGACCTGGAGACGGCAGACTACATCGACGGACTGATCTATCTTCCGTCTATCGGTTTGACGCTCACTCCCCCGCCTCCTCCTCAAAAAGCCACCCGCGCCGATCTGGGTTTCTTAAACCTGGAAACCAGACGGGGGGTAAACACTCACTCCAGTCCGGACATCGCCGAAATTGACGCAGTTTTATACTTCGAGTACGAAGGTCGAGAGTGCAAAACGGGCTTACTGGATAACGGGATTGTCTACCTGTTCTTTGTCAAAATCTGGAATGACCTTGACTTCATTATCTGGGAAGAAATCCTCGAGAAGGTCATCAAAGATCTATCCCTTGATTTCGAAGGGTATCTTATTCCCAGGGTAAATTTCACGGTATCCACCACCTTCATCCCCAACAGGCCAACAGTAGCCAGCAAGCTGGTAATCAATCGTCCGGAAGATAACTCCGACGCCTCATTCGCCGTATCCAACCACATGATCAGCACCGCGGAAGATGGTGATGAGGGGTTTGATGACGACGAAGACGAAGAGTACAAAGAATTAAAAACCCCAAAACCCCGACATTGATCGGGGTTTTTCTTTGTCTTTGCCCTTGCGCTAATATCAAACCAAGGGTACAATTCCACCACGCATCCACCACGCACACTAAAAAGGAGGTCGCCTCATGATAATTCTAACCCCATTGCTGTTCTGGATTTCTATTTCCCTCGGTTTTCTCTGTCTTGCTGGAGCCTACTTCATCGAGAAGTGGTACCTCAAGAACAACAGCCCTACCCCCAAACAAGAACTGATTCATAAATATCTTTCCCCCTACTTGTTCTTGTGTTTTTTGGTCTTCGGATTTACCCCAATTTTCTTCTGGTTCCTTTTCCTGCCTTTCTAAGTATTACCCGCCCCGATATGAATCGGGGCTTTTTTTACACCTCTCAACCACAAAATTTCCTCCACAGACTCATTTATGAAACCAACAATCTGTTAATATCTAATCAATGCAAAAAATTGTTACTTTGGGTGGTGGTACAGGTGCGCCCATTATCACCCAAGCCCTTCTCCTTGCCGGGTACAAAAACCTTTCTTGTATTGCAGCTAGTATGGACTCGGGTGGCAAAACAGGCATAATCCGCTCCGACGAACGCGATCAAGTTATCGCCATTTCTGACCTCCTTCGCACCCTCATTTCTCTAATTTCCAGCACTAATCATAAAAAAAATATTCAAGCTTTTATTGATCTCGTCTCCTTCACCGACGGCCGCCAAAGAAATCTTGGCTACACTCTATACTACGCCCTTCTGGAAATGTATCAAGACGACTTCATTAAAGTCCAAGAACATCTCGAAAATCTTCTGGGTATCAAATTTGACGGCACCGTCATTCCGGTAACTACCGACTCCAGCAATATCTGTTTTGAAACAAAAAATGGCACTGTTTTCCGAGGCGAACACGAGTTAGACAAACAATCCATGTCCAAAAACTCCATCGTCGATCTTTGGCTGGATCCGGATGTACCAGCCACTCCTCAAGCTGTTGAAGCCATCGAAAATGCCGACTTCATTTTTTACTGTCCCGGCAGTATTTATGGCTCAATTATTAGCACCTTTCTCCCCGTGGGCATCAAAGAAGCTTTAGAAGTCTCCAAAGCAAAAAAAATACTCATTACCAACCTTGTCTCCAATAGAAATCAAACCCATCATTTCACCCCGGAAAAATACTTAAAAGTCTTCCGTCGTTTCACTGGTCTTTCCAAACCATTCGACATCATTATCACACCCCACATTTCTCAAAGAGATTTCGAAAAAAAATACTCGAAGGTGGCTAAGTCGTATGCCCTCGAACACTCCCACTTTCTTGGCTGGTCAAAAACAGAGCTCAAATCGATTTCTAGCAAAGGTATCAAAGTATTAGCTTCCGACATTATCTCTATCACCCCCCAACTCAACCGCCTTCGTCATGATCCTCAAAAGCTCTCCCGACTTCTCAAAGCGCTTATTAAATAAAAACCCGCCATTTCTGGCGGGCAAGCTGTCTTCCCCTAGTTGATCTTTACCAAATCAACAATTACTGCGTTAGGAGGTAACTTAGGAGGTAACATTGAAGCTTCAACTGGAAACAACCTAATCCGATCTTTTATCTCCACGAGGAATAACTCACCGTCTGGGCGACGAATATAATCTCCGTTTTGACAGTAATACTCTCTATCTTTAGGTCGAAATACCCCCTCTATCCCTTTAAAAAAATAGGTATCCGTCATAACTCCTCTCCTCACTAAATGTGCAATATTTATGCGATTATACAACAAAAACACGTACTCTCGTGCATCATATTAAAAGAAAATACTCTGCACCTCAGCATCAAAAAAAAATAATTTTTGATCAACTCACTTTGTATCTTCTACCGCCGGTCCACCCCTACAACGGGTGCATCCTTAAACTACCTTGCTGACCTCAAGGCGTTTCTACAACTCTAAAAGACACTTCATGCTTCGACCTACCCTACTCAATTACTGTCCGCTTGTTAAGGATTCTATCTGCGTTTAAAAACGGTGGTCACGAAGACACAGATTTTGTTTTTTTGCCCTGATCTTGATACTTGGGATCTTTCCCCAAAACATAAAGGTGGGTGAACTGTCTCGACACTGGAAATGTCGAGAACTCCGTCCCCCGAAGGATAGCTTGTAGAGGAAAAACCTCCCAATCTATCAAAGTTCAGAGCAACTTCATTTAATCACGCCATGAAAACTTGTGTCAAGTTCACACAACTTGGATACCTCAAATTGACCCTTCCATGTTAAAATACCTTGATATGCCTCGTCCACTTGAATATATACGCTCGATAAGACTAGAAATGAAGCAAGTAAAATGGCCGTCTCATCAGACTGCCTTAAAGATGACCGTCTTAGTCATTATTACTAGTCTAGCCGTAGCGTTCTACTCAGGAGGTCTTGACTATCTCTTTACGACCATGCTTGCCAAAGCACTAAATCGCTAAAAATGAAACTAAAAGAAGACAAAGCCAAACAAATTGATGAACTTGTGCCAAAAACACAGGACCCTAATCACGTCATCATTACCGACAACGCCCCTCCTTCTGCCAAGTGGTACGTCGTCCACACCCAATCCGGTCACGAAAATCGTGTTTTGATTACCTTAAAAACCAGAGTGATCTCCATGGGTCTCGAAGACTTCATCTACGAAATTCTCATTCCAACTCAGGAAAAGATCAAAATCAATAAAGGTAAGAAAACCACCATCAAAGAAAAGCTTTTCCCTGGTTACATGCTCGTTCGCATGATTGTCTCCGACGACTCCTGGCTCGCCGTCCGCACCACTCAAGGTGTCACCGGTTTTGTCGGCACCGCCGACCAGCCCACTCCTCTTCCTGAAAACGAAGTTAAGGCCATCACCGCCTTTGGACAGCAAGCAGCTCCCAAATTCCAAGCCGCTTTCACCATGGGCGAAGCCGTCCGCATCATCGAAGGCCCTTTCACCGACCTTCTCGGTACCGTTTCCGCCATCGACGACGCCAAGGGCAAGGTCACCGTCTTGGTCAGTATCTTTGGACGCGAAACTCCTGTTGAGCTCGACTTCCTCCAAATCTCCAAAATATAAGGGTTTTCTTGACACTCTTTTCTCTTCCTGTCATATTTAAGGTAGTCCTTAACAACGGGATGTGCCATGAAAAACTTAAACAGTGAAGAAACTCTCTGGGTAATCCTTCCGGTCCTTCTGGTGATTGGTATTCTCATTGCCAGTATCATCATTCTCCCTAAAACTCAAACCGAAACTCGTAGCAAGGCTTCTGAACCCACCGTTGTGCCAACCATCACTGCCATTCCAACCGTAACCCCTCTATCTCCCGAACGCCCAGAAATCATTTGCTCCGCCCTGTACTCTCCGGTCTGTAGCCAAAACGGCGTCACCTACCCTAGTGAGTGCGAAGCCAACAACGCTGGTGTCACGGCCTTTACCCCAGGCGAGTGTCCATAAATCTCCAACTGTGTTAAAATATGCCTACCTCGGCAAGTCTGAGGGAGCTTACCAAAAGTAAAGCGAAATAGGTATATCTACCAACTAGTACATCAAACCTATTCAACTTCTCTTTTTGTGTGGCTGTTAAAAAATACTAAAAACTAAACATGGCAAAAAAAGTCAAAGCCATCCTGAAGCTAAACCTTCCGGCCGGCTCCGCCAATCCCGCTCCTCCCGTTGGTCCTGCATTAGGTCAGCACGGTGTCAACATCATGGAGTTCATTACCCAGTACAACGCTAAAACCGCCGAGATGCGTGGTCAAATCATTCCTGCACTGGTTACTATTTTTGAAGATAGATCCTTCAAGTTTGAGCTCAAAACCCCTCCCGTCACCGCCCTCATCAAACAAGCTCTTAACCTCAAAACAGGCTCCGGTACTCCCAACAAAGACAAAGTTGGTGAAATCACCCTGGAACAAATCAAAACCATTGCCGAGAAAAAACTCGCTGACATGAACACCAGCAACCTAACCTCTGCTATGGAAATGGTCAAAGGTACCTGCAAATCAATGGGTATTACTATCAAAGAATAACTATGGCTACTAAAAAAATAATCTGGGACAACCTATACACCGACCTGCCTACGCACGTCGCCGTCGCTCTCCGTACCGCCCGCTTAAAACCGGAACAAATCATCCTCAAAGAAGATGGTGAACTCATGGCCATCGAAGGTATCAAAGAAGAAGACCTTGACTCCATAAGAGCCATCTATAACGCCGACTCCATAGCTATTCCTACCAAGGAAGAGGCCAAAGAGGCCGAAGCCAAGGAAGAGGTCGTAGAAGAAGCCAAGAAAATTGCCAGGAAGCTTGTTGCCCGCAAACGCAGCAATAAATACAAGACCATGGCTAAAGCTATCAAAAAGGATGAGCTCTACTCGATCGTCAACGCCGTCGCTACCTTAGCCAAGCTTTCCAAATCTTCCAAGCTCAAAACTGTCGAGCTTCACCTCAATACTCGTGAAACAGGCTTAAGAGGCGAGCTTAAACTTCCTCACTCTACCGGCAAAGATGTCAAGATCGCTATTTTCTCCGATGAGGTTGCCGCCAAAATCACCGCCAACACCATCGACTTCGACATCCTTCTCTGTACCCCTGCCGACATGCCTAAAATTGCCCATTTTGCCAAGATTCTTGGTCCCAAGGGACTTATGCCTAACCCAAAATCAGGAACAGTCACGGAACACCCTGAGGAAAGAGCTAAACAGCTTGCTTCTGGAGGCACTCTTCCCTACAAAACCGAAGCTAAGTTCCCCATCATTCACCTCAATTTAGGCTCCATTACCCAAAGTAATGACGACCTGATAGATAACATTAACGAAGCTATAAAAAGCATCAACGTCACAAAAATCAAATCTGCTTATCTTTCCTGCACCCACACTCCTTCCGTCAAGCTTGCCATAAGCAATATCTAAGTCTCGGAAAGTTACCAAGGTTAAAGAAACCCTCCACCCGGAGGGTTTCTTGCAATTTGAACTATTATGAGATACAATTCGGCCATCACCAGCCACTCGGCTGAATCACTTTAAAATTTTGATTAGACCCAAAAGGAGGTCGCCATGGAAATCGGCAACAGTAAAGTTAAATGGATCGTTATTGGTTTGCTTGTCATAATGTCCCTTGCGTTTTTCCATTTTGCCATTGGAGATGTTAATCTGTTTTTTGCTCTAATTGGCATAATCGTCATCGCTGGCTCGATTATGTACTTCACTTCAAGAAATTTCTTTAAGACCCTTCTCGGTTTTATCGTTATTCTTATTCTCTTCGCCTTTGGTATATGGTCGTCTGAAAAGATTCATGTTGCCTTTGCCCAGTCTCAACCCCCTCGCCAAGTCGAAGAGATCATTATCGATGGACAAGACACCTCCCTGATTATCCCCCAGGAAAGCACTGAAATTGCCTCCGGCGAACCGCTGCCTACCTTCACCTCCGGGAACTGCGTTTCCCCTAACTTTCCCGAGAGTATTCGGCAGTGGTGCCCTCTTATCGAAACCAGTGCTCAAAAATACAACATCGATTCCAAGCTTATTGCCTCAGTCATGCTTCAGGAAAGTGGAGGCGATCCGCATGCTTCCTCCAAGGATGGTGCCATCGGTCTACTCCAGGTCATGCCCCGCGACGGTATTTCCGCCAACTTCCAATGTGTTAACGGTCCCTGCTTTAGCAACCGTCCGTCTATGGAAGAACTTTATGATCCTGAATTCAATATCGAGTATGGTACCAAGATGCTTGCCGGGCTGATTATCAAACACGGCTCCATTAGAGAAGCTCTCTTCAAATATGGACCTTCCGGTGTTGGTTATGCTGGCTACGCCGACAAAATCATCAAGATTCACGAAACATACTAAGTAAGGAGAAATTCATGAAAAAACAACCCTCCACTCCACCCGTCGGGACAAAGATCCCGAAAAGTCGTCGAGGCCGGCTAAAGCTTCCTAGTATCAACCCGATGGTAATCGCCATCGTGGTCGTCGTTCTCCTTGTTTTCTTCGCTGGCATGGCTTTTGGTAACACTGGCCTTAACAACACCGCTCTCGCCAAGGCCTCGCTAATCACCTGCCCCAATCTTGATATTCGCCTGGACGAGGCCAATAATGACTACTACGTTACCCTCCCCGAAAGTGTTGATTGGTGTTACACCATTCCGGACAACCTCAGTGATACCTGGAAAGGTATTGTTGAAAGTCCGACCTCCCTCGCCAAGGTGTCAGCCATAATCGCCGCCGACAGCCAAGACCAGGACTTTGTTAAGGAGGCTATGATTGAGAGTCTCCAAACAGGCATACTCATTCTAATCAAATAATTTCGGTATTAAAAAACCGGCCAGTTGGCCGGTTTTTCTTTATTAAAGGTTCCTATCTACATCCAAAACAAGCGCGAACTTGTTTTTTCTCCCTGTCCGAGAACTCTACCAGACCCAAATCAAATAATTTTTTAATGACTTTCAGAGGTCTTTTAATCCCCAACTCTTTAGACCAAACTCTCAACAAGCTTACTGTTACCGGACCGGACTTGTATGCCCCGAACATGGCGACAAGCTTTTGTTCATCGGCGTCCATAGACAAGGAAGGGTCACAAAGCTCCACAAATTTTACAGGAAATGTGGAATCAACCGTCTTGATCAGACCGCTGTTCAACAATTCCTGTACGTCCGCACTACACCGCAGCTCCCATTCGGGAATCGCGACCGAACCTTTGAGAACCTGATACCACAAATTCATTGCGTTTCCCGTAACGAAAATTTTTGTCTCTTTTTCCAATTCAAGCCTCCTGGGATAATGTAAATTTACTAGACCTATATTATATCTCACCACTTGCAATACCGCAACCATGGTGTTAAACTAACAAAGTTCCAAGACCAAGGGCGATCACTAAGCCCCTTGCAGAACCAATTAATGGCTCAAGTTGGAATGGAGCTTTTTTTATATCCAAATCAACAAACAAAACAAATGCCAAACCAAAGAAATATTCATCAACTGGCCTCAATTACCAAAGCTCTGGCCAACTCAAAAGCGGTCATTCTTACTGAATACGCCGGCCTTACCGTTGCCGAGCAAAACATTCTCCGCGAAGAGGCTGAAAAAACCAACTCCTCTTTCATCGTCACCAAAAACAACCTTCTCCGTCTTGCCTTTAAAGAAAGGTCCAAAGAACTTGCCGACACCCTCGACTCCTTCCTTAATGGTCCTACCGCCGTTCTCTTTGGTGCCGACGCCGTCGCTGCCGCCAAAACCCTCACTAAATTTGCCGAAGACCACGACAAACTCAAGATCAAAACCGGTATCATGGACGACAAAGTCATTACCCTGGCCGATATCTCCGCTCTCTCCAAACTTCCTTCCTACGAAGAACTTCTTGGCAAACTGATGGCTCAGCTTCAAGCTCCCGCTCAAGCTCTAGTCCGACAGC
>CAZWYN010000007.1:0-30596 GCA_964638575.1 uncultured Pseudomonadales bacterium | reverse complement strand
TCGCACCAGGTGCACAAATTTATCTGCTATCATAGGCCATGATTGAAAGAGATCCTATTCATAACCAAACTGCCGAAAAACTTCGTCAGCTAGACATTAAAGCCGTTCTTTTTGACCTCGACGACACCCTCATTCACACCGGCGAACTCTTCTCTAGATACATGAAGGAATATGTCGAAACAATCTCCGCTTCACTCGGAATGGACTACGACACTCTTCGTACCAGGCTACAAGAATTAAATGACGAAGGCTATCACAAAATGGGCGTCTCTCCACAAAGATGGAGCGTCGTAATCGACCAACTTTCCCAAGAGTTAAACAACGCCGACGTGGTCAAAGAAAATCTCGACATCCTCATGAAAATCTACACCGACGAACCTAGAATAAAATCCGGAGCCAAACTTATCCTCAAAGGTCTCAAGGACACGGGCTTCAAACTTGGCCTGGTCACCCACGCCAATACCGATTGGACCATGAGAAAACTTAACCAAACCGGGCTCCTAAACTACTTCGACACTATCAAAATCGCCGACGAAAATGGATTCAAAACCACTGAGCACTGGAAAAGCGGTATCGGGATGCTCGGTGTCGAAAGTCAGCAATGTCTTGTTGTCGGAGATAATCTTAAAGGTGACATCATTCCTTCCGCCTCTCTGGGGGCAAAAGTCCTTTGGATGCCTAGTTCTTGGTCTGTATATCGACAAGGTGAGGTACCGGAAGGAACAATCGTAATGGAAGAACTTAGTGACTTTTGGGACGCCGTTCAAAAACTTGCGTGATGTGAATCCAAGCTCGAACTGGTAAAATATACACCTGTACGGAGGAGTCGGATAGTGGTCCATTCCACACGCTTGGAAAGCGTGCAGGCGCAAGCCTACGTGGGTTCGAATCCCACCTCCTCCGCAAAATAATAGATTGGGGAAACTATTTTAAACCGTGGCTATTAAAACACTCGGAGTATTTTTTATCTTCAAAATTTATGTGCCCCACCCACCATTTTTGTAGGAAGTCAAAAATGTCGTACGACAGCTCCACCCCTACACCTTCTTTCCTTTTTTCCGTGAGTTTTTTTACTTCATCTCTATATGCTTGATGAATGGCCTCATGAGCCTCTTTTTCTTCGTAGTTGAACTTGTCAAAATACTTTTCTTCAGTTTTGAAATGAAAGTCAGCATACTCAACTAACTTCTCAATGACCTCATCAACCCCTTCATGAGCTTTGAAAACTACCATCGCGTCATAAAGATCGTTGATAATCGAAAACATTCTCTGGTGTTGCAGATCAATCTCCTTAACCCCCACCGAATTCTCCTTTGTCCAAGTTAATATTGGCATATAGAGAATTCTATTACATTTAATGAGCTAAAGCCAATCCCCAAACCACCCTCACTCCCCCTTTCTTGAGCATCCTTGTACACTCCCTCATATCCGCCCCGCTGGTAAAAACATCGTCCACCAGCAATATCTTTTTCCCTTTTATTTTTTTCTTGAAATCTTTTCTAACCTCAAAAACTCCTTTTACATTTTTTTCCCTCATTTCTCTTTCCAAAATCAACGACTGTTGCTTTGTTTTTCGTTTTCTTTGCAGAATCTCTTTCACTTCAATCTTCATTTTTTTACCAACCGCTCTTGCCATTTCTTCCGCCTGGTTAAATCCTCTCCAATTCTCACGGTAAAAATGCAAAGGAACAGGCACTAGATAATCAAAAATTTCTCCGGACTCAAATCGAAAGTTTTTCAGAACTCTTTTTATAAGTCCTTTATTAAAATCAAATTTAACTCCATCAATTACCGACCTCATCTTTATATCTTGATAGTCATAAATCACAATCAGTCCCTCCATCCCCAGTTTCTTTTTACACTCCTGGTGTGTCCAACCCATCGAAGACTCTTCCCCACACTCTGAACATATTTGGTCAGCTATTGAAAGCTCTCGAAAACACTTGCCGCATAAATCTTTTCCATATTTTCCACATCCATAGCATCTTTTGGGAAACAAAAAATCAAACACCATATCAAACACAAAATAATTCTAACCGAGTAACCACAAAAAATCTCCCCGTGAGGAGAGATTTTTGTATATTGTGGAGACGGAGGGAATTGAACCCTCGTCTGAAATAATAAGTCTACAGTTTCTACAAGTTTAGTTTGCCGTTTTTCCATAAAGCTTCAGGCAAACAAGAACACTTTATGGTCGACTTAGAATAAGTTAGTCTCCAAGCCTAAATCACACTTGAAGCATTCAATCCGGTGTTTTTTCGCCTTAAAGGTATCCCGGGATCCGATATTCTCTAGAGCGTCTTAAAACTCGAGTTTAGGCAAAAGCGTAAACGGGAGCGAAAGATTTGGCTTCACTTGAGGTGAAACCAAGTAACTTGTCTTCTTTATTGACAGTTGTATTTTGGTCTTTTTTACTCCTTTTACCAAAGGAGGCTTGCAGCTGTAAATGTACTAATCCATCGATTCCGGTCGTCCCCATAAGAACCACCTATAGTATACCAAATTCTGAGGCTAAAAGCAAGATCGCTAGGACCTTAATGTTCTGAAATACTCAATTTTCTCCGTCAAAGTGACTCCCATTATTTGAGCACGAGACGCCGCCATTACTACACCGGCTAAAAATAAATCAAATTCGTCGTCGTCCATAGCGGACACTTTAGCTTTTATGCCTTCTTGCCACTTTTTCAGGCTCATTTTCGGCGTAAAATCCTTACTCCATGAATAATTAACGATGCTGGCAGGCATTACTTTACTCCAAAATAGGTCCATTTTTACCCTTTCAGTTAGTTAGTTTTAAACGTCTCGCAAGACCCAACTGACTTTCTCGCTTTTTGAGCATCTCTCTTTTTTCAAACTTCTTCTTGCCTCGGACCAAAGCGATCTTCACCTTCACGAGACTGCCCTTATTATACAGCGAGATAGGCACGACTGTCAACCCTGCTGACCTCATTTTGCTCTGAATCTCGATGATTTCTTTCCTGTGTAGCAACAATTTTCTTCGTTTGTCTGGATCATACTCTTCCGCGCTGTCATGCTTGTACTTGGGGATACTCAGTCCCAGCACATACGCCCCGTCATTCTCAAAAATGACTCTTGCCCCCAACATCGTTGCCCCACCATCACGAACACTTTTTACCTCGGCTCCACTCAATACAATACCGGACTCAAAATCCTCAATAATCTCATAATCAAATCTGGCCTTTTTATTCTCCACGATCATGGATATATTGTAGCAAGCAATTAGTTCAAAACCCCTACTGTTCCCTCCGTTAACACCAGCAAAACGGTTCCGTCGTACTCAATGTCTGTTGCCGTCTTCAATTTTTCCGATTTTAACTGTTGCTCACAGTTTCCCGTTTCTTTACTACAGACAATCACCACTCCGTTTATCTTGTCTAGTATCGCCAAGCCGTTACCATCCTGCTGCACCGCGATTCTCGACGTCTTCACCCCTTCCGGCACACCGTTCAAAGAAAACTGCTCTCTGGCTCCTCTCCTAAACTTCTCCACTACCCCCGACTCTCCCAAAACCCACACGTCGCTGTCAATCGCCATGTCCACCGGCACTACACTTATCGACTGATCCTGTGCTAGCCATCGAACCCTGTCTCCATAGCCATCACTTATCGCTCCGTATTTATAAATCTCTTTATTTCCACTATCCAGCACATAAAGATTTGCTCCAAATCTGCCGATTGTCGTTGCTTTGCTCACTGCCATATCGAAAACAACTCCCCCCGTCTCTTTCCCATTTACACTCACCCCTTTAGGACTCAATATCAATACCCTACTTCCATCACTGGTTGCATCCAACCACTCAAGACCCTCACCTTTTCCGGCAACTACCTTTATGTCCTTGGTCGCCGTCGTCGCCGAGACCACTGTTCCCAGTTTACTATCTGTCACCAAGATACTTCCGGACTTTATTAAACTCATCCTGTCCCCCACAAACCCTGGTCGAACTAATTGAATATTTACCATCTCCGCAAACTGGCTTTCTTTTTCTCCAGAAGTTATTGTCCACGCGTTATTAAGTCTATCTTCCAAAGCTGCCACCTCATCCTTGTATTTTCCCTTCACAAACTCTGCTTTTTGTACATCAAAAGTTTTTCTTACGTCTTCAATCAATTTTCTTGCCCCAGATGGGTTAATCTTCACCAAATCTTGGGCTTCCTGGACATTACTCATTATTGGTTCGGAAAACTCTTTCCATTTTTTTGCCTCTCTATCGGCTTGAATTTTTATCGATCCGGTCACCAAACTTACCGCCAACAAGATTAGAAATAAAACCCCCATTAAAACGGCCCATTTCTTCCTTTTTTGTCCCCCTTCGCGATCTACCCGAAGATCTTCCCTCCCTGATGGTTTAATTTTTCTCCACCAATTTAAGAGTTTATCCTTTGCCTTAACTGGCCCAATTAACTCTTCTCCGGCCAGGTCCTCCTCTTGCCCCGGCCTGTAAAGAGTTTCCCTTTCTGCTTCTGGCTTTTCAATTATTTCCTCAACCGCAAGTACACTTTCCTCATCTTCTTCAGCTTTTTCCGCAACCAATACCGTTTGTGGTTTAACAAAATCAAAAAATAATCCGGCTGCTGCCTCTCGGGACTCCGTCAGTCTATTACCAATACTCAAAACCTTTTCCTCATCCACCGTCATTATCTCTTCGGTTTTTAGATACTCTCCCAACTCACCTGACCACATTGTCAATCTGTCTTTTGCCTCGGCCATACCTCTTACGACCTTTCCTTCTTCTGTCGTTAGGTTGTACTCTTTACCTCCTCTAAAAAGACTCACTCCGGACAAACCCCAGCGCACAGTTTTGATCTCTCTTTTCCCGTTTGGTCTCGGTATAATCCACAACCAAGCTCCTTCTACCTCAGGATAATTTTCTTTAAAACTTCCGGCAAAGCCCATCAAATCACCACCGGTTTCCGCCTTATTAAAATACTCGTCCACCCACTCCATTAACTCGGCTTCCTTGTCCGCCCAATTTTCGGAAGGTTTACTCAAAACTACCCCAAAAAGAGCTCCTTTTTCTGAAAGTTCGTAATCATCAAACGGAATTCGTGCATAAACCTGAGCCCAACCATTTGAACCCTCTTCGTTAACTGTCCTGAAAAAATTGATACCTAGACTGGTATTCACACTAATACTACTATAACAGTAAGAAGCAACAGCAGGCCAAAAAAGCTCCAAACAAAGGTCTTAATACTCCCTCCAACCGGTAGTTTAATTACTCGATCCATTAGGCTGGTTTGACGAATCATTACCAAAGCCATAAGAAGCAACAGCACCATCATTACCTTTGCCATTATTCCGACTATCAAACTCACTGTTATTTGGCTTTCAAGTATTGTTTCCATAATTATCTTTTATACTTATCCTGTTCTTCTTCCATCAACTGGGAAATAATTTTAACCACTAAGTCAGGGTTTGCCACATGGTCAAAAGTAAAAGCAGACCTCTCACTTCTATCATCTGACCGTTGTTCCGAAGCAGTTTGAATTACCACGTCACCGTAGTTAAAAAAACCGGCGAAAACTCCTTTTTGTGAATAGTTAACATCTTGTACTTTTGCAATCTGAGTTACATTAATGTTTTTATACAAAAGTCCAAAAAAGTCCACATCTACCAGTCTCTCGTTTGTCACAATGTACACGTTATAAAACCACAAGACAAAGTTTTGGATCACATAGAAAAGTAGTGCACAGTACCAGACAATACTCAAAGCAAAACTCGTGTTTGTGTTTAAAGCCTTAACCATCGGAAACTCTCCCCAAAATATCGGTACAAAAATCGCAAAACAGGCCAGGGCCAGCCACTTCAAGTTTGTAATGAAGTGTCTTCTCCCCAGTATTACAATTTTCTCATCACTGTCTTGTGACTCAAATCTCGTTTTGGGAGGGGTCACCACAAAAGAACCAAACAAGCTTCTAAACTTTCCGCTTTTTTCCAAGTCCTTCACCTCTTGAATATCTTCACTCTTATTTCCTCCAAATATCTCAGGCATAATCCAATTGTATCAAAACACTAGGTTACTTTTTTTCAATGTTGATAAACGTAAAACTATTCTGATGAATAGCCAGATAACCAGGAGCTCTGATATTAAATACTTCCTTAAACTCTGAACCTGACATTGAAATACTCCCTCTGTTTGTCTCGAATATAACTTCAGTTGTCTGTCCATTACTATTATTTCTCGTCGTCACATTATTTATTATTGTGACGGGACTATTTGTAACTGATTTAAGCTCCTCCATGCTATATGGATTTCCTGTTATTCTCCCGCCGTCTTTGTATAAATAACAATTATTTAAAGTTATCGGTAACAGTCTAGATAAATCTGCCCCTTTTGAATTATCTTTACGTACTAAATACGTATTCAAAATGTCGGCCATTTCTTCCTGTGACAACCAAGGTTTTCTGCCACAATCGCTATTGCTATCGCTATATCTTCCTGTTCCAGAGGTTTTCACTTCTCTATACCATGCTTTATAAAACCAGGGGGCATTGGCTTTTGATTCCCAAGCTCTTGAAGTCCAACTTCCACCTCCCGATTTATCAGTTGTATCCCAACCAGAAGTATTTAAATATCCACCAGCGATTGCTGAATATTGTGTGCTAATATCCTCCAAAACCATTCCTCTCGTTTCTTGAACCGCCTCTTTCCATGCTTGTGGCGGATTATTTGCTTTTGACAAACTGAAGGCTTGACAAGATTCATCTGTACATATTTCTTTATTCTGTGTTTTGTAATTCTTATAAGCAAAAGTTCTCGCCGCTACGGCTTGTGCCTTCAATGCTTCCTTGTGCCAGGTGTCAGGCATCTCGGCTATACCATATAAATATTTTTCTTCGAAATTCAACGTTCCGTTTCCTTTCACTTTAATATCTCCTCCGGTGTCTTTTTGTACTGGTTCTTTTCCATAATATTCTTTTAATATGGTTTTGTAATTTTGTCCGTCTTCGGCTCTCGCCTTTGCCCCATACTGGCTCATTCCATTTCGATGGGTAAAAGCCCCAAAAGTAAAAACAGCAAAAGACCCTGAAGGAGCCTTTTCTTTAAATCCCGCAATTGTCGCATCATAATCTCCAGAAACAGGAACTGATCCAACTCCAGTGATATAACTTCCGCTTCTTGCAGAAATAATTGCCTGCTGTTGTGCTGTTAGTGTTGCAATTTGTGATGAAAGATCTTTAATTGTTGCCTGATAAGCCGTATTTTGCTTGTCCAACTCTGCTTGCAACTTGGCCAACTGCATTTTCTGTTTTTCAAGCGCTTTTTTATCTGCCTCCAGTTTCCCTATTTCGGAAACCAAACTTACTATCATCTGTTTATCCGCCTCGTTACTATCCTGTCGATATGCCAACTCTCTTCGCACCTCTCCCATATTCATTGATGAAAACAGACTGATCCACAAAGGTTGTGACCTAAGTCTCATGTACATCTCCCTAATTTTTACGGACAATATTAAATACTGCGTTGAAACTTTCTCACTTCTGTCTTTGATACTCGCCTCGGTCAATTTCAACTTTGCCGTCGCCGTGTTTATCTGAGACTGAATCGATTTTAATTTTGCCTGAATTTTACTGGCCTCACCCTTATTGGTGTTCAATAAAATATTCAGTTCATCAATTTGTTTTTGAATACAGCTGGTATCTTCTCCACAATCCACCTCCGCCGAAACCAGTCCGGCAAAAAAACTAAAAGCTATTACAACTACCAGTAAATATCTCCACTTCATCTCTATCTAGTTTAACCCATCGTGATAAAATTGAGTTGTTCATGAAACGCCAACTCCTTGCCATCCCCCTACTACTAATTACCTTTGTTTTTCTTTTTTCCACCAAATCCTTTGCGGCAACTTGTCAAACCAACTTAGAGTGTGTTGTTGATCATACTAAAGAAGGTTGTCGCTTAAGTGCTGACGGAACAACTTACGAGTGTGAAAGTCCCATTTACAATAAAATTATTCCTACCGCTGCCGATCCCTTTTGTATTCAAGGAGACGAAAGTAGTGGTATCAGCACCGCCCTTGGTTGTATCAAAGTTGGCTCCGGCAACGATCTCATTACCTCTATTCTCCGTTTAGCCACTGGCCTTGGAGGCGGTATTGCTCTTGCTCTCATCCTTTATGGTGTCTTTATCGTCACCACCTCTGCCGGTATGCCGGACAAACTCAAAACCGGGAGTGAAATCATCACTTCCGCCATTATTGGTCTTATCTTTATCCTTTTATCTGTTTTCTTAGTAAATTTAATTGGTATTAACATCCTGGGTATCCCGGGGTTATCATAAAAATATGACTCTTATAAACCAAGTTTCCGCCGCAGATGTCAACATCTCCGATCTTCCGAACCCCGCTCCCAATATTCCTCTTACTTCAAAAATTACCGATCTCTTTACTGGAGGGGGGTTTAGTCTCCTAAACTTTGTCTTCATCATTGTCGGCCTCATTTTCTTTGCCAATTTGGTCATAGCTGGTTGGGGATACATGATGAGCTCCGGCGACCCCAAAAAGGTCCAGATTGCCACCACTCGCATCACCAATGGTCTAATCGGTCTCATCATGACAATCACCGCTTTTATTATTGTTCGATTAATCACCAGAGCACTCGGCCTCGATAATCTTGTTTAGCCTCATTTTGGTATAATCAACACCATGGAACTCCCCCTCAAACATGTGGCCATCATTATGGACGGTAATCGTCGCTGGGCAAAGGCTCAGGGCCTAGATCCTGTCAAAGGCCACGAACAAGCTGCCAAAAAAGCCATCGAGCCACTTATTGAAAAATGTGTTGATCTTGGTATTCCTTATGTCACTTTCTGGGCTTTCTCCACCGAAAACTGGAAACGTGACGAGGCTGAACTCAAAGGGCTCTTTGACGTTTTTCGCTTTGCTCTTGGTTCTCTCGCTCTTCGTTTTATTCAAAGAGGAGCCCGCTTACGCATCTTAGGAGACATCAATCGTTTCCCCAAAGACATCGCTCAAAAATCTCTGGAGATGATTACCAAGTCCTCCAAAAATCACAAAATCACCGTCACCTTTGCCTTAAACTATGGTGGCCGCGACGAAATTCTAAGAGCCGTCAAAAAAATAGTAGCTAATAATATTCCCGTTGAAAAAATTGACGAGTCTCTCTTTTCTTCTTACTTAGACACCGCTGGTATTCCCGACCCCGACCTAATTATTCGCACGGGAGGAGAAAAGCGTCTTTCTGGCTACCTTCCCTGGCAGTCTGTCTACTCCGAGCTTCTTTTCACCCCTGTCCTCTTTCCTGACTTCACTCCCGACCAGCTCACTCTGGCTATTGATGATTTTCTCAAACGAGACCGCCGCTTCGGAGGCGACAGCTCCAAAAAGGTTAAATAAGATTTTTTCGATTACTTCTGGTTCGAAGCCTTTACTTTCAAAACGCGAGTAAATCTCTTCATATGTTCCCCGCAAAGCAATCCCCCCTCCTGGGTATTTAAAATAGGCTGGCTCAACCCCATATGTTCCAACTTCCCTCCCGGTAAAGCTGGTATTTGTTTTCATTACTCTCCAATATCGTGGTACTTCCATATTTACCAATACTATCTCCCCTTTTCTCTCAAACGCTCTCAACTTTTAAATTTCTCGTGTCACAATGAAATCTGCAATTCCTTTTAAATAATCCACCGCTTCCTTACCCAGATTATCTTTGTTCAAACTCTCCGCAATCTCCATTGCTTCTCTTGCAAAACTTTTCGCTTTATCTATTGAATAATCAAGGGATCCTGACTCCTTAATCGCCATCTTTGCTTTTTCAATTGCCTCCCCTGTCGCCTCCTTATTTCCCCAGGCCCCAAGTAAGGCCTTCTTCTGAGTTTCATTTCCCATCTCTAATGTTTTAGCAATAAGAAGTGTACTTTTCCCCTGAAGCAAATCGGAGTTTACCGACTTGCCTGTTTTTTCTTGCTCTCCAAACATCCCTAAAACATCATCCTGCAACTGAAAAGCTACTCCGCCCTTGAAAGAATACTCTTTCAATATTTCCAGTACTTTTTTGTCAAGACCGGCTAGTATTCCTCCAATAATTAGAGGGTTTTGAAATGTATAAATAGAAGTTTTTGCTCTGTGTACTGCCAACACCTTTTCCTCCGTCAGTTCACCAAGTTTAGGAAGAGTGACATCATATATCTGTCCAAAGGCCGTGTTAGTAATTCCCCTCATAAGAATTCTTGTCGCCTCAAGAACTCTTTCCGTGTCTAAACCGCAACTTAATACTCTTTCGTAGCCAAGACACAACACCACATCTCCCACATTTACCGCCATCGACTCCCCATAATGTTTATCTCCTTCTCCAAAATACTCGTGCGTTGTTGGCAGACCCCGGCGTAGTTTATCTTCATCCATAAAATCGTCATGCATCAGCAAAGCTGTCTGCACCAGTTCAATACCTTCCATCACTTTCCAAATTTCCTCATCCGGCTTTATCCCTGAAAGTAAATATCCATAATAAACAAAGGATGCTCGGAGTCTCTTTGCTGCTCTTAAATTGTGTTCTTTGGCATGCATCAACACTTTTTTAACAAGCCCTTTTTGTGCTTCCTCAAAGCCAAACTCTTTTTCTATCTCCTCGTTCCAATACTTTTCCAATTTTTGATCAATCTTTATTACCAACTCTTCCAGCTTTTTCTTTGCCTGATATCCTAAAGAATTATTCACCATGTCCGAATTTTACTGTAAAATAATAATTAATGTTAGTTAAAGAGGCTCTCGCCATCGACCTAAAAACAATTTATGCTCCGGCAGAACCTTTTGTTGGTGAAGGCAAAGACACTCTTTCTACCCTGATAAATCCCCTCATTTACAACATTTTGATTATCTCCGGCGTTGTTGCTTTTGCTACCATCCTATTTGCCGGCTTTTCTCTTATTACCTCAAGTGGCGACAAAGCCAAAACAACTCAAGCTTCACAGGCTTTAACTTATGGCATAATTGGTTTAGTGGTTGTCGTCGCTGCCTTCCTTATTACCAGGCTCATGGGCGCCATCCTCGGTTTTAAATTTTTATAAGCAATATGTTCAGCAATCTATTTAACTCCTTCCTCAAAACAGCCTACGCGGCGACAGAAGATGTCGTCGGTACCATTTCCCTGCCCGAAGGGATTCCCTCGGATATCGGTAAAACCGGTGACTTTGTCACTACCCTTGTTCGTTTCTTTATTATCGTTGCCGGCCTTTTTTCTCTTTGGCAATTTCTCATCGGCGGATTTACCTACATTACCTCCGGAGGTGACAAAGCCAAGGTTCAGGAAGCCGGAAATAAAATCACCATGAGTCTCATTGGTTTAGTTGTTATCGCCGCTAGTTTCGTAATTATTGCCATCATCAGTCAGCTTCTCTTTGGTGATTTTACTGCCATTCTAATACCCAAATTTAAATCTGTAACTCCCTAAAATGTCATTACTCAACATCATCAAATCCGTACACGCTGCCGATATTGATGTCGGTGGTATTAGAGGTATTGGCCCCTTTGGTTTTGAAAACGCCGGTGTTAGTGGTTCCGAAACCAAAACACAGCTTGGAAATATTATTTCTTCCGTGATTACTACCCTCACCGTTGTCGGTGGTCTGGCTTTCGTAATTTTCTTTACCTTAGGTGGCCTTAAATGGCTTACGGCCGGAGGTGACAAAGCCAAAGTCTCTGAAGCCCAAGCCCAAATGACTCAAGGAGTTATTGGTCTTGTCGTCATTGTTGTCGGCCTTTTTGTTACCGGCATCGTCGGTGGAGTCCTTGGTATTGATTTTCTCAATCCTTTTAAAATATTATTTCCAAATATATAACCATGGTCGCTTTTATCAAAAATCTTTTTGTTACCCAGGTCTACGCTGACGAAATCATCAACCGTGCACTTCCTTTAGATATCGCCTCCAAAACTCCCAGTGAAGGGCTTGCTTTTTACATCGCTATTCTTTGGCGTTCTATCGTTACTCTTGGTGGAGTTGCTTTCATTATTTTTCTCATCTGGGGAGGAATCTCGTGGCTTACGGCCGGAGGAGACAAAGGCAAAGTTGAAACCGCCCAAAAAATGATCAGTAATGCCCTGATCGGTCTCGCCATTCTCATTGCATCCTACGCCATTACCATCTTCGTACAAAACGTCTTTAAAATTAATATTCTCGCCCCTGTTTTTCCGAGCAACATATGATTAAACTAATCCCTTCTGTTTTTGCCGCAGACCAAGTCGTCGATATTGGCGGAGAAGTTAGCAAGGACAACTTTTTTGGCTATTCCTGTATTGGCAATCTCATTGGCAACACTATTAGCGTTGCCTTTATTATCGCCGCTATCGCCACGTTTGCTTTCTTAGTCATCGGCGGCATTAACTGGCTCACCTCAGGAGGTGACAAAGGCAAGGTTGAAACCGCCCAAAAAATGATCAGTAATGCCCTGATCGGTCTCGCCATCGTTGCTGCCAGTTACGCCATCTACAATCTCGTTCTTGATTTCTTTGGTATTGATCTTAGCCAACTTTGCACCGACAATCCCGTCGGCAGTTGACAACCAAAGAAAACACTATAATAATAAATACAGTCTCCATTAATTAACAAAAAGAAAAATATATGTCTTTAATTCCTCAAGTCTTCGCAGCTGAAATCGGTTCACTTAGACCCGCCAACATGAAGATCACCGATGTTGGTAAATTAATTTCTGCCGCTATTCAAGTTGCCTTTATTATCGCCGGTATTCTCACTTTTGTCTTCCTGGTTCTTGGTGGTATTGAATGGCTCACCTCTGGTGGCGACAAATCCAAAACCGAATCAGCCAGAAACCGTATTACTGCCGCTCTTGTAGGCCTAGCCATCGTTGCTGCATCCTGGGCTCTTATGCAACTTATCTCCTACTTCTTCGGTATTGATATCTTCTCCGGCAATATTACCCCTCCCCTCCCTTACTAAGTACTTTAGGATTAGTAAAGAAACCCCGGGCAACCGGGGTTTTTGTTAGGATATAATGACTTTATGAACTTTCAACTTGTTTCCCAAGTCTACGCCGCACCCTGGACAGATATCAACCCGGATTGTGTTTCCCCTGAAGGTGTTGCCACTATCAAAGGTATCGAGTGTGTTTTTAGTAATCTTATTAGCCCGGTTCCCGCTCTTCTTGCTCTCGCTGCCGTCGCCATGATTATTTTTGCCGGTATTCGTCTTCTTACCGCCGGAGCTGACCCTAAAGCCATCGCTGCTGCCTGGAGTACCTTTACCTGGGCTGTTATTGGTCTCATTCTTCTTTCTGCTGCTTGGCTGATTCTTGTTTTAATCAGCAAATTTACCGGAACTGATGTTACTACTTTCACCATCCCCACCCTCTAGGAGGACAACATCCGTTTATAATTGTTTTTAGTGAAGAAATTTCTACTTGCCACACTATTTTTTACGATTACCTCGATAATCTTTTCTACACCCTCTCTTGCTATTACTCCTACGCCCACTCCAGAACCATTACCGGTAAACAATACTCCCTGTGATGGTACTGTCTATCCACCCAATAGTACCTGTTATGACAAGGTTGAAAATGTTGAAAACATTGGTATAAATCTTGTCGACTCAAATGAAGCTCTTCTTTCCTACCCCCTCACTTGTATTTCCGCTCCTTCAATCACTTACAGAGAAACATTTGTTGGTAATATCTCCTCTCCCCTAGGACTACCTGTGCTGAGGAATGTCACTGTCAATACCGATGTCTCCGAAGCTCAACTTGGCTTTCTTGGCCCAGACAGTACCACTCTCAACAACACCAATCCTGACAAAATTGCCCAAAAATATCTCTTTAATGCCCTCTTTGATCGTCCCGGAGCCGACCCCGAGGCCCCTCGAGAATCATTTCGCACTTACTGGCGCATGCTCGACAGTCTTTCTCAAGCCCAACTTAAATCCTATTTTATTGAAAAAACCACCAATCATACTTTTTACTATGTGGGGCAAGACAAAAAACAACATGAGGTTAAAGTTGACACTGCCTGGAAAAACAAGCTTCCTGTCTGTTTAAAAACCTTTGGGCTTGAGGTTAATAACTTTATTATTGACTGTTGGAAAAATGGCCGATACTACGATCAATACACCAAACTCGGGCTGGATAATCCTCAAGTTCAGGAAGAGTATGATGCCCTCCTCCCTTTTAATTTCGACAACTCCCGCGGTTATATCTCCAGTGGTCTGAACGTCTCCGAAGAAAATATTCCCTATCTTAAAGCAATCATCAGTGGTCTCAAGGGCGACAAAACTTCTCTTTCTTCAACCCCTGGTCTTTTTGATTTTTACACTCCAAGTTGGACCAATAAAAATATTGATAAATACTCCACTACTCTTAATGAAATTTTCCAATATCCCCTGGTTTTACTTATCGCTGCCAATCCCCAACTCAACGATAACTGTCTCACTCCTACAGACGGTTCATCTCTCTCTTCACCAAAAACTTATCCCAATAATCCAACAACTACCCAGAATGTTGTTGTTTCTGCTACCCCCCAATTGGTAAGCAGCACTCCCGATCAATGTGTTTGTAGAGATCCTAACTCCTATTACTGTTATGCCTATTATCGCTGTAACTCTTACAGCAACAACGAAACTTCCTGTAACAGTAGTGGCGGTTGTGACTTTATCAAAGGTCAAAAAGTTTACGAACTCACCGGCACCGCTGTTGGTAAACCTATTACCGTTTTCAACAATCCCTATATCACCACTCTCACCGACCTCATCATTGGTGGCAAACCCTTGTTTCCCAACGCTTCTAAATTTCCCCTAACCGAAGCCGCCAGACAAATAATCAATTTTGTCTCGGACAAAATTCTAAATCCTGTTCAACCTTCTTTTTATAAAATGCTTCTCCCTGATTCTGCTTCCGAATCTGCTTCTCCCAAAAAACTTGTTAGTGCTCCGTCAGTTGATACCTCCGCCACTTCCGAAATCTCCTCCGCCACCGTTACTGTTGACGGTGCCGACACCATCAACCGCGAAAGCAATCTTGCCCAAGATGCTATGCATCTTCTGCAAAACTGTTGGTTTGTCCCTTCAGACCAACAAGTTTCAGCCAAATGTGGCCGAAAAGTTATTACCCCTGTTGGTGAGTGTGCTCTTTCGGCAGAACCCCTAACCGGATCCTGTAGCAAGGCCTCCTTCGCTAAATATGCTGTTGGTCTTACTTCGCCTCTTACCAGCTTTATTCCTCTCGTTACCCCGGAACTGTCCGCCGTTTATGCCGAAGCCGAAAAAGAAACCGGTGTTTCTTGTGTCATTCTCGCCGCCATTCATTCTATGGAAGCGGGCAACAACGCCTGCCAATCTCTAATCAGTGGCCGAAAAATTGGTGATCCAGAACCGGACAACGGCGGTGCCACTTACAACACTCTTCTGGAAACGGCAATTGCCGCTGGTGAAGAGTTTACTGGCAAGTTGGCTTTTGCTCGTGGACGCCTTCAAAATGATCTTGGTCGAAGTCCAACCGGCTTTGAGGTTCTTACTACCGCTTTCTCTTTTTACAACGGCGGTGGAAACTCAAACTGTCTCAGTAACCCACCCGCCTCAAACTACGGCTCATGTCCTCCTCTCTTCAAAGGAGAAGACGACCCCTATCCCCTCAGTCGTTTTGATCAAAGACACGCCACCATGTACCTTCGTTGTCTCAAAGATAACGACTGCTCCTCTGCGGTTCTCTTTACTCGTCCGGGCGCCTTTTCTATCGCTTTAAATTATTACAACTCACTTCCTTAAAATGTTAAGAAAAACCAAAATCTTTCTCTTAATCGGCTCTGTCATTCTTCTTACTCTCATTGTTATTATCCTCATCCGATCATTAAGTTCCAAAACCGGAACCCAACCGGAACCTGTCATTCCCGAGAGTCAAATCGGTGCCCCCTCCCTCCTCAACCAATCAAACCCCGACACTGCCCTCAAAACCAAACAAGTTCTTCTTCCCAACCTTCCTATTTATATCTATAACTTCAAAACATCTTCTGGAATAAACACCGATATCTCTATTTCCTCGTACAAAAACGACTCCCCCGAAACGGTAAGAGTCGAGATCTTCGGTCCGGACTATCTTTACAATCAAACTGATCCTGGCACAAATCCCAACATGATTGCTTTCAAAGAGTCTTTCGAAAAAGTTATTAGCATTCTTACCGAAAACAATGTCAACATCAAAGACCTTCACATCTCCATGGGAAATAAAAAATATATTCGTGACATTGCCGAGGAATGGATAAAAACTCTTAATCTTCTGCCTTAAACCTACCCACTCGTGTATAATAATTTTTGAATATGCTACGTCGCCTTGCCCCAATTCTAACCATTATTTTCTTCATTTTTCTTTCACTTTTTTTTGCACCAAGAATCAATGCTGAAGAAACCCTTCCGGCACTCGACGACATCATCACTAAAGATAATACTCTAGATAAAACTCTCCAAGATTTTTGTGCCAAAAGATCCGGTAACCAGATGAATCTGGAAACCTGGTACTCTGGTAAATGTACCGCCGACACTTTCTCTGGGGAAGGAATTGGTTTCTCGGACATCGTCATTCTTGATCTGGCCGAAAAGATTTCCGGTCAAAAAGATCCCAACCAAACATTTTCCAAAACACTTAAGGAAATTTTAGAAGCCATTAAGCTTCAAGGCTACAACACTCCGGAACAACAAAAACTTGCCATCGACTACGCTAGACAAAAACTAATTTTCAATCAAAATACCGGTCTCATTGGTGAATCCGGAAAAATGATTAGTTTCTTGTTTCAAAATCAGCCTGTCTCTACCAAGTCATATCTTGCCCACGTTACTCAAAATCTTCAAAAACATAAAGTAATCCCCTCAGCCCTTGCCGCCACCTCTCCAGGAACCGGCTTCAGTACTTTCTCTCCCTTTCTTAATATCTGGATCGCCGTCAGGAATCTCGCTTATTTAGCTCTTGTAGTCTTCTTTATCGTCTACGGTTTCATGATGATGTTTCGCGTCAACCTTGGTCAAAAAACGGTCATCTCTGTCCAGCTTGCTATTCCCAAACTCATCGTCACCTTACTTATCATTACTTTTTCCTATGCCATCGTCGGATTGGTCTATGATCTCATGTGGGTAATCATTTACTTCATTTTTGGCTACCTTGAAAGTCAAAATATTACTGTCCTTGGCTATGTTGGTGATATTGCAAAATTTGCATCCGGAAATTCATGGGGGGGAATGATTGGCTCGTTTATTTTAAACTCATCTGTTGCCGCACCCTCTGCAATTTTTGTAGTTCTCAATCTCATTTTTGGAGGCATCGGTGCTGGACTGGGTACTCTCGTAAGCTTCTTTACTAGTATGGGTTTACTTATTATGATTGTTGTCATTCTCGCCGTTCTCATCTCCTATGGAAAACTATTTATCAAATTAATTGGTGCTTTTATTTCCGTCGTTATCTCTTTAATTACCGGACCAATCGTCCTTCTGGGTAATGCTCTTCCCGGATCAAAGGCCATAGGCACTTGGTTTAGAGGAATCGTGGCTAACCTTGCTGTCTTTCCCGTCACTATGTTATTTTTACTTTTCTCATATATCCTCATGATTCAGCCTTTAATCGGCACCTGCACCGACATTGTTGGTCCAATGAGAACCTTCTTTCAGCCTGGTAGCGCCGACGAGCCAACAGTTTTTTGTGAAAGACTCTACGGTGTAAGAAGTCTTGTTGACGGATCAAACATCAGCGTAACCGGAGTGCCCCTAATTGCCCCTCCTCGCTTTGGCTTTGACGCTCGAGGGCTTCTCGCCCTTCTTGGCATTGGCCTTCTTCTTATGGCCTCCAAATATGTCGATATCGTTAGAGATTCTCTCAAAGTTCCTCCGTTCAAATATGGTTCCGATATCGAAAAAGGTCTTAAGACGGGTCTAAAAGGCGCCACCGAATTTGTGAACCTAAACTCCAACCCATCTGGTACTAAAGATGCCGCCAAGACCTTAAACAAAGTCGTCGATTACACCAGCAAGGTGTAGTCTACCTTCTCATAACTAGAAAATATTTTCGACCTTAAAACAAATTCTTCTTGAATCCCAACGCTTTTCTAATTCTATCAACAGGGCTCGTTACCCTCTGAACCACCTTTAAGGGAATATTCGTTGTTCTCCTCTCTAAACCTTCACCTGGAATACTCGGTAAGGCCAACACTTTTAAACTATTTTTTTCTCTTTCCACTAGTTTTTCGTCGTCTGGCGAATAGGTAATTCCTCCTCTGTTTGATCCTTTTTCAAATTCATCGAATGTACGCCTTCTTAAACTTTCTACTTTGTTTCTTAAATAGCTAAAATCTCCATTATTATTTATTATTCTAAACGAAGGCGCTGCTACAATTTTTCCAAAAATTACCAAGAGGTTAGGAAGTTTAGAAGCCAACAAAAATTTAACCTTATCTCTACTTTGAGTCGATAAATCATCAATATTTATTGGATTATCAATACTTAACTCAAACAAAACATTCTTTGCCTCGGAAAACATCTGTTCATCAAGCTCTGCCTGAGAAATAACCTTTGATGCTACCAGCTCCTGCCCATTCCTTCTCAAATCAGACAAGTAACTTTCCGCTTTTGATACTGCCCCTGATTTATCGCTTTCCATCCCTAATGTTCCTATACCAATTATTGCCGCCCTCGCTTTATCTCCTGCTTTTATTCCCGAAAAAGCTTTCATTTCCGGGGTGTTCTTTACCCAGCTAGGATTAACCAACTCCGTCTCCTGTAAAAACCTTCCTCCTAATGCTCTCTCAAAATAAACATCTGTTCTCGTTATATCTTTTCCATTAGGATCCACCCCGATTTTTGCTTCAACTCTTAGGGGAGACAGCGCCAGATGATCTATCTCATCTTTATGCGTTTTATTGGTATTGTTGTCGCCGCCCGGTTCTTCCTGACCAGCTATATACAATCGTCTGGAACCAATAAAAACGTTTATCTTCGCGGCATCTTTTCTTGCCTCTGAAAATTTATAAAGAACAAAAAGATAGTGTTTTTTGTTGTAGTTTCCTTCTTCTTTATAAGCCTGAAAGAGTTGATATGCTAAATCTCTCGCGTCTTCTCCATATTTTTGGGCAATAAGATTCAAGGCTTCTTCTTTCATGTTTGGGTCATACTCCGGATCATATATATTTTTTTCACCGGCTCTAAACCTCGCAAAATCAGCTACGTCCGGATTGGAAAAAACACTTTTTGTTTCCCCTAACGCCAGCAGAATCAAAAATGCTTTGTCTATTTTCTCCGTTGTTGCACCTTCGAGATCATTCAAAGAATCAACTGTTTTTAGCCAACGATATGTTTCCGTTGCCACCACAGAAGGATTTGCCCCGCCACCTTCAGCACCCTTCATATCTCTTATATAACTCGCTAACGCCGCATTTTTATCTCCGTAATCTTTATATTTATTTTCCTTAATTTGTAAACCCCTCAAATTTACTCTAGCCTTAATTTCTAGTTCTATTTCATTTTTTGTTTCAGCAAGTCTTGTTCCTAGTTCCTTTGGATATAACTCTAGACCAACCCCACCCCTGGAGGGGTCAAATCCCATTTCGGAAACAAGTTCAGATTTTAGAGTTCTCTCAATCGAGTTGAAGGATAAATCATTTTCATTTTCAGTTTTACGAATTATTTCTCTTACTCTTTGTCTAATAAATCTTTTATATTCCGTCGGTTCTGTCGGAATCTTCAACCTTTCCTGTTGCCGCACTTCACTACCACCCAAAGCCCCCACCAAGTTGTTATAAACGTCATTTCCTACACTCGATCCTTTTCTACTTATTAAATCGCGCACCAAAGCGTCTCTGTTTGGTCCGGGTCCAATACTTCTAATAATTCTGTCCAGTTCTTTTTGAATCTGTTGATCACTGTCTTGAATAAGTTCTCTTTGACTGATCTCTTCCCGAGGAACTTCTTTTGTCTCTTCTGGGTGGTCTACCAAATCACTATCATTTATTGGCTTCGGAGTTATCTCAACCCCTGGCTTCTTTTCTTGATATCCACTCCATATCCTCAACTCTTCCACCAATTTACTCCATTCTGGAGAACCAATTTTAACTCCGGATTTTCGGACAGCTTCTTTAAAACTTTTTATATATCCCACCCTATCTAGGGCTTCCTGTTTTTCCACCAACGACATTTTCTTCCCGGTCGCAGCTTCGGTATTCATCAAGTCTTCTCTTACTTCCGTAATAGATTTACCCATCCATACCTCAAATTGTTTTTCTTTCTCGTCTTGTTCATTTCCTCCACCACCTTCAAGCTTTGGTAAAAAATTCCCTGTTTCCATTAGATTTACTTTATTAAATATATTTAACCCTATAACTGTTTAAATTATATCATCAATCTTACTTTTTACCACAAATTCGCTATACTAAATGAAGACCTATGGCCATTCAACAGCATCCTTTACCCCAAGACATCAGTAGTTACCGCTTCAGGCTAATTGGTGACATGACTTTAAAACAGTTTGCCTCTCTTGGAATCTTCATCATTCTTGCCATCATCGCTTACAGCATCCCTTTGCCTTTCTTTTTCAAATACCCTATTGTCTTTGCTTTTCTTCTTCTAGGTATCGGCATGGCTTTTCTTCCTGTTCAGGGTCGTTCTCTCGATATTTGGCTGATTGCTTTTATTAAATCTATCTACTCACCTACCCAATACTCTTGGAAAAGAACTCCTGCCAACACTGCCGGAACCGAAACTGCCGTACCCACCAAAGAAAACAACCTCCAAATTACTCAACCGGTCACTAATGCCCGTATTGAAATAACCCCATCTCCCATTATCTCTCCCCAACAACCTGAATCGGTATCAACCACTCCTACTACCCAACCAGCGGTAACTGCCCCGGTTACGGAAACGGTTGCTACCCCAACAGACGTCATTCCGGAACCAACAACCGCCTCTCAGCCCTTACCTCCAGCCCAAAGCGTCACTGTCGCGGAAATTCCCGCCCCTACGGTCAACCTCCCTATTCCTTTTACCCCCACTACGCCTAATACTTTAGTTGGACTTACCCTGACTCCCACCGGCCACATCCTCGACTCTGTTTTAGTCGAAATCAAAAAAGACAACCTCACTCTTCGTGCCACTAAAAGCAACAAGCTCGGACAGTTTATGTTTGCTCGTCCTCTAGACTCCGGTCTATTTCAAATTCTTGCCGAAAAAGAAGGTTTTTCTTTTGCCCCTTACTCTTTAGAACTCACCGGGGAAATTGTTAAACCTCTAAAAATCCAAGCCCAATAAACATGCCCGACAACATCAAAGCCTCCACCCAGGAACACCTCGATATCTATGCCATTAAGGACCACCTCGTCTTCCTTAAAGATGGTTCGGCCGCTCTGGTTCTCAAAACTACGGCTATAAACTTCAATCTTCTCTCCGAAGAAGAACAGGATGCTACCATCTATGCCTATGCCGGTCTCCTAAACTCTCTCTCTTTCCCAATTCAAATTCTTGTCCGTTCCCAAAGGAAAAACATCTCGGACTACCTTGGCCTTATTGATACCCGTATTCAATCCGTCTCTTCACAAAAAATAAAGGAACAGCTTCTGGCATACCGTCAGTTTGTTAAATCTCTGGTTAAAGAAAATCGTGTTTTGGAAAAGAAATTCTATATTATTATTCCCTTCTCCTCTATTGAACTCGGTCTCTCTAAATCATCCTTTAATCCTTTTGCCAAAGCTCCTCAAAAACCACCCTTTGATCTTGTCTACATAGAAGAAAAGGCCTCTACCATTCTTTATCCTCGTCGAGACCATTTAATTAGACAGTTTGCTCGGATTGGTCTCAAGGCTTCTCAGCTCACCACCAATGAACTCGTCACCTTGTTCTACACCATTTACAATCAGGGATCATCCACCATAAACTCAACTTCCACTAATATCCCCGCTAATTCCTAATTAATGACCTTAGGTTATACTTAAATCATGGGGTTAAATCTCTTCTCTCTTGGTGCCAAAAAGACCGAAACTGTACCAGCAGCACCGGCATCTTCTGTCGCGTCCTCGGAAAAGAAACCACGGGCTCCTCTTTCGGCCATCAAAGATACTTCCAACGCCGCTTCAATCCAGGATGTCCTAGCCCCTTCGGCCATCGAAGTTGATTTTTCTTTTATAAAAATTGATGACAACTACATTCGTACCCTCTTTATCACCGGCTATCCTCGCTATGTTTCAGCCAACTGGCTCGCCCCTCTAATAAACTTCAACCACTCTCTCGATATCTCTATGTATGTCTATCCTAGTGACTCCAAAGATACTTTAGACAATCTCAGACGCCGTCTAGCCGAGATGGAAGCCGAGATCAACACCGACATTGAGAGGGGTCGTATTCCCCAAGCTGCCACGGAAGCCGCCCTTGAAGATGCCAAGTCACTTCAGGCCCAACTTGTTAAAGGAGCCGAACGTTTTTTCCAGTTTTCTCTTTACATTAGTATCTCCGCCGAGTCCGAAAAAGAACTCAATACTGTTACCTCTCAGGTTCAAAGTATGCTTGCTTCTCTTCTGATCATCAGTAAGGTTGCCTCTCTTTCCATGGAGGACGCCTTCAAAACTACTCTTCCCTACTGCAAAGACAAATTAATGATTACCCGAAACATGGACACCACCGCTCTGTCCACCACCTTTCCCTTTACCAGTTCCGAACTCTCCGACAACCAAGGAATTCTTTACGGCATTAACGCCCATAACGACTCACTAATAATTTTTGATCGTTTCTCTCTGGAAAATGCCAACATGCTTGTTCTGGCTACGGCTGGCGCCGGAAAATCCTATGCCGTTAAATTGGAAATTCTCCGTTCTCTTATGTTTGACACCCAAATTATTATCCTTGATCCGGAAAACGAATATGAAATGGTTACCAAAGCTATTGGTGGTAACTACATTTCCTTTTCTTCCAGCTCTCCACATAAAATTAATCCTTTTCAAATTGCTCGTCCTGCGGAAAGTACTGAAGATGAAATGGGTTATAAATATCTCTTTCTTATGTCTCTTCTTAAAATTATGATTGGTGCCATGTCTCCTATGGAAGAAGCCACCATGAATCGTGCTTTAGTTCTCACCTATCGTCAAAAAAATATTACCGACGATCCCGTCACCCACACTCAAGAACCTCCTCGCATGGAAGACCTCTATCGCACCATCATTGGCATGGAGGACCAGACGGCTAAAGTCTTGGCCGCCAGACTCGAACGCTACGTCATGGGCAGTATCAAGGGTACTTTTGATCAACAATCAAATATCAACATTGATACTCCAATAACCGTTTTTTCCCTGCGCGATATCGCTGACGAAATTCGTCCGATTGTTATGTTTATGATTCTTGATTTTGTCTGGACCGAAATTCGCAAAAATCTTCGGAAACGCATGCTTGTTGTTGATGAAGCTTGGTATCTTATGCGTTTTGAAGACTCTGCCAAAATTCTCCAAGGTTTTGTCAAACGTGCTCGCAAATACTATCTTGGAGTCACCGTCATTTCTCAAAATGTCGATGACTTTTTGGCCTCTCCTTATGGCAAAGCCATCATTACCAACTCTGCTCTCAAATTTCTCCTAAAACAATCTTCCGCCGCTATTAATCAAATTGCCGAAGTCTTTTATCTTTCCCAGGGAGAAAAACAGCTTTTGGTTTCGGCCGGTGTTGGTGAAGGCATTTTCTTCGCCGGACAAAATCATGTCGCCATAAGAGTTATCTCCTCCCCCGACGAGCATGCTCTGGCCACCACCAAACCCTCGGAAATTCTCGAAGCTCGCAAACAACAAGCTACTTAAATTAATTCATGGCATCAGGAAAAGACATCGTTACCCAGCAGCTTTATCAAGTAATTGATCTTCTTGTTTCTCAAAAAGAGGAATCATCTCTTACCAAAGACGATTTGAAAATCTTTTCCATTGCTCAAAAATACTTCGGTGAGAAATATTTTTTCATCAACAACTACTCCAAATTTCTCAGGAACCTTCCTATCTCTGCTGTCACCGACTACATCGCCGACCTTGAAAAACAAGAGGGGAAGGAGGAAAAAGAAAAAAAAGAAGTAACTAAAAAGGAACCCCCCAAAGAACAAGAGACTTCAATTCCTCCGGAAATTGAAGCTCTGGTAGCCGAATATCAACAAAATCTTGCCTTGTTGGAAAGTGAAGAAATTAAATCAAATCCTCAGAAAACAGTTGCCGAACAAGTCAAAATCGCCATTGCCCACTCCAAAATTAAAAACCTTGCTTTGGCCAGCCAAGAAAGAAGACAATCTCAGGGAGAAAATTTTAAGCAAGTCGATGATCTTCTCGTTTCTCTTGGCTCTCCCAAATCAGAATCCAAAAAGGAAGCTTTAAATTCCTCCTTCAACGCCGTCAAACAAGTTGCTCATACTTATGTTGGTTTTTCCAAACTCTCTCCAAAACTGCAAGAGCAAATTATTTCCTCGGCAGTCGAACTTAATCTAGTTGGTGTCCGAGATCTCGACACGGCAATTCAAGCTTCTACCCTCCAAATTGATGTTTCTTCTTTAGAAGAATCGGATAAAACTAATCTCGCTACCATTCCCGGAGGTTTTATTTCCATCATCTACCAAGAAGTAACTTCCCTAAACAATCAAACTATCGAGTTTGAAACAAAAATTTCCAACAACGAACAAAGAATTATTAATCTTCAAGATGAAATTTCCTCTCTACCCAAATTAGAAGGGGAAAAATTGTCTCTTGAAATAAAAAATCTTCTTGCCGAAAATGAAAAGCTTTCTTCCTCAATAGAATCTCAGTCGACCCAACTTACCGATTTAATAACCAAACAAACAGATTCTTTCAAAGACTTTGAAAAAAGCCGTAAAAAAAGACTTTCCCAGGATTCCGATCTCCTTGATCAAATTGAACTGGCCAACAAAAACATTACCTCAATTCATAACAATCTCGAAAATAATGGTGTTAGGCCCCATATCCCTACCCCCATGGATGACGCCCATCTTCTTGAAGATGCCCTTCGACAAAATTTTCCGGGAGTTCTCCATCCTAACTCCGGCTACCAGGCCGAATATGCTGCCAGTCTTCTCAACACTCCTCAAACTCAGTCTTCTGTTTTATCTCCACAAGCCATTCTTTTATATGGCAAAGAACTTACTCCTCAACTTCTCACCAAAGCTCGCCTTTTTGCCCAAAAAAATCCCGACTCATCTCTGGGAAAACTTTACGCCACTCGCAAAGATATTTTTGATTCTGCCGGTAGCCAAATTAGAAAGATCTCCCTTTCCCCCTTAGGAAAAGAGATCTCCAGGGGTTCTACTGGAATTGGTAGAACATTTAGTTCTGTTTCAAAATTTTTTGGAAAGGTATCGGATAAAATTCCTGGAGGTTTTGGTACTGTCTTTCGGGTTATTCAAGATCCTTGGGGATCTCTACGATCTTGGGCGGGTCGAAAAGCCGGCGAGTTTATTACCAGGCAGTTAGTTCAACGCCTTACCAACGAAACTCTTAAAAAAGGAGCCGAAATACTTCTCAAAAATGGTCTCAAAGAAACTCTTAAAAAACTTGCTCAACAAGCCGCCACCAAAGCTACCGTTAAAGTTGGTGCTAAAGTTGGTATCAAGGTTGCCCTTGAAACCGGTGCCCAAGCCGCTAATGTCATTCCAGGACTCGGAATCCTTCTCGCTATCTTAATTGATATTTCTTTTTGGGTCGGCGAAAAAATTGTTGGTTTTACCAAAGCCCTCGCAAAATCTGTCTATGGCGAAGAAGTAAAAACTCGTGACGTCCTAGCTGTCCCCGCCATGGGTTTTGCTTCTTTTGCAGGAGGAGTTGTCTCTTTCTTTTCCGGCATCGGCACCACTACCGTTATTGCCGCCAGCTCCGCTGTTGGTATCATTACTGCCGGAACTATTGTTGTTTTTTTCTTTTACATCACTTCAATTGTTGTTGCTCCCCTGATATCTACTCTAGTTCAACTTGAATCTACTCCTAAAACTGCCTACACTGGCACAATTCTTCCAGGATGTCCTAACACCTGGCCTGTTGGTGAAGGTTATATTCTCACCCAAGGCCCTGGTGGAAAAGGTTCTCATGGCAACACCGGTTATGATCAATCTATCGATATTGGTACTCCCATTGGTACTCCCGTCATCAGTACCACTTTTGGTGTTGTTAGTTTCGCCGGTTTTTCACCGGAATATCTCAACACCGACATTCTTATCATTGATTCTGTTCTCGAAGATGGCACCGCTTTTAAAGTCGTTTATGCTCATCTCACCAGTATCGATGTCGCCATTGGAGGTAGTGTCGAAATTGGCTCTATTTTAGGAACCACTGGTACCGCGGGAACAGGACCTCATCTTCACTATGAGTATAAAGACCTTCTTTACAACCAGTGTCCTGCAGGTGGAATTCAACTTTCCGAAAACTGTCCCATCGGTGAGCTTTATCCTGGTTTAACCAGCTGTTCCAATAGACCTCAGGTTTATACTAACTAATATAGCTATAACCATATGAAAAACATTCTCAACTATTTCACCCAATCAAAACTCCGAACTAATTTAATAATTCTTGCCATTGTCATCATTTTAATTATTGTTATCAACGCCTTTACTGGTGTTTTACAAACCAAAAAATCTCCAAGTAGTGAACCCCTTATTTCTTCTCTTGTTACCACTACTTCCACCACTACTTTTCCCCTGCCTACCCCAGTTTTAAGTATCAAGTGGAACGGGGTTCAAGATCCTCAAGTACCCGAGAAGCTTTATGAGTACTCTCTCATTTCACCTTTAACTTCAGTTGAAAACCAAAACAAACTTCCTTCCCTACTCGGCTTCTCAAATTCTCAAAAGGTCGCTATCAAAGACATCAACATTTCCATCTGGTCAAACAGTAAGCACTCTCTTGTTATTAACACCAAAAACAACTCCATCATTTACTCCACCAATACCTCTCCTACCCAAACAGGACCTGCTTTTACTCCAGAAAACAGTCTTGATGCCACTCGCAAAATCATCAGGGATCTTTTTGGTGAAGATGTTGAGGCCACTCTTATAAACCAAAATATTGATTACTATAAAACTTTTAATATTTATTCTTCTCCTTCAACAGTTGAGAATGCTGATCTTGTTCGTGTTTCTTTCTATCAATCAATTAACAAATTTCCTGTTCTCGCTCAGTCGGAAACTGGTGCTGTTTTTACCTTCTACCTTGATCACAACCTAAATATTCACAGTATCTCCATTATTGGTGGCTTTACTTCTGTTGCTCTAGGCAAAGAATTAGTTATTTATCCTTTTGTCGATGTTAAAAAATTAGCCAGCTCTGCCCAAAGACTAAATGCCTCCCCCGATCTTGATGTAAATTTTCAAACAGCTTCCAGTAAAAAACTAGATCTTTCCGTCTCCCAATCACAAATCGGTTATCTTCAAATTCAAAATGTCTACCTTCCTATCTATTTTCTTGAAGGGGATCTAACTGGTACCAATGCCATACAACAGTCTGGCATCTATGCTTTACCCGCCTCAAAGTAAACTACTCCTGAACCCGAATCGGCATCACTACCTGTACCCATGTCTTTTCATCTTCATTTCGGAAGACACTTGGTTTTAGTTCACCTTCAGTTTCCCAAATTACATTTTCCGAAGTACAACTAGCCAAATAATCCAGTAAATATCTGGCATTAAAAGCCACCGTCATTTCATCACCTTCTGTCGTTGCTGGAATATTACTCACACTGGTTCCCACTTGTGAATTTTCTGCTTTCACTACCACTTTGTTTTTTCCTATCTCTAGTTTTACGATATTGGCATTGTCCCGTGCAAACAAACTGGCTCTTTTGACGCCTTCTAGTATCTCTCCTTTACCAAATACCACCCTTGATGAGTAAGTGTTCGGCATTATCTGTTGATAAGGAGGAAACTCACCAGCAATCAGTCTCGATGTTACTTCAATTTCTCCTACTTTAAAAATAACCTGTTGATTGCTTTTATTAAACTCTAAAGAAAAATCATCTGCCCCTGTTTCGCCCAACAACTTCGAAATTTCCTGTAATGATCTTGCTGGAAGAATTAATTTTGTTTCTTTTTCCAGTTCTGTTTTTGACAAAGTCAAACTATCAACTGACAAACGATATCCATCCGTCGCCACCAATAATACTTTTTCCTCATTACTCACCCACAATACTCCTGTCAATACTGGTCTTGTGTCATCACGAGCTGCACTTACACACACTCTGTCAATTTTCTGTCTAAAATCTCCGCTCCTTAATGCTACCTGAGCCTTACTCGCTCTCGGGATACTAGGAAAATCCTCAGCTCCTTGACCCACAATTTCGGAAATAATTCCGTCTATTTCAATCTTGACGATGTGTTTTTCTACAGACAAACTTACATTCCCTGAAGGAAAACTCGACACCAACTCCGAAAATAACTTTGCCGGTATTACTACTTCTCCTTCTTCTTCAATCTTAGCCGAAAGATTGAGCCAAAAACTTATTTCCAAATCTGTCGACACCAAACTCACTTCGTTATCTTTTGCTTTGAGCATCACCCCTGACAATATTGGTAACTGAGGTCTTGAACTCACACCTCGGCTCACAATTCCCAAAGTTCTTTTAAGTTCTCCTGATTCGATAATTATTTTCATAGAATTTTCTTCTAATTATTATATTAATCTAAAATAGTAACAGTAGTAATAACGTCTGTTGATTTGTTGATTATAGCTTTGGTCACTGCCTATATTTATTGTTGTTAAATTGTCTTCGTTTGTTATATCCATACTTTTATAGTTCTTCTCTGTTTTTGAAGACTGTTATTTTCAGAACAACTCATTTTTTTTGTTGATAATTTTCGGGATAACTTTATTCCCTTATCAACACTGATTTTTAATTTAGTCTTATTAATCCACTTTTTTCTAAGTTATCCACGTGTTGGGGATAATATGTGGATACCTAAGTGTATAACGCCTGTTTAATGGCTGTTATTTTTTTCCTTACATTGGCATTTTTATTCACTTCGGCCTTCATTTTTTCGACCGCATGCATCACGGTAGTGTGATCTCTTCCACCCATAATCTCTCCCACTTTTTCCAACTGAATATTCAAAGTATCGCGTAATAAAAACATGGCAATATGGCGGGCAACCACCAAGTCGGCTTTTCTGCTTGTCCCTAATAAATCTTTATTTCTGTAATCAAAATACTTGGCTACTGTTGACACCACTTTAATTGGTCTCACCTTAACTTCCTTCACAAAACTCGCCGGCAGCCCCATTGTCTGTTGTACCATTTCTTTTGTCAGAATTCCCTCCTCCAAACTTGCTCCAACCGCCAACTTTACAAAAGTACCTTCAAGTTCTCGAGCATTAGTATTAAAGTTATTTGCCATTAGTTCATAAGCTCCATCCTCAACCTCGACTTTAATTTCCTGAGCTTTTTGTCGCAGAATTGCCAGCCTCATTTCATAGTCTGGCAAACCAATGTCTACCGCCATTCCTCCCAAAAATCTACTCTTCAGTCTATCTTCAAGACCTTCGATATCCTGAGGCTTACGGTCGCTGGTCATTACAATCTGCGCCGACTTATTTGTCAACTCGTTGAAAGTATGAAAAAATTCTTCTTGTGTGGAGTCCTTTCCTCCAAAAAATTGGACGTCGTCAATCAGAAGTGCTCCCACCTGGCGATACTTCTTTTTAAAAGCATCAGTCATTTTTGAACGAAGTGATGCTACCAAATCATTTGTGAATTGTTCCGAGGTTACATAAACCACCTTGCCAATTCCTTTTTTTACTAACTCATGTCCCACGGCATGCATTAAGTGAGTTTTACCCACCCCAACACCTCCATAGATAAATAAAGGATTGTGTCTAGTACCGGGGAAATCCACCACCGCCTTTCCGGCAGCGAAAGCCAAGCGGTTTGAACTCCCCATTACGTAATTTTCAAATTGATATCTGGGATTTAAATTATTACCTACCTGCTTGTCGGGTTCACTCGAAACAAACAAATTCATATTTGGTTCCTCTTTCTCTGTCCTCGAATTTGTTTTTGTTTCCTTTTCTTTTTTCTTTGCTTCCACCACTACCAAGGCCACATCGCATTTTTTGTGTGATATCTTCTCCATCGCTTGTTTGATGGTACTGAAATATTTTTCATCGATTGTTCGCACGTGGTATGCCGTCGGTGCCGCCAACTCCACGATTATTCTCTCGTTATCGATTGGTGTTATTGTTTTGATATAACAAGGTTTTACAAATCCATTAAAACCAGCTTGAGACATAGAAACCACCAGCTCTCCACAGACTGCTTGCCATAGACGACTGGCGTCAATTTCCATAACGTAAAATATTAATAATCGGGCAGGTGTAGTTCAGTTTTATCACGTTATCCACAATCTACAACCCCCAAAATACCCATCAATAACACATCACAGAATATCACCGTGCCCGATCTCCGCAAAATCTTCTTCAATCCATTACTGAACCTTACTACCACACCTCAAGATAAACCTAACATAAACAGAGATACTGTAAATTAACAAGATTGAGGTATAATAACCCGTTAATCCCTGTCCGCCTCTAGCGGAAATGATAAAATAAAACCATGCCAAAAAGAGTCTATCAACCCAAGAAAAAGAAACG
>CAZWYN010000006.1:0-39705 GCA_964638575.1 uncultured Pseudomonadales bacterium | reverse complement strand
CTTTAAGATAGGAAAGTCTTCTCTGATTTTGTTTACGTCAAACATACTTTATTTTAGTCGAAATTAATAAAACCATTAACAATAATATTTTTAGCTTTTGTCTCTTCAATCCCTCTGGACCTCAAATAAAACAGTTGCTCATCATCAATCTTGCCCACACTTGCCGAGTGACTGGCTTTTACTCTATTGGCCTCAATCTCCAGTTCCGGCTCTGCAGTCGCGCCAGACTTTTTATCCAAAAGCAATATTTTCATCGCCAAAAAACTATCTGTATTTTGTGCCTGTTTCTCTATTTTTACCAACCCTTTTACTGCTATTCTTGCCCCATTTTCCGCCACCCCCTTTATTACCACTCTTCCAAAAGTATTCGGCACCACATGGGAAATCATCAGGTTTAACTCATACTCTCCGGACTCTCTAGCATCGATTATCCCTAACCACTCCAGTTTTTCCCCTTCTTTATTTAAAGAAAGTTTGATTTTGTGTTTTCCTGGTTTAGTAATTCTCAAGTTTTCCATATATTTTTAACCAACGCTCCCTTCCATTTCTAACCCTACCAGTCTATTCATTTCCACGGCGTACTCCATGGGTACTTCCTTCATTACTGGTTCCAAAAAGCCATTAACAACCATTGCCTCTGCTTCGTGCTCCGATAAACCCCTGCTCATTAGATATAGTAGTTGTTCTTCGCTCACTCGACTAACGACAGCCTCATGCTCCAAAATCACATCTTCTTCAAATATTTTATTTGTCGGATATGTATCGCTCCTGCTTTTCTCATCAAGAATCAAGGCATCACATACCACCTTAGACCGTGATCCATAAGCTCCTTTATTTATCCGCACCATTCCTCGATATGTTGCTCTTCCTCCGTTCTTACTGATTGATTTACTGATTATTTGTGAGGTTGTGTTCGGAGCCAGATGGATCATCTTTGCTCCAGTGTCTTGATGTTGGTCCTTTCCGGCCCAAGCAATCGAGAGCATCTCAGCGCGTGCTCCTTCTCCCGCCAATACACACGAGGGATACTTCATTGTTAAAGCCGAACCCAAATTTCCATCCACCCACCTCATCTCTCCTTTTTCTTCCACCCAAGCTCTTTTGGTCACCAGATTATAAATATTTTTGTACCAATTTTGTACTGTGGTGTACTGTACTCTTGCCTTTTTCTTCACAATTACTTCCACCACGGCAGCATGTAGCGATGCCGACGAGAACGAAGGGGCCGAACAACCCTCAATATAGTGCACATTTGCGCCTTCTTCAGCAATAATTAAGGTCCTTTCAAACTGCCCCGCACTCTCGCTATTAATTCTAAAATACGCTTGTAAGGGCAGACCCACATCCACACCCTCGGGGACATAAACAAACGATCCTCCGCTCCACACCGCCGTATTCAAAGCTGCCAGTTTGTTGTCTCCCATCGGCACAACTGTGCCAAAGTATTTCTTCACAATTTCTGGATAAAGTTTTAAGGCTTCGTCCATTGATAAGAAGAGTACTCCCTTTGCCGAAAGGGTTTTCTTCAAAGATCCATAAACCACTTCCGAATCATACTGCCCCTTTACTCCGGCAAGCATCTCCCGTTCGGCCTGAGGCACTCCAATTTTTTCAAAAGTTTCCTTTACTGAAGTCGGCACATCCTTCCAAGATTTTTTCCCAATTACGGCAGGTTTCAAATAATAATAAATATCTTCAAAATGAATTGGTGACATATCTCCACCCCAGGTAGGAATCGGTTTAGATAAATACACCTTGTAAGCCGCCAATCTATTCTGCAGCATCCACTCAGGCTCTTCTTTCATCGCCGAAATCTCACGAATTAATTTTTCGTCCAAACCCCTCTCCCCTTTATATGAATAAGCAATGTCGTCTGACTTTCCCAATTTATACGACTCATCGAACTCCTTAACTATTACTTCTGGTTTAAACTCCTTCTTGGCGTATCGCATTTTATTTATCGATACCCTGATTTTTCTAATCGATCGACTATTTCTTTTCCTCCCTGTTCCACAATAACTCCATCTTTCATTACCGCCACGACATCGGGAGTCAAGTAATTCAAAATTCTCTGATAGTGAGTAATCACCAAAACGCTCATTTTTTGCTCTTTAACCATCTCGGCAACATTCTGGGCAATTGTGGCCAAAGCATCAATATCGAGACCCGAATCAATCTCGTCCATTATTAACAACTTAGGGTTTAATACTCTCATCTGCAGAATCTCCATTTTCTTTTTCTCCCCGCCGCTAAAGCCTTCGTTCAAGCCACGACCCAACAGATCAGGGCTCAAGTGCAGCTTCTCTGCCTCTGCTTCTACCGTTTTCTTAAGATCCAGAGCCGACACTATTACCTCTTTATTTTTAGCGCGCAACGCGGAAAGAAGCATTTCACGTACTGTCACTCCAGGAATAGCCGCAGGATACTGAAAGGCCAAATAAATTCCTCTATTGGCTCGCTCATCGGGAGTAAGTGCAGCAAGGTTCTTACCTTCAAAAGTAATTTTCCCCTTTGTCACTTCATATTTTGGATTCCCGATAATTGCTGAAGCCAAACTCGATTTTCCCGATCCATTAGGACCCATCAGCGCCACCACTTCTCCTTCATTTATTGACAAATCAACTCCCTTGAGAATTTCTTTTTCTTCAACTCTTACTTTAAGATTTTCTATTTTCAACATTCTATTTGGCTAAATCTTCTAAAGTATATTTTTCCAGCAGTCCGTTGATATCCTCGGTCAACTTATCCATAAAACCTATCTGACCACAACCACCCTCCACTGGACACCCATCGCACGCCACCGGCTCCACTTCTCCTTCAATTGCCTCCAGCGCTTCACGTATCTGAATTTCTTTTGGTTCATAATTCAGTCCATATCCACCCCCTCTACCTTCTCTGCTATTAAGTATCCCGTTTTCTACCAAAGAAGCCGCGATCTTGCTCATAAACGCTCTGGGCATACCCATCTCGGCTAGCTCCTTCAAATTGACGCGTCCTTTTCGACCTCGCAAAGCCAAAACAGAAAGCATTGATAGACCATAATCGGCCTTTTTAGTAAGAGTAAACATATACTTGGACTATTATACTCCAAGTACACTCATTCAGCCACCTATTTCTTGGATACCGCACCCTCTATTAGTTCCCAGTCTCGCACCTTGCGGATTTTCAAATTCTTTTTCCAGGCAGTTTCAATTACCGACAACTCTACCCCCAACTCGCGAGCCAGACCCAACAGAGCCACCGTATCCTTGGGGAAACACTTCCCTCCAAAACCTCTTTGGGTTGTAATGTCCATATGCGAGTCGTAAATACGCTTGTCTGCCACCACCATCTTTTTCATTTCCCCATAATTTACCCCTAGTTTCTCACACAGGTCAAACATTTCGTTAGCAAAAACAACCTTCGTAGCCAGATAAGTGTTGGCCATATACTTCACCACTTCAGCCGTTGTCGGATCGGTCTCAAAAATTGGCGTCTTGGGAAAGGTTGCTCGATAAAGATCCACCACCCATTGTTTTACTTCATTGTTATCTGCGCCCACCACTACTCTGTCTGCATTCACAAAATCCATTAAATAGTTTGCCTCAGTCAAAAACTCTGGGTTAAAGGCCATTCTCGGATACTTCATTTTTTTCATCAATCTCCTGGTTGTTCCGGGAACGATTGTCGACTTCAACACGATAATTGGTTCAACCTTATTTTTTCTGGCAATTTTTACTATTTCCGCCGTTATATCCTCCACAATCGATAAATCAATTTTTTTGTACTCTTTAGTCATTGGCGTTGGTACACCCACAAAAATGACTTCTGACTTCTTTACTACTTCATCCAAAGGCAACTTCGGCAAAAACTTGTCATAAATATAAATCTCGTTTCCTTCTTTAAATCCATACTCCACTGCTTTGCCTACAAATCCGTATCCTACAATTCCGATTTTATACATATCATTAGTGTAACACTGACAATATCCCTGTCAAGTTAAAACAATCCCATCTGTTGCTCTATTTTTCCGAAGGTCTCTTCCTTCGGGTAGGAAAAATCCACTTCGATTTCCCTTGGTTCATTCCAATGGTCAATAAACTTCAGCTTCTTATTTTTCATCCCGAAGTCATAAACACCCTTCGTTACCTCAACATCCATTTCACAATATTTTTTTAAGTTAGCCAAACTTTCTTTGTCCCCTTTTGCCCACCACATCACCGCATCTGCCCCCGAAGCATTTTTTCCCTGTCCCAGACATTCCTTGGCCACTGAATCCAGTTTTACCCGATGTCCAAAAACGTCTTTGATAATTTTCATCACGTCAAAATGCCTCAATTTAGTAAAGTCGCCCTTATAAACTCCGTTTACTGCCGGAACATCAAATCCCAAACTGTTATAGCCAATTATTCTGTCTGCTTCTTCAAACCAGCTCCACATCTGATCAAAGTCCTCCTCCCAAAAACTTTTCATTTCCCCACTTAACTCTTTAAGATCACTGTCTATCTCCCGCCTATATGCCGACACAATAGATATCCCCAGATCTTCCGGTTTCCTCGCGTTAATATCATCAAAAAATTTCTTTGTCTCAATATCAAAAAATACCTCTACTCTTTTTCCTTCGGCTGTCATAAGAGAACATATTTAATCACCCTTTTCCCATTTTTGCATCCGATCCTTTCCAAATCTCCCCAAGAAATACACCCCCATGCCCGCAACAAGCACCGGAATATAGTACTCCCACACCCCGGCATCGGGTAAGGCAGACTCATCGGGTAGAGCTGCCGGAGTTGCCACAGACGCCGAAGCCGTTGAATTAAACTTCAAGGTGAATGAAATACTCTGCACCCCCGAAGTAATTATGATCAGGTTGTCTCCTTGATCCAAAGAAGCAGGCACGAACTGCCACACTCCGCTGGTACTAGCCGTCGTGTAATTTAAAAGAGTCTTAATTTTTACTCCAACTTGAGCGCTTGGTGACGCCGTTCCTGTGAGAGTCGGTATTCCTCCGGTGTAATTCACCACACTATAGTCTGTTCCCAAGGTAGATAATACCCCTACACTAGTCAAGGTTAGATCATATGCCCAAACACTTTTCACTATTAAAATACCTCCCAATAATCCCAAAAGACCAAATATTCCCTTTTTCATATTAGATTTCAATTTCATCATGTAACATAGGTAGATCAACTTTTACGCCTGGTAAATCCTGTCTTATCTTTTCCGCCAAAACCAATCTTGGTAGTTCTTCCCCATGGGTCAGGATCACGTGTGACAACCCTTCCATCTTGCTAAGCCATGTCAAGATCTGACCCTGATCGGCGTGTGAACTCATTGTCTTAATCTCTTTTATTTTTGCCCTGATTATGACTTCGTTCCCCCATACATTTACTTTTTTTACGCCGTCTTTTATCAAACGACCCATGGTTCCGTCAGCTTGATAACCTACAAAAACAAGTTGTGTCTTGGGCTCGCCCAAAAACGAAACTACGTGGTGAATAACCCTCCCCCCAGTCATCATTCCGCTTCCTGCTACTATTATTTTCGTTCCCACCATATTCTTTATTTGTCTGCTTTTTTCGATTGTATCGCTCAAAACTAAACCGGGAAAATCAAATGGATCATCTGTTTTAGCCTGTGTCTCCAGTTTTCGATTATATAAATTTGGAAAATCCCTAAAAATCTCGGTCGCTTTAATTGCCATCGGACTATCCAAAAATACTGGTGTTTCTTCTGCCATTTTTCCCTGTTTTTTAAGTTGATCAAAAATATATAAAATTTCTTGGGCCCTCTGTAAAGAAAAGGAGGGAATAATTACCGTCCCTTTTTCGGCTTCCGCCTCAGCCACAATTTTGGCCAGTTCCTCTACCTCGTCTCGGCTTTCGTGTATTTCATCTCCATAAGTTGATTCGACTACTGATATGTCTGCTTTTGTCACCCAGTGTGTTGGATCGAGTAATGGTTCCGGAGTATTTCCGAGATCTCCGCTAAAAGAAACTCGTTTCCCGGTTTTTGTATCACGAACCAGTACCGTTGCCGATCCCAAGATGTGTCCGGCATCCATCAATGTCACCTCAAACTCACCCACCATAAAGGGTTTGTCATACTCCACCAGCTGCACCTGTTTCATTATTTTTTCAACGTCTTCGTCGGTATACAGTACTACTCTTAATTCTTCCTCTTTGGCTATCTTTGCCGAGTCATATAGTACCAACTCCGCCAGTGCTTTAGTTGCCTCAGTCATAAAAATTGGCCCCCTAAAACCATAACGGAGAAGTAAAGGCAGTCTTCCGCAATGATCCAAGTGCGCGTGTGTTAAAACTACTGCCGTCAACTTATCAAAATCCATGTCTGGTTTAACTGAGTTCAAACCCATTTCCTCCGCCTTTCCTTGAAACATTCCGTAGTCAACCATCAAACCGGTCGACTCTCCGGTGAGAAAATAGCACGAACCGGTAACCATAGAGGCAGCCCCTAAAAACTTTATTTTCACTAATCCAGTTTACCAGACCCAATCTTTGCTAAAATGAACTCATGACTTGTCCTCACTGTAGCCAGCCTCTTTCTTTTATTGCTGTAGACACCACAGATGGCAATACTCAAACTGTCAATGAATGTCTCAACTGTGGGGGTCATTTTCTTCCTCCTTACATGGCTAACTTCCTTTCCCTCGAGACCGCAAAAAATGTTGATTCTGTTCTCCCCAAATCCAAAACTGTTCCGGCCACTCGCCCGGTCTGCCCCAAGTGCGGTCAAACCATGTCCAGCATCAAAGATGACGCCGTCCCAGAAACCGTTACTGTTTTTACCTGCCCCAACAATCATGGCGACTTTTTCCCCAAAGGTCAGCTTCTAAATTTCAAAAAGGCCCAACAGGCCAAGATTTATTATCACAAACTCTGGGGCATCCCCCTAAAATCGGCCTTCGCTGTCATCATCCCCCTATTTATTGTTTTTACCGCCATTGCGGTCATACCGACCGTTACCAAAAGACTAGGCACTTCCCAAGAATCTCGCGTCAAAGCTGGTGATATTCTTACCGCTCCCCTAATTACTCCTATTTCCAACACCCAGGTTCTTATCTCTTTCTCCACCAAAAGCCCCGCCAAAACCGAAGTTCGTTTTACCGAAGGACTAGACCAAACCTTTGTCGTCTCCCAAACACTCCAAACCAATCATCTTCTTAATGTGGAAGGTCTCCATCCGGGAACACTCTATAAATACGTCATTACTCTAAACATCAACAACAAACTAACTACCACCCAGGAGTACACCTTCGCCACCCCCTAAAACCAAAAAAAGCCGCCTGTTTCCAAGCGGCTAATCACCAAACAATCCCTCATTTCTTATAGATACAATATCTATTTGTTTTCACCTCCTTCCACTCATAGTCGTACCGGGCGGAAAAGGTAATTTTCTCGGTTTTGTACCCAACATAGACACAATCATTATCAGGGAACAGTACTTCCATCGGCGTCCAATGGTAAGGGCTATCGGGACTAATCATTGAACCTACACGCTTGTAGGCCAAGGCTGTCCCCGCCCACTCCGAATTATCTGCGAGTTGGCCAAAACTGACCTCCGCAAAAGACTTTGTCGTCTCTCCGCCGCAGGCAGTCAACAAAACCGACAAAACGATGACTACCAAGATAGTCATGGTCATTTTCTTCATCTTTTCCTCCGAAAAATTAAAAGGTGAAAGGGGTTGATTTAAGGTTCAACTTACGACTTATATACTATCACGTCTAGCCTCAAATGTCAAGTTATAGGACTATTCATTCCCTACGTAGGTTATAATAAATTAGTGACCACCAAACGCAAATTTACCCCCTACGAACAAAACCATCTCCGAAAATGGGCACCAAAAACAGATCCTGACACTATTGGCAATCAGCCTGTCGAGTATGCCACCGGTCACGCTGAGTTTCTTGGTCTGGACTTTTTGGTTACACCAGACACCCTCATTCCCCGCATCGAGTCCGAACAGATGGTAAACGACACGCTTCAATTTATTGACGATCATGATCTTGCCCACCCTACCATCGCCGACATAGGGACCGGTTCCGGCTGTCTCGGTATTTCTCTTGCCGTAAAGTTAGCCAGACGTCAAATTCCTTACTCCATCTTTCTTTCAGACATTTCCCTCAAAGCTCTCAAAATTGCCGATTTAAATGCTCAAAGGCTACTTCACTCTCCAGAGAATATCTACTTTCAAGAATCAAACCTTCTCGAAAATTTCCCCAAAATTAAGTTCGATCTTATTCTCGCCAATCTCCCCTATATCCCCTCAAAGAATATTACCGCGCTTGACTCCTCCGTCAAAGACTTCGAACCAAAAATAGCCTTGGATGGTGGTCCCAAAGGCAATCTCTTCATCAACGCTCTCCTCGACAAACTTCCTTACTTTCTCAAAAAAGGCGGTCGGGCAATACTTGAGATTGATGATACCCACACCCTCAAAAGCTTTTCTTTCCTCAAGGGTATATCAGCCAAGATCGTCAACGACTGTTTCCAGAAACCCCGTTTCCTGGTTTGTTCTTACTTGTAGTAGCTCTTAATCTGGAAAAGAATATACATCGATATTCCTGTCCCAATAATCAAATTACCCAAGCTTACTGTAACCAAGTTGTAAACTGCCATTATCAAGGCTGAATAAAACATCAGCCTCCAAGCCGAAATCTTTCTTTTGAACAAACCGGGCAAAGCCAAAACCACCAGTACCATACTGGCAATCGAAATCCACCACGCTATGTTATACCCAAAACGATATGAGTAACCCCAACCGGGCATCATCAAAGCCGAAAGGCCAAGAGCCCCAAGCAAAGCCGGTAGACTAAAAACCAATACTACCAACGCAATCCAGGGACTAAACCTAACAATTACTTCTTTTATACTCGCTGGTAAAGCAGGAAGTTTCTTGACAAAAATTTCTTCCAGCTTTATCTCTATCTGTTTGATAACACCTCCCTCATTTTTTTGTTTTGCCATAATTAATTCTACACATTTTTTTAAATATTTGTTAAACTTATTACAAGTGTTTAAAACCTGGATCATCTGTATCACTGTCATTTCTCTAAGTCTCTTCTTGGGTATTAATCTCTATCCCCGAAACCGTTTTCAACCACAAGAAGATTTTGATCCCCAGGAAACCACCGCCATTTTTCTTAACTCACCCTTGTTGGTTCCCAAAGAGCTTGCTCATATTCCTATCTCTCAAAAGGTTCTTGGCGATTCAAATATCGACAAAAAGATCTACGTCGACCTCACCAATCAAACCCTCTACGCCTACGAAGGCGAAAATCTTATTTACAGTTTCCTGGTATCTACCGGTAAATGGGGTAAAACACCAACCGGAGTTTTTAATATCTGGGGCAAGTTTCGCTACACCAAAATGAGTGGTGGTTCTACCGCCCTACACACCTATTACTATCTTCCCAATGTCCCCTACGTCATGTTTTACAGTAATGATCAGGTAGCCGCCTCTCGCGGTTTTTCTCTTCACGGCACCTACTGGCATGATAACTTTGGCCATCCCATGTCCCACGGTTGTGTCAATATGAAAACTTCTGAGGCTGCTCTTATCTACGAATGGTCTGACCCCCAAATCCCCCCGGGGAGTAAATCTACACGTTCAACCTCTGACAACCCAGGCACCCAAATCATTGTCTATGGGAAAGCCCCCCCGTCTTAATAGTTCATTTTCTAAGCCTATTGCCTCTAAATATTTTTAGAGTATAATCTTCACTTATGACTAAAGCAAAATTTATCAAAGTTAAAAAATTCTTTTCCCAATTCCCCACGAAAAAATTCACCAAGGGTCAAATAATTCTTAAACCGGGAGATAAGTTTGAGAATATTTACTTCATTAAAAATGGTTTCGTTAAAGCCTATACCGTTACCCCCAAAGGCAAAAACATCATCAATCTTTTTAGGCCTTTATTCTATTTCTCCCTCATGCACTTCACCACGCAACATCGAAATGATTTTTACTTCAAAACTCTTACTCCCGTTGAAGTAAATATTGTCCCCTTCCCAGAGTTTCAAAAATTTATTGATGACGACAAAAATATAAGTCTCTCTGTTATGGAGTTATTTTTCAGTTCCCTTATGAACTATTTCGTCAATCAAGGCAACATTGTCTGCGGTTGTGCCCAAAACAAAGTCGCCTCAATACTCCTACAGCTCACTCATGACCATGGTAACCTTAAAAACGGTAAACTTGTAGTCAACTTCCCGGCCACCCATAGAGTCATCGCTAACATCGTTGGGCTTACTCGTGAAACCACCAGCGTCCAGATGAGTAAACTTCAAAAAATGGGGGTTATTTCTACCAAACGAACACACTTCGTAGTAAACGACCTCGTAAAGTTAAAGGAACTGGCCCAAGCATCAGAGTAACTTCTTAATTCTTTCCACCACCTTTTCGGTCGCCTTTTCTCCGATCTCGATTGCTTCCTTTCCTCTGATAAAATCAAAATCCTCAATATACTTCATTGCCGGTTCTATCACTACGTCTGCTCCTCTAATTTCCTTTTTGGCCAAGTTGTATCTTAGTGCAAAATAACTATCCTTCAAAATATCAATAGTTGAACTCGAAAAACCTTTTCTATTATTTTTCCCCGAAAAATACACTCCATCCAAGTTCACCGCGATTATTATTTCCGCCCCCATTTTCTTAGCCACTTCCACCGGTACCGGAGAGGATACTCCCCCATCCACCAACAATCGTCCCTCCGTCAGGACTGGCGAATAAACCAGTGGTACCGAAATACTGGCTCGAATTGCTTCCGCCAAGTCTCCTTTAGAAAAGATCACTGTTTCTGCCGTACCCACATCTGTAGCCACCGCCGCAAACGGTATTTTCAAATCTTCAATTTTTTCGCCATTAAATAGTTTTTTCAAAAACTCTAAAGTTTTTTCTCCTTTAATCAAGCCCCCTCTCCAAGTTGGATCTACCAATACTTTGGCCAAGTCTTTGTAGGTAACCCCTCTAACCATTTTTTCCAGATCGTCAATTCTTCCCCACGACGCGAAGAGTCCTCCGACTAAAGCTCCCGAACTTGATCCTACAATAAAATCTATCGGCACCTTATTTTTCAACAAGGTTTTAATTACCCCGATATGAGCTAAACCTCTTGCACCACCACTTCCTAGTACCAATCCTACTTTTTTCTTCTTTTTAAAAAACCACATTAAATTAATGTTACAACACCATCGTACTCTCGATATAATAAGAAGCAGTGACCAGTTTACAAGCAATCATTCTCGCCATAGTCGAAGGTCTTACCGAGTTTCTTCCCATTTCCAGTACTGGTCACTTAATCCTCACTCAAAAACTTCTGGGGATTACCGCTACTGAGTTCACCAAAAGTTTCAACATCCTTGTACAACTCTCAGCTATCCTTGCGGTGGTCGTTCTTTACTGGAAAAAAATTATTAGCTCACGGCATCTCTGGCGACAATTAATTATCGCCTTTATACCCACAGGTATCCTTGGTTTCATTTTCTATAAATACGTTAAGATTTTTCTTTTGGACAATGTCCTTGTCACCGTTCTCGCCCTGCTCATTGGCGGTTTTATTTTGCTCATCATCGATCGCCTCCCCAAACTCGCCCTTGGCTCAAAAAAAATCTCTATGTTAAACACCCAAAACCTCCTCTCCATTGGTCTCTTCCAGTCCCTCTCCATGATCCCTGGGGTATCTCGCTCCGCCGCTTCCATTATCGGTGGCCTCTTTTCTGGTCTCTCTCGAATTGAGGCCGTCGAGTTTTCCTTTCTCCTAGCTATTCCTACCATGATTGCCGCCAGCGGATATGACTTACTCAAAACTGGTTTTTCTTTTACTTCTCAGGAATTTTCTCTCCTTGCCCTCGGCTCTCTCTTTTCTTTCCTAGCTTCCCTTCTGGCCGTCAAATCTTTTACCTCCTTCGTAGCCAAACACAACTTTACCATTTTCGCCATTTACCGAATAGTATTTGCCTTCATCATTCTCTGGTTGCTCAACTCTTAGGAATTTCTTTTATCTTTTCTGGGTAGATATACCAAACAACTTATAAATTAAACAAAATCCTGTTAGTGCAGTTATCACCAGTATCCCCCCTAAAACATACAATACTATCTGCCACCACCCCTCACCCACACTATACCCCGCCAGTATCAATATTACTCCCGTCACCGCCCTCACCAATCTGTCTATTTCACCCTCGTTTTGTGTCATTTATTACTATCATAACATGATAAACAAAACGGTGGAAAATAGCCTCAAAAAATGGGACTCATTTAGAGTCCCAAGTTCTTCACACTAAACTGGTTCTTACTTTTTGGCTGCTTTCTTTTTTGCTGCGGCTACGGTTCTTTTAACCTTGGCGACCTGAGCCTTTCCTTTTTTTACTGTTTTATTTACGGTCTTTCTGACCACGGCCCTGTTCTCTTTTTTTGAAAGAAAAATCGTGACCGCTCCAACGGCAACTCCAATTACGGTAGCTCCTATGGCAGCAAGTATTCCTCTTTTAATCTTCTTTTTTCTGGCAGGACTTTTCATGTCTTTTGAAATTATTAACTAACTCATTATTGCACAAAACCACCTCGTTAGAAACCGATATTACACTCCCCCCTATATTTTCTTCAACCTCTCCAGGGCATACTCACGCGCCTTTCCCTCTCTGTCCTCAAAATCAGGAAAGTCGGGGTGATTTTGCACAATGTGCTGTGCCCCCCTCCTAAAACTTTTTTTAAACGCCCCTTCCCAGTCGTTAGCTTTCACCTCCAATGTAAAATCGCATCCGGGAACAGGACATTTACAAGAGTATCTACTCATAAAATGAGACCTCCTCCCTTAACTTTTATAATATAAATAATCTTAACACTATTAGATTAAAAAAATAAAAATCAGCGTCATTTCAATCTTTTTCCAAAAATAACAATCATAAATATATAATTAATCGTCGATGAAAAAAATCAATTTTAAAATTGCCCGTAATATCGTTATTGGCATCTTAACCTTTGGTCTTCCGATAGCTCTCATCATTATCTTTCGTAACGACATCAAAAACATCGAAGAAATAATTCCGGCAACTGGTCTCACTGGACCTCTCCTCTCAATTCTTCTTATGGGTATTCTCTCGGCAACCCCCATCCCCACCGATCCGATTGTTATTTTAAACGGTGCCATTTTCGGACCGTGGATTGGTATCTTGGTTTCCTGGATGGGCAACAACCTTGCCTCCATCATCGAATATTACTTAGGTCGGGGCTTGGGCGAAGTCGCCAATTTTGAAAAAATAAAGAGCAAACTTCCGTTTGGTCTAGGCCGCTTCCCTGCCAACTCAGTTTGGTTTCTTCTTTTTGGTCGTTTTATTCCTCAGTTCGGCGGTAAAATTGTTTCCCTTACCGGCGGTTTTTATCGTGTTCCTCTCGTTCGCTATCTCTGGACTGCTTTCCTCAGCAATCTCCTTGGTTCGATTCTCTTGGCTTATGGGGGCTACTCTCTCCTTCACGTTCTCATCAAGTAAAAATCTCTTAAACCAATTTTCTGCCAGCTCTGCCACTTTTTCCAAAGCTCCTTCTTCCTCAAATAAATGTGTGGCTCCTGCCACAATTTCCACCTTCTTTGCACACCCAATTTTTACATATGCCTTTCGATTTAGCTCAATCACCTTTTTGTCTCCACTTCCCACAATTAACAAAACCGGCGCTTCAATAAGGTCAAGTTCGTCCATCGCCAAGTCCGGCCTGCCGCCTCGAGAAACCACCGCCACTATCTTTGTCCCCCAGAACGCCGCTGCCGATAGAGCTGCGGCACTTCCCGTACTTGCTCCAAAATATCCAATTTTAAACCCGTTGGTTTTTTCGTTTTCCATACACCACTTGGTCACTGCAATTAGCCTCTCCGTCAAGAGATCAATATTAAATCTATTTTCCAACTCCTTTTCCTCATCTTCTGTTAAAAGATCAAAAAGCAATGTTGCCAGATTCCCCTTATTTAACTCCTCGGCCACAAATACATTTCTTACGCTCATTCTTCCACTTCCGGTGCCGTGAGCAAAAATAATTAAACCATAGGCCTCACTTGGAATTTCCAAACTTGCTTTCAACAATATATTTTGGATCGGTATCTCAATTTCCATCTATTTAAACTATAACAAATCTTACACATCAAACACAACCACTCGTTTATTTATTTTATTACCAACAAACCAATAATTCCCAAAATACTCAGACCCACCAAAACGGGCCCAATCACTCCACGCAACACACTCCTCGTTTTGTTTTTCATTCCCACCACGGCTTCGGCCGCCATAATGTCGGCGATTGCCATAGAATTTCCAATCGCGGCCCCGGAAATTTCTAAAGCCAGTATTTTTGCCATACTCAGATGATAAAGCACACTCGCCTGAGACAAAATGTTTCCAAATAAAATATTTGAAATCGTAATACTCCCGGTAAGAAATGAGCCGAATGCTCCAATAAATGGCGCCATAAAAGGCAAAATACTTCCATTTAAATTTTTTACTAACACATTTAAAACCGGTGGCAACCCGGAGACATTGTTTCCGGAATTAACCATTAGCTGAATCATAGTTGACATCGACAAAATAACCAAGAACGGATCAATTGTGCTTAAAATTGCCTTTTTTCCGCTTTCAACTAATAATTTCTTCTTTCCCCACAATAAAGCCAAGGGGATCCCCACTGCTACAAAAATCACCCCTGGATTAAACAAGTTAAAGACATGTTGGTATCCCCACGGAAAGCTAATTTGAAAAGACTTTAACACAAGTTTTCCCAAAACCAACAATGCGAAAACCGCTAAATACGGTAACACCACCTTATACAAAGGCAGGCTCATTTTTCTTACTGAGTGTCCAACTAGACTTCTTTCATTTCTCGGCACAAACATCTTTAGTTTGAGAGAAATTACCACCAACACAATCGCCAGCAAAGATCCAATAATTGATACAAACTCTTGACCAAGACCCACTACTATCAATGACGAAATTACAAAAAGAAAACCGGACCACAGGGCGAACGGTAGTACCTCCACAAAATGTGTCCATTTTTGTTTTTGGCCTTTTGCCATTTCCCAGATCATGAACACCGGCATAATAATTCCCACACTATTAAACAGAACCGTAAACCATGGCACACCAGTCACATCCAAACCTGCAAAACCCACCCTTATCGGTGTGCCCACGGCACCAAATGCCCCAGCGCTGCTATTTCCCAACAATGAGATTATCACCGCCGTTAAAGGAGACAGTCCAATACTTACTAATACCGGGGCCACTATTGCCCCCGGAGTTCCAAAACCAGCCATTCCCTCCAAAAAATTTATCAAAAACCAGGCTAAAAGAACTACTTGAATCCGATAATCCTTTGATATTGACTCCAAATACAAACTAATGTTTTCAATCACCTTTTCCTTCTTCAAAATTTCCAGGAAAAACACTGCCCCAAAAACAATTAAAAATATGTCAAACGCCACAAAGAATCCTTTTACAGCCGAGTTTAATAAGTACAACGGAATTATTTTCCAATATATTATTTGAATTACCGTCACTACCGCCAACGCCAACAAAGAAATCTGCAGTAAAGTTAGTCTCTTAAACAACAAAAGGCCCAAAAACAAAACAAATGGAGACAAAGCAAGTACTAAAGATAAATCAAACATCTCTTCCATTCTATAATTTTCTTCCCCATTCCGCTTAACCAAACCTGCACCGTTCCCCCTCCCTCTTTATACTTTAAATACAGCTGGGTATGCTGACTTAAATAAATTGAGATTGTTTTCGTCCGCCGTTTCAAGTACCTTGGCCAGTAGTTGTTGGTCACTCATTGTCCACACTGGCAAAGTAGCCAGTGACTCCGGTACAAAATCAGGCATCACTTCAACCCCTTGAGTCATATTTCTCAGAAATACATACAAACCCTTCTGCTCCCTAGTTAACGGCACCCCGCTATACCTCTCCATATTATTCAACTGCACCAAAGAACATTCTTCTATCATCTCTCTAGTCTAGCACCTATAGTCGTTGTTTCCCCACTCAAATTTTTTGCCCGGTTATCAATCTGTAAACAATAACTATCAGCGCAATAACCAACAAACTATGAATCAAACTTCCTCCGACAGCAAACACGCTAAACCCTAGAAACCACCCCACTATTAACAGTATTACTATAAACCAAATTATATCCATTTTTACCTCCTTTCTGAGCTACTCCTCTGGTTGTTTTTCACCTGAGAAAATCCGTACTAATTTAACTATTCCCCAAGCTAAAATAGCGTAAACAATCACCGCCACCACGGTAGATGGTTCAATCACTGAGGTCGTCTCCAGTCCTTGAGCAAATCCCCTGCTGAATATTCCCTCAAAGGGTAAGATGAAAATCCCGGTAACACCATACATAAACCCTACAAAGCTACTCGAAAGACTTGCCCCCATTAGTTTGAGTACAAAACGAAAGGCCAATAGTATTTCTACTGCTCCAAAAAGGAAGTAGATTAAATACTCAATCGTCTGAGAATCGGTTGCCTGAACTTTAACCGGAGTAACTACAACCGGTTTTTCACTACTCTCTTTTGTGATAACTGTTTCCTTAATTATTTCTGCCATTTAATTTTTATTCCACAACATGTTAATAATATTACAATACTAAGTATAGCAACAATTAGCAAGTTTATTATTTCTTCACAAACAAGACCACGTTCGGCAAATTTCTACCGGGACCCACCTTATACCCCCCGCTCCACAAAGCCGTTGACCCACCATCATCCAAGTTGATTGCACTTTTAATTCCCATCGCATGCAATACCTTGGCAGACTCCGCTACAGTCGCACCATGTACCACCCCAATATATCCGGTACTTCCCGTCGCCCCCAAGAAACTTCGATTCCCCCTACTGGCTTCCTTTTCCTCTCCACCGCTTCCGAACATAATATTTCCGTCCAAAACCAGTAACGGTCTATTGGCAATTACGCTGTCCACGTTAGTATCTCTTCCCCAACCAGAGGTCTGGCCAATAAACCTTGCCGAACTGCCGGAAAATACAGCCACCGGTACCGTGCTATATACGTTATTATCAGAATTGAAATACACCTTATTTTTATTCATCACTAAAACATCAAAGGAATTTTTTTTGCTCGCACACGAAGGATAAGTCTCTGGACAAAAATAGGTCCCATTTACTCCGGCATAAGCACCGCTTCTACTGACATACGTTGCCAAAGGCAACACGGGACAGTCATTGGCACAAGTTCCATCGGACGCCGTATCTACAATCACCCTTGTGCTGCCCAAATCTGCCGACACGACATCGACCAAAAAAGAGGTGCCATCCACGGTAACTTTCTGTCTTCGGTATCCGGATGTCGGTGCCTGAACAATCTCCGGTACGTTTGCCGGTATCGGAGCCGCCGCCAAAGAGGCCAGTCTTGCTTTCTCTTTATCAATCTCTGCCACTAACTCTTTGGTAGTTTTAAGGGCATTCTGAAGATCATTCTTCGCCAAAAAATCTAGAATTGAAGAAAATTTGCTTAGTTGTGTAGTGATCTTTGCCCCGCGATCCTGAAGATACAGTACTTGTTCATATGCTTCCACCGCCGCCTTAAAACTAAGTTTCAAATCTGCCATCTGTTTCTTGACCTCTGTATTTGTTTTTCGCAAATCTTCGTTATTTAATCTGTCAATCTCTGCTTGAATACTTAAAATTGTTTCATTGTTTTTTATAATCTGTTGCTCCAACTCAGCATTTATTCTTTGTGTCTCCCGCTGTTTCAGGGATAACCTGTAAAACAAAAAGCCAAAAACCGCCAATGCTATGAATCCTACGACAATAAATAACCAGGTTGACCGAAATTTTTTATTTATCTTGACCATCGTAAAACAATCCTAACATAAATGTAAATTTGGTTACAACTTCGTTGTCTTTATCAAAATTCTACGCATGACCACAAAAGACCTGGCACCGCCCTTCTCTGGCGAATATCTTTCAGTCCAAATTATTCAGCCTGGTTAACGTTTACGTCAATCTGACTTGGTATATTTATCTGAGGAGTTTCTTCTTGCGTATTTCGAATCGCAGGAAGTCCGTAGACATATACCAAATATCCCAGCACCAGCAAAATAACCAGTCCAACAATCCAGCCTATTGGTCCACCTGAGTCATTAGAAGCCGGTGGATTATTTACTATAGTTGTCATCAATACTCACCTCCTTTACTGTTAAATTTATTGGGTTTGTTTTCGTCCAAAACATACCTCTACTTCTAATATATCCTTTTTACACCCAAGTTGTATTAACTTTCACAAAACAAAAACCGCTAAGTATAATGTTAATAAGAATAAACAACTGATCATCATGAAAAAATGGGTACTGGCCAGCCTCTTTGCCTTTGGTGTTTTAACACTCATCCTTCTTTTTATTCCTATTATTCCTAAAAAACCTTCTTCCCCCTCCTCTGCACCGGCCCCATCCCCCACCATCGCCGTCCAAACCCCCAAAATCTATCAACCTATTGATCAATATCTTCCTCCCGTTGTGCCCACATCATCTTCCTACACCCTCATTTTTGTTGGTGACTCCATGACTGAAAGCCTCGGAGAAAACTTTGACAAACTCAGAATCAATCTTAAAAAATACTATCCTGATAAGATTTTTGGGCTCTTTAACTATGGCTTTGGCTCAACCAATGTTCTTTCGGTTGAAGATCGTCTCAATCGCGATATCGTTTATTTGGGCAGAAATATGCCTGCCATCCTTGGCCGCAGTTTCGATATTATTTTTATTGAGTCCTTTGGCAACAATCCTCTTTCTGAGTTTGCTCTTGATGTCGGCTTACAAAAGCAAACCGCCGCTCTTGACTATCTGGTTGCCGAAATAGCCGGCACTCATCCCAACTCCCTAATCGTCTTTATTGCCACCATTGCGCCTTCACAAGCCTTTTATGGTAAAGGGGTCGTTACCCTCTCACCCTTAGTCAGAAATCAATGGGCCAACGAAAGACGTGCTTATATTGAAAACCACATCAACTATGCCAAACGCCATAACATTCCTCTCATTAATGTCTACGAAAAAACTTTAGACAAAAACGGTCTTACAATCACTAAATATCTTGACCAGGGAAACTACATTCATCCATCTGCCGAAGGCGTTAGTCTCATCAGCCAAATGATTGCCGACTTTTTATACAAAAATCTCATTCTCAAAAACTAGTGTCCTGCTCTTCCACCCAAAAAGCTTTTTATCTTATCAATGTTTTTCTGAAATTTATTACCGGAAGATAGTTTGGCGCCAGTACCAGTGCTCTGTCAGCCTCGGCCTTTGCTCTCACCAAATCTCCCAACCCTTTATATGCTATTGCCGACTCTAAATGAAGCTCCGGAAACGGTTCATATGTCGCCAAACCAATTTTTGCTAAATCCAAAGCCTTCTGATACTCTCCCAATTTATTGTATGTCTGCACTGGTTGAATTTGATACCACAACATCCTCATTGGCCACCCAATAGCTTTCGATTTCTCAAAAGCTTCTTTTGCCAACTTATAATCTCCCAAAGCATAATAGCTCGTTCCCAAATTAAACCAAGCATACATATCGCCAGGATTGCTTTCTGTCTCCGCCTTGTTCACCTTAACCGCACCCTGATACATCACCTTCTCATCCCAATCTTTACCAATGATTGCCTTCAAGAGGGGTTCTTTGTCTTTTAGATAAACCGGCATGTACTCCCGATTAAAAGGTTTCCACTGTCCTTGGTCAAAACTTTCATACTTATATTTAATCCCCACACCAAAATAAGGATCGTCTGCAATAAAAACACCTGCTTCGTCGTCATAACCACGAATAAGCATGTTGTGTCCGATATCCTCGTATGGGCGTAGCCAGTTTTCTATTACTAAATAAAATCCGTTTGCCAAAAGCGTTTTAAGTAGCTTTATATTGCCGTTAAAAAGGATTTTTCCTTCAATATTAAATTCTTTCTTAAGGTAATCTCTTATCTCGTAGGTAAAAACATTACTATCCGCTGGATTCGTTCTTAACTCATTTTTTGTTTCTACTTGACTGACGTTATATCCAAAATGCTGTAATGTCATTGACGTTGTTGCTGGACCGCAGTTATTAAAAGACTGTGGTACCCACTTTGACGAAGGCAAAATCGCCCTCACTCCTGGTTGCACATACTCAATTGCTGATCCCTTCGATGTTGGTTTAGATAAAATTGACACTACTGCTGGCTCCACCCCGTTTAAAACACCATTTTTCGTTAATTTCCATCTAACCGCAGCTCCTACAACTAAAATCAAAACTCCCAAAACTATTAATACTATTAATGAATTACTTCCTTTTCTCCTTTTTTTATACATAAAACAACATCCGTATTTTTATAACTGTAACAATAATAACAAACTAGCTTGAAAATAGTCTATATCCAAAACAATGTTCCCTATTGGCAGAAAAATAGTAAGATTAAACAGTGACAACCTTTGCAAAAAACATTAAGGCTTTTGTAAAAACTCAATGGTTCGTTTTTTTTCTGTTGGTATTCGCTGCTTTACGCCTGATAAATCTTAAGTCCGGATACATTTGGTTCGACGATACTGCCACCATCGGTGGCATTAACAAAATCCCTTGGCCAAATTTATTTGGAGAAGTCTTAAACCATACCACCAACGTTGTAACCGGACCTTTTTTCCCGACACTGTTGTCCAGAATCACCATTAACCTCTTCGGCCCGGACATCTTATTGTTGCGCTTACCGAACTTCATGATTTCGATACTATCGATAATTTTATTTAAAAAGTATGTCTTATCGAAAATCTTCTCAAGCCAATCAATTCAATTCCTAGTTTTGATTGCTATTTGTTTTTCAATCCCCTTCATTCTCTATAGCCAATCAATTCAGCCTAGTATTTATTATTTTTTTTCCAGTATTGTTCAATACGGTATATTTTTAAGTCTTTGGCAGGAAGTACACTCACTCAACAATCTTAATAAGCTCAACAAAAAAGTCCTTCTCTTTGGCTTAATCTCCACTCCGCTGTTTTTAGTTAATTACATGAGCGTCATTGTCTTTTTTATTCTTCTCGGGACTCTTTTAATGTATTTTTTGCACCAAGTCATTAAAAACAAACTGGCCATCAAAAAATTAATCTCGTTCTCTCTTTATGCCCTGTTAGGAAGCCTCCCCTACCTGGCCTTAACCTACTGGAGACTTGGTGGTGACGAAACATATATCCGACAGTATTTTGAAGGCTCTTACTATGTCAACGGACTGGCGGATATCTTCAAACTAATCTACGACACTATTTCGTATTTGTTCAATTTTGCCTACACTCTGGATCTTTACCGGCCCCTTGGTTACAACCTTTTATCCATCCCCTTTTTACTTCTGGTTATTGTGGGTTCAGCAGACTTGATTTACAAGAACCGGAAATTATGGCTAATTTTTGTTTATATCCTGATAGTTTTTGCGATCATATCCATCTTTAAAATAATTCCTTTAGGAGGTGTTCGCCATATTCTCATCTTCGCCCCGTTTATTTTTGTTTTTTTCGGCATGGGTCTGCGCAAACTAGGATTGGTAATCGCCTCAAAATTTAAAGGTCAAAAATGGATAAATATTACGGGAATCGTCCTCATCACCTATATCTTGACAATTTTTGTGACTTCAGGAAAATACGTTTACCTCCATCGTCAGAGCGTTGTCGACCTAAACAAGATAGTTAACTTCGCCAATATATACTCCGTTAAATCCGTTTTCGATCTCGAGTCATATGACCAGCTATCCATCATCGACTACTCAAACGGAGAAATCCTCAAAAAGAACGGTCTCTCCATTCATCCCCTGGACAAGGAATCTTGTCCCGACATCATGGAATCCTACCTTCTGGTAGCCTATCACTACCCCCTCGACCCCAAAAGCAATTTCCCCCTATCCGATACCTGTCTCGCAAACTTCAACCTTGGCACCCTTGAAGAAAATCTCGGTAAACTTGACCAGAGTACCATTGCTCAGTCTATCTATTACCCTCAAAATGGCTTTTTTATCTATGTTATCCAGTCCGTCTCCAATTTATAGTCTGTACCCGAGTACTCACCTTCCAGTAATTAATCTAACGATTTGACGCTTGTTAGAATTTATTCTATGATGACTATATGACCAAAACTAACTTTTCCCTAAAACTCGTCATTGTTTCCCTGTTCTTTGCTCTTCTTGCCTCACCTGCCTTAGCTCAACCAGAAAAAGGTAAGGAGAACGGTCTTAATCGTAGAACCCCATCCCCCCAAGCTCTCGTCACCACCCCTAAATCAAACTCCTGCCAAGCCAGAGAGTCGGGCGTCAAAACACGTATGGCACAGTTAACCAAGTTATCCGTCAACATGGAGACAACCTTTGATCGAATCGCCGAAAAAACCAAAACATACTATATCGAGACCATTCTGCCTTCTGGCGAATCAGTCGCCAACTATGACACTTTAGTTGCCGAGATTGCCGCCAAGAAAGCCATCGTCCGAACGGAGCTTGCTAATGCCGATACCAACGTTGGCAGTTTCAGCTGTACTTTAGGAGAGCCAAAAACTCTTATGAACCAGTACCAAGTAAACATGCGGGCAGTCAAAACAGCTCTCAAAAACTATCGTACTTCAATCGTAGATCTCATCGTCGCCGTCAGAACCGTCTCCGAAGAGATCGAGGCTACCCCAACAGCCACCATCACTCCATCCCCTACGATATAAATATTAATTAAATAACTAAATCAAAATGAAGGACAACACCAAACTCTTTTTGTTTATCCTTATCGCCGTTATCATTGGCTTATTTTTAATCTCGCTTAAGACTCAAAAAGTTGCCAATCAGTCCTTCGACGCCACCCAAGATATCCAAAGGTCAAGTGATCTGGATCAAGCTGAAGACCAGCTCAACGTCATTGATATTGATAGCATCGATCCGGGACTAAATCAGCTAAACACCGAGGCTGCTACTTTCTAAGCAGCTTAACAACCCACAAATCAAAAACATCACCCGCGTCCAATCCGACTCATCATACGGGAAGATTTTCCTGCTTATAGAGATTTTTACCCAATTATGAAAATACTCTGAAGAACGTCAATAGCAAAATTAAGACGGTAATTCCTCCAAAGATTTCCACCGTATTTAAAAACAATTTTATTCCCTGCTTTTTCTTACCATCAAGATAAAGTTGAATTGGCTGAAAGCAAAATAGGTACCCCATTACTGCGGCTGAAAGGGTAAACAGAGAAATAGCGGCTATTGGTGCAATTAATGAGTTTCCATCTTCTGCCATTTTGCCCCCTAAATTCATCATCAGCACTAATAGAACTATGTATGCTGATGCCGCAAAGCTATTTACTATCGGGTTTTTGCTCATAGCTCTATTATATTCCCCAGTTGACACACTTAGAAATAAAAGTTTCAAGCTCACGAAAGCCCGACATCGCAGACGCCGCCTTAAGGCTTTACATACTGATATTATGCTCCCAACCGCCCAGTTACCCTTGACTTTTAGGCCTATAAGAGGTATCATACCTAACTTGAAGTTGGCTAGCACACTAAGAAAAGGAGAATACATGAAGAAATTACTATACCTAAGTGCAATCGTCTTGTTACTCGTCCTCGTCGTAGCAGCTGTGGCCACAACCACGGTAAAGGCCGACTATACCGACTACGTGACCAACCCTGGACTTCAGCACGCTTCCGACTCCGGGGCCTACCACGGAGCCTTCCAGTACTACGAAGGCCTAAAGGCTGGCTGGATTCCCGAAGCAGCCAGAAATGGTGGTATCGGAGACACTACCGGCCCCGCAAACTCTGCGTGGGGCAAAAACCACTAAAAATATTTCCAAGCAAGTGCTAAATAACCCGCAAAGCTAGCCCGCTTCTCCTCACAAGGTGCCCCCAAAGGGCACCTTTTTTTTACGTCATTTTTTATAACTTTTAGTCAAATTCCCAGATTTTGAATACTACTCTACATCTCTTTCTCCTAGGAACAAATCATCTAGCTGTCTCGTCCAGTCTCCGTACTTATTCCTCTCAATCTTTTAAATTCGTCATCCAGCTCCTTTAATCTTTTAAATTCGTCATCCAGCTCCTTTTCTAGCAACTCGGCCACACTGGTATACGACAAACCATCATCTTCTGTCAATTCTTCCGGCTCACCTGGTTCTTCCGGCTCCCCCCACTGGAATGGTATTTCTTGTTCACTCATATTTATTCAGTAGTAATTTTATTTACTGGCTTATTATATTTTCAAATCGATGAAAAAATCAAATTAATCATCATGGAACACATCGTAGCCTGGCTCGAGACTGGGTCGCTGTAACTAATCTCTTTGAGAGAAGCGGCAATGTATCCAATGGCCTTCCCCTCAGTTTCCGCAAACAGACAAATTGATTCGCTGTCATTAAGTAAATCAACAAAATATTTTTTACCTCCATCTTCAGAATGTACCAATCCATTTGCAAATCGTCATCATATTTCACATTATCAACAAACACATCATTATTTAGATTTTGAAGAGTTTCTACTTCATCAATATTTGCAGGTCGAATTGTGACGTTTGACATATGGAAAGTATACAAGAAGATCGAGCCCTATCTGAGTTCCCTCAGTTATAAGAACAAAGTCGTGCCTAAAAATTTTACTCAAGGATCGTACTGTTAATATGACCAGTCAATTTGTGCGTATATTTAAAGTATTTGAGGATTTTAGGTTCATTGGCCAATTGCGGGAGGAAATGGATAAGGTACGGCCAGTAGTGGCTAATGCAACTTAGGTTTTTGCCGCTTTTTGATAGGATTTCCAAACGCTCTCATGCAAACATCATCCATAACATCAACTAAGCGTGTTAATAGACGTTTGTTATTTGTCGATTTTTCTGGGTTCTCAAATCCCCTATAGTAGAGGTAATTCTTGAAACCTATTGCGTCTGGTGTTAGCCCTATCTCATTTTTCCTAAGGTACATGTGGGAATACTCGGCTAAAATCTGTATTGCTATATTTGACCCTCGATCTTTTGCTATTGCCTCAAGAATTTCCACTTCTTCAGCAGTTAAAATAATGAATGGCAACACATCAATATCGCTTGCTGTTGACCTTGCCCTCTCTGCTATAGCCTCATATAGCTTTCTATTGTAAGTATCTTGCGGCATTGTTTCTGCTACAACCAACACGGGAATAAACCATTTACCACTTCTGTCTAGCTTGGGTACAATCTGCCCATCTTTAACTTTTCTTATACATCTAGCAATTTGTGCCAACCCCTTTTTAACAAATAATTGTTCTGTTGCAATGTTGGATTCCGCAATTTTCCCAGATACTATCGTTTTATATGGCCAGTGTAGGCTTTTAGTTTCCACCATGAATACAAAACTTTGCGAATTTATTATTCCGTCAATTTCTTGTTGCTTAGTAGTTGAATCTACAATACCCGTAAAATAGTCCTTTTTGAACGCAGACTTAAAACATGCATTGATATATTGTTCAAACGCATCACCCCAAGCGATGGCAAACGTATTCCGTAGTTTCTTCTGATTTTTCTGCCTTAAATTCGTTTCTATGCTTCTATAAATACCCTCAGTGACTTTATCAAATAAATACTCAGCTGACGGACAGATAAAACATTTTTTGTCTTGAAACCAAACCAAGGGCTTCCACACGAAAGGCATGAAGTTGTAATGAAATTCATCATGTCCACCTAGTATTTCATTAACAGACTCGTCATATAGAGCCTTAAATTCTTGTGGAAGCATTGCAATTGAACTAATAACTCTCTCTATTGATTCTTTTGATAGTTTAGTGTTTTTGAAATATACATCCGTACATGTAACCCAATCTTGATTAAGATCCACTTTTTTGGTTGAGATATTAACCCATTTAACAAGTAAGGATGAGCAGACAGTCATGTAGTCCTCTAAAGGAATATCTCCCGTTGAATCTAAAAATAGTTTTTCAATGTCAATTCCATGGGGTTTCTTAGTCTTGAAATAGTCCACAATCCAGCGATAACGGCCAATTTTGTACCCCAACCTTTCAGAACCATGAAAGAACTGATACCTAGCCATTGCTTCACGTAGTCTTTCTCTCTCATGTTCACGACTCAGCAATACTATTCGGCTTCCGCTTTCTTTAGCAAAACATTCATCATTTATATGTAATAACCAATAACCAACCAGTTCAACGTTCTCTGGAATCACACTTTTTCCACTGTCCCAATCGCAGTGCATAAACGCCATTTTTACCAATGTAACGATACTTTGCTGGTTAAAAATAGCCCATGGAGAACCAGCAGCTATTGCCTTCGCTTTATCATAGAATCTGATCCTTTGCTCTTTATTGGGGAAAATACCTGCTAGTAATTCTGCTTGTCCTAGAGGGTTGGCCATACCCCTATTTAAGAGAGTAATTGAAATCTTGGCACAGATTTCTAAAATAGCATACAGATTGTACTGTTTTATCTCTTGTTCTATTCTCTCGAGGCCATTTACTCCACTTAAACCGACCAAATCATTATATCCAAAAGACAAAACCATGTATTTCTGTACAGGAGTACTCATACTCTTAAAAGTAATTTTTTAGATAATTTGTCATAAAATAGTCTAAATTCTGCTATATTCTGCAAGAAGAAAACCTACTATATCACTATGTTTTTCCATCATATCTGATTCTATGTAGTCCCCGAATATTCTTCTTAGGCGTAATGCAATATCCACTTGTATTCGTTGCCTAAGAACTTTTTTGTTGTCCTCACTAGGATCAAATACGAACTTTTTAAAGTGACAACCAATACAGGTGTAAACCCTATCTTCCTTTGGAATATTTGCGTCTTTTAATGCCTCCCATAAAGAAAGCGCAAGGCTTTTGTTTAGTTTTACCGACTTCTCAAAATACTGTTTGGCTGTTTTGATAGCTACATCATCCTTTACAGGCTTTATAGTTCCAACGTAGAAACTAGCCCCCGCAAAAATAATGTTGTTGGACATCGTATATGAAGAAACACAAGCATTGTTAAATATAAATGGAGCTGATTGTGGATCCGATACGCTCTGTATCATGGGAATATAATTCGGAGATATTGGATCGTTAGTAACTATGACGTTGCAGTAGTTCATTATTACATTTTCTTTCCCCAACACCTTCCAATCATTCCTGTCTAATGCTAGAAAATCCTCTACTACTGTTTTAGATGAACCTTTTTTGTATTTTTTTTGATACCACGGTTGCCCGTCTAACTCAACAAATTCTATGAACGTCTTAATGCCTATCAGCTGGTTCTTCCCCGTGCCTTTGTTGGTGGGATTGAATTCATCAAGTGTATCTATTGTGATAATATGCTCACATTTATTCTTATCCGAAAAATGAATCTTAAATCTAACTCCGCTCGGAAAATCTCCATGGCTACATACAAACAACAAATCGTAAGGGAAATGCTGGACAGTGCTATCTAAGTCTGCGTTGCTAAATTTATCATCTCTAAGTTCTTTTATATGAACGCCCGATTGCGACAATAACGAAGATATTTCATTTGTTTCTGAATCTTGGAAAAAGCCTGAATCAACAAGTACCGCTGACTGTACTTGAATATAGGGTGACACAATTGAGTCGGCAATAAAATGACTAGGGAGGAGTTTGTTGAAGACATGAGTGGTGGGTATATCAGGAAAAAAATACCCATAAGGAAAATCATCTGTAAAGAATGTAGCTATCTCGTAATGACTTAACGAGTCTAACTCCGTTTTTAATGCCGAACCTATATCTTTAACAATACTATTCGCAAGAACTGCCCTTTGATTTGTGCCTCTAGTGTCACTCAAAATACTATATATTTCTTCTGGTTTGTAGGAAATGCTGGTTTCTAGAAAGAAGATGTCTGCGTCTATCGAAAATGCATAATTTGCTAAAGTGACAGGTAATAGATTTTCTGAGGAGTCAGAAACGATAATGTGTTTTCTAATTCTGTTTGTTTTTTGAATATCAAATTGGGCTTTTTCCTTAATAATTAAACGCAACTTCTCTTGTTTTGCCCTTAATAGGGCATACGCTATCTTGCGTCTATCTGGTGGGCACTCCAATACGCCTTTAAAGAAAGACTTAAATTTGTCTACGTATGTATCTACTTCCGTTTGATTGCTTATGTACTCATACCTACTCTCTTTAAGCCTTAACTGGGCTTTGATACGACTTATCATTTCACTTTCTACGTTGATAAAAATAACTTTTGAGGGATGTAATTTTGCTAAAACATTATTAAGTTTTACAAACTCATTCTCCCAATACTTATGAAGTGATCTGGGTGGTTCAAAAACCGCAAAGTAAACATTTGTATTATTAAAACAAGCTGATATCTGGGAAGAAAGTACATAATCGTTGCTAATACACACTATTTCGTCTTCAATTGCCGGTGCATCCCACTGGCCAAACTTGCTTGATTTAGTATTTGTCTTTTGCTTTATCTTTTCGTAATACAACACATATTCTTTAACCAGCTCATCAAAATCCTTTAGCTCCTTCTTGAAAATTTCTTCAATTTCCTTGTAAAACCATTGGTAAAATTTATTAACAGAAACTTGGTATTCATCGAGCATTTTGAAAATATCAATTTTTTCTGGATTTTTTCTCAGGATCCTTAATGATTCAGCTTTCCATTTTGAGAATTCCAGCAGCGTCTTTGTATCAAGCGTGAGGGATATTTTTTCACTATTTCCACCTTCTAATACCTGCAGTTGTATACCGGAAGGTAATAAAGAATAATGTTGGACATACTCTCTTAGTTGTTGAACAAAAACTATGGAGTCTGTTCCTAATAAAGATTCACGTTTATTGTTATATTGAACTTCAAACGATTCATTTAATCTTAACTTTCTCTTTAATGTGCGTGTGTGATCAACAAGTGATTTAACTGAGGCTAAATAATTGTGTAGAAGACGTGCAAATTCAAGTTGAAAACTATCCATCCGATCTCTATTTTTAAGATAAAATAATTCGATATTTTCAGAGGCAGATTTTTCAAGCCTAAGTAGCCACACATAATTCCCATTTAGAAGAGCTTTTGACTGATCTAATCCTCTCAACTTCAGATGGACATTTTTACCCTCTGACTTTTCAATTGCCTGGTGTAGTTCACTTATTGTTTTCATTTTCTTCATTCTTGTAATTCTCAACGACTATCCTGTAGGATATTTTATTGCAAACTACTCTTATCTGCTGGAGTGTTCTAAACCAGGCCAATTTGGGTATATTAACGACTAACTTGCTCCCCCGCGTGGGCTCGAACCACGGACATCCTCCTTAACAGGGAGGCGCTCTACCAACTGAGCTACAGGGGAATATTAACGAACATGGCTATTTTACCAAACTAAGGCTATTAAGTACAAGCCCAAACAAAATGCCCCGACACAAATCGGGGCAATAGAAACTTAACTCATCAGCTTTTTCAAAAGAGGCTCTTCCTCTGCCAACCGATGCAGTGCAGAGTACAAATCCTCTCTGACTCTCTCGCTTGGAACCGTTTGTTTCAAAAAAGATACTGCTACCATGGCCAATACCAGACGATAAAAAAGATCATCATTGTTCGCCACAAAGTAGGCAATCTCTGACCACTTGTCGGAGACTAGTATCTCTCTCGTCTGGAGGTTCTCGACCCGGATAACATCTTCCCCATCCTCAATCGAATGGGAAATCAAAAACTTATCCTTTTCGATACTAAACTCCAAAGGTCTTCCGGCATTTAAGTCCAGCAATCGTCTGAGTTCTCTCAAGGTGCCCTCCGTTTTTCAAAGGTGAATACTGCCCTATATTATACACCAAACTACCTCAATCTTCCCAAAACTACGTTCAATAACGCCAAAACCACGGCCGCCAGTAAGGCTGTTCCAAAGTTTTTTACCCCAAAGCCCGGCACAATCTCCCCCATCAGCATAATTAGCCCCGCATTAATTACAAAAGTGAACAGGCCTAAAGTCAAAAAATTTACCGGCAGGGTCAACAAAATCAGTATTGGCTTTAATATTATCGATAACACCCCCCATACCACTGCCACTACCCCCAATGTTCTCCAGTCCGCTATCATAATTCCTGGGACAATTTTCGCCGTAATAAAAAAACCGAGAGCGTTAACCAACAATTGTATTAACATACCTCATCTTTATTCAAATTAGCCCCGTTGTCAAATTCTTCCCTTGTCTAACTCCTCATTCTTTGCCATAATGGCGCCATGACTGAAAGTTTAAAAGGTATCTCTGGCTCCATGTTTGCCGGAAAGACGGAAACCCTTCTCCGAGAAATTTCTCGGGCAGAAATCAGCAAGAAAAAAGTCCAGGTTTTTAAACCGATCATCGATGATCGTTGGGGCGAAAAAGATAAAGTCCGATCTCACTCTGGTGGAGAACACGAAGCCTTTGCCGTAAAAAACGCCCTCGATATTCTTAAACATCTCGACACAGACACTCAAGTCGTCGCCATTGAAGAAATCCAGTTTTTTGACCCGGAAATAATCACCGTCGTACAGGCTCTTCTGGAAGCAGATATCCGCGTCATCTTCGCTGGGCTTTCTCAGGACTTCAGAGGAGAACCTTTCGGCTCCATGCCTACCCTTTTAGCTCTTTGTGACGAAATTGAAAAACCCACCGCTATTTGTACCGAAGAGGTTGATGGAAAAATCTGCGGCGCCAACGCTTCCAAAACCCAACGGCTCATCAATGGTCAGCCCGCAAACTTTAACGATCCCGTTGTCCTCATCGGCGACGAAGACGAAGGCTATCAAGCTCGTTGCCCTAAACATCACAAAGTTCCCGGTAAACCAATCCCTAAAATCTAAACTAATCCAAGTAATCTTGTAGTTTTCTTCTTCTTGAAGGATGTCGTAGCTTTCTCAGAGCCTTGCTCTCTATCTGTCTTATACGCTCGCGAGTCACTCCAAACACCTTACCTACCTCTTCCAGAGTTAAGGGTTTACTGCCATCAAGACCAAAGCGCATTCGCAGTACCTTACTTTCACGCTCGGTAAGACTTCCTAGAGCCTCTTCCAGGTTCTCATGCATCAGCTGCTTACTTGTTGATTCATAAGGAGTTGCTTGTCGTTCATCGGGAATAAAGTCCCCCAGCATTGAGTCTTCGTCATCACCGATTGGCGTCTCCAAAGAAGTCGTCTTCTGGGCAATTTTCAAAATCTCACGCACCTTTTCCGGTGTTGTCTCCAGCTCTGCGGCCACTTCTTCATCTGTAGGTTCACGACCCAGGTCTTGCATTAGTTTTCTCTGGGTACGGATTAGTTTATTTATCGTCTCTACCATGTGTACTGGAATACGAATTGTTCTGGCCTGATCCGCAATCGCCCGGGTAATCGCCTGACGAATCCACCAAGTGGCATACGTCGAAAACTTAAATCCCTTTGTCCAGTCATACTTCTCGACAGCCCGGATCAGTCCCTTATTACCCTCTTGAATCAGATCCAAAAAGCTCATTCCTCTACCCATGTACTTCTTAGCAATAGAAACTACCAAGCGTAAATTACTCTTGGTTAGCATATCTTTGGCATTTCGATCTCCTCGTTCCACCTTCTGAGCTAGAGAAATCTCCTGTTCACGTTTCAACAGTGGAATGCGCCCAATTTCTTTAAGATACATGCGCACCGGATCATTTACCTCTGTGTCTTCCAGTTTTGAAAGTGACTCTAACTCCTTTTCCAGATCACTGGTCGCCTCAATTATCTCGGCATCCTGTCCGGATAGCACACTCTCAAACACGTCAATATCTTCTTTAAACAGCAACTCGTAGAGATAGTCCAGATCATTTATTTCATCTTCAGCTGTAGGAAAATACACCAAGATATCATCTTGGGTTACAAAGCCTTGTTCTTGCCCCAGTTCCAGAATTGCTTTGATTTTTTGTTGAATGGAAAGAGTCCCTTTATTTTCAGCCATAATAGTCTCCATTAGCTTACCACAAAAGAGCTTAAAATCAACCCAAAAACGCTATTACCCTACTCTCTTTCTTGTTCAGTTCATTAAGCTTTGCAAATATTTCATCCTCTTTCTCTTCATTCCTTTCCCTCCTAGCCAGATTCATCTCCTCCATTAACTCCTTTTTCCGGTCACGGATTATTTCTCTCAATAGTTGTACAGCTGCTTCTTCAACCTCTTTTTGACCAGGTACCTCCTCCGAGTCCTCGGCCATATATGCTTCCCCCGCTACTTCTCGCAGTTCTTCGGGAATATTTTTTACCAGTTCATCTACCGGCTGATTTTCTCTATTCTCCAGTAGCCAAGCAATCAACTTTCCCTCTGCTCCGGCTACACTCACTCCCCCAAACCAAGGCGACACTATCTTTACTGCCTCCTGTTTCATAATCAAAAGACCAATCAATCGGCGGGCCAGTTTTACAATTCGTTTTTCCGCCACTTCTTCTTTTTTGTCATCTGCCATTTTTATCTCCTGCTTTCCGAAAATCTTTTTTTCTATCTCTCCTATCACTCCTTTTGTCGCCACCCCAATTTTGTCTGCCAGTCGCTTTGCCCAAACTTCTCTTACCACATCGTTTTCAATTTTTGCCAAAAATGGCACTACCTCTTCCGTAATTTTCTTAACACCGTCTACTTTTGTCACGTCAAATTTTTTAAAAGCACTATCCATTATAAATTCATAGACATCGACTGATTTTTCCACTAGTTCTCTCCATTTTTCCGGAGACTTTCGGGCTATTTCATCCGGATCTTTGCCGCCTTCTATCTGTACAACTTTTATGTTCATACCTCTTCTTTCTGCAAGCTCCACCGACCTTTTTATAGCCACACTTCCTGCTTCATCTGCATCCATGGAGAGGTAAATTTTATCCGCTAATCTGGCCAGTAACTCTATCTGATCTTCTGTCAACGCCGTCCCCCCTACCGCTACTGTTTCTGTAATTCCTGACGCAAAAGAGCTAATACAATCCATCTGTCCCTCCACTAAAACCACTCTCTTCTTTTCTCTAATTGCTTTTTTTGCTTGAAAAAAACCATACAGCATTCTGCTCTTGTGATACAGTGCCGTTTCCGGAGAGTTCATGTATTTTGGCTCATCATCCTTGGCCAATGACGGTAAAATTCTTCCCGTAAAACCAACCACCTTACCCCCGGCATCTTGTAAAGGGAACATTATCCTCCCTCGAAATTTATCATATACTCCCCCCTCTTTTGATTTTCGGCTCACTAGTCCTACTTTTTCCAGTAGCTCTTCGCTATATCCTTTTTTCTTAATCAAATAATTAACCACTCCTTCCCAGCTCTGCATCGCAAACCCAAGATTAAAAGTCTCCATCAATTTTTCGTTTATTTTCCGCCCCTTAAGATACTCTCTGGCCGCCGCTCCGGCATTTCCCTCCATCAATAGCCAGTGATAGTATCGTGCCGCCAGGTCCATTACTTCCAACATCTTTGCCCGAGCGTCTCCATCGTCTCTTCTTCTGCTTATAAGTTTCACTCCGGCTTTTTCGGCTAGTCTTTCCAAAGCTTCCCGAAACTCAATTCCCTCTATCTCCATCAGAAACTTTATTACATCCCCTCCGGCACCACACCCAAAACATTTATACAAACCCATCTCTTCATTCACCATAAACGATGGTGTCTTCTCCGAGTGAAACGGGCACAAGCCTTTGTGATGTCTTCCCATCTTCTTCAGCGCAACATAAGACCCCACCACACCGACAATATCAGTTTTTCTCTTTATTTCCTCAACTTGATCTTCCATCTTTGGGTTTTATTGGTATCAATCTGGCTCAATTGTACCCTAAAAAGGGGCTCACTTCATTTCCAAACAACTCCCTGTTATTTCTTTTTTTTCTTCGCCGGTGTTGTCAGCCTGATGTCATTGTTTGCAATCAAGTAAATGATCGGCAAAATTCCCAGACTATTTACCAAGAGTAAAACAATAAACCAAACTTTCTGGTCTCTCTGAGCACTTTTGAAAAGAGTTACTCCTTTCAAAATCAAATCTGACAACACTAAAATCATTAACAACGGCGTCATCCCCCCATATGCAGGCATAAAGAATAAATTGTTCATAACTTTATTTTACACATTTTTTCAACTTTTTCTCGTTTCCCCTATTTATCTCTTAAGCAGGTAGATACTTCTTCACAATCTTCGGAATTTCCTGAATGTCCACATTTGCTTTCACAATGTAGTCCTTCGCTCCTAGCTTCTTCCCTTCAGAAATACTCGTCTCTTGTTCAAAGTTGGTCAAAATGACGACAGGTATATCCTTCGTTTCCGGGTTTTGACGTATTGCTTTCAAGACCTCAAAGCCATTCTTAATTGGTAATAACAGATCGAGAAGTATCAGGTCAGGAATCTCCTGTTGAATCTTTTTTTCGGCCTCCTCTCCATCTGTTGCCAAGCTTAATTCATAACCCTCGTTCTGAAGGGTGAGAGACAAGGCGTTGGCAAGCACCGTGTCATCCTCCACGATCATCACTTTCTTCTTTTCTTCCATTTTTTTGTTTAATTGGTAACTCTACAAAAAGGGTCGTTCCCAAGTTTTCCTTAGACTCAAACCAAATCTTTCCTCCGTGAGCCTCCACTATATTTTTGGCCAAATAAAGCCCTAGCCCTGATCCTGGAATTGTTTTTGCCACGTTATCCCCTCGAAAAAACTTATTAAATACTCTACCTTGTTGCTTCAATGGTATCCCCAACCCATAATCTTTCACATATATCTTCACCTTTCCCAAACCCAGCTCTGCCCCAACTTCAATTTTGCTTCCTTTAGGTGAGTATCTAGCTGCATTATCAAACAAATTACCGAAGACTTGGACCATTTGTGTTATGTCCGCATCGATTTCCAGGTCCTCATGAATAAGTTCCATCCCCTCAATTGTGATCTTCCTATTCAAAAAGAGCCTTCCTTGTTCGTCAATCGACCGCTGAAGCAAATCCTTAACGGGATAACTCGACACTTCTTTTATAATCTTTCCGCTATCTGCTTTTGACGTGGCCATCAAGTCATTCACCAAATCTATCATTCGATTATTACTTTCACCAATTTTTTTAATATATTTCTGAATCTTCTCAATCGACATCTTTGGTGCTTTTTGATCCAATAGTTCCACAAACCACTTAATCCCGGTCAACGGAGTTCGCAGCTGATGACTAGCCAAAGATATAAAATCGACCCTCATTTGTTCCAGTGCCTTTTCTTTTGTTACATCCCGCAAAACCCACACCGTTCCCACTAACTTCAAATTTTCATCAACAATAGGAGACGCCACCCCGTCGACCGATACCGAAGTTCCGCTTTTATTTCTTACTACTAAAGTATCTACTGGCTTTGCTTGTTGTTTTTTTTCAAACACTGTCTCAATCAAATCGACTGGTTTTTTGCCTGTAGTTTCATAAGACAACGCCAGTGCTTCTTCAATATTTCTCCCCATCATCTCCTTTTCGCTCAGACCAAACAATATCTCCATTGCTTTGTTCGCCAAAATAATCTTTTTCTTGTCGTCGGTTACAAAAACAGCGTCACCCATATCATGCAAGATTGCCTCCAGTTTATGTTTTTCCGTCAAAATATCCATATTGGCTCTCGCCAGCTCAATCTCCGCTCGTTTCCTGTCCTCGATGTTTATTCCTAAAACCAACAAATACTCCTTTCCGCCAATTACCAAGATCGCCATCGAACACAAACAGGTAATTATTTCTCCATTCTTTTTTCTAAACCGATACTCCTTATCTCGAATAATTTTATTCTTCCTCAACCCTTCAATCATTTTGTCCCTTTCTGTATTCTCAGCCCAAATATTCAGACTCAAAACAGACTTTCCAATAACCTCCTCCTTTTTATAACCAAGAGACTCCGTAAAGGCGTTATTAACATCCAGATATATTCCTTCCTTAAGTGACGAAATCGTAATTATCTGAGGACCATTTTTAAATACTTGCGAAAACTTTTCTTCCGACTCTATTAATTTTCTTTCGGTCTTTTCTCTCTCTGTAATGTCACGCACGAAAGCCTGCAATCTTCCATCAGACAGTCTCCTTGCCTTGGCTTCTATTATCAACACCTGTCCATTTTTTCTTAACATCTTTCTCTTAAAATCCAAGTTCGTCCCTAATACAAGTTGATCCAGTCTTTTTTTTGCAGCCTCTCTTTCCTCAGACAAGTATGTGTCAATAATATTCACCTTTTTAATTTCTTCATCGGTATAACCCAACATTTCTTTCATCTTTGAATTCACCAATAAAAAATGGCCGCTGGTATCCACTACAAAAATACCGTCTACTGCTTGTTCAATCAAAACTCGGTATTTTTCTTCACTCTCGGCCAGTTCTTCTACAATCAGATCCCGTTTCAGTCTATTGGACATCATTATCCCCAACATCAAAGTCGCCAGAGGGTTAATGGTGATCACCGGAAACCAGATGGTCAAAAAGGCTTCCCCCATAATTTCCTTGGGTAACAATACTACCAAAGCCAAATCGACCGCGTGTATCACCAAACCAAAAAGATATATCTCGATCCAAGGTAACAGATGTAAATTCTTTCCTCTGAAATACCTCCATATCAACCCAAAAGCACCGGCCATAATGATCTCCGATACCCCCGCTAAAGTTCCTACTCCTCCAATAGAAATTCTATATAAAACTGTCGCAATAATAGCAATTAGTGTTGGAATCCAACCAAAAAATAATCCGGAAATCCCCAGCAAAACAGTTCTGGTGTCGAAAAATAATCCCGGTATTAGCTCCCACTTCGTTGACATCACCGCCAAACCAACTCCTCCAATAATTATTCCCACCATCACTTGCCAAATATAAGAACTATTTTTACGTCTAGTTGTTAACAACTCAAAAACCAAAACCATCGCCAAAAGAAGCGATGCGTTATAAACAAGACCGGTAAAAAACTCACTATTCATTTCTCCTCCCCTCATGCAGGCCAATTGCCATGTGATAATTCTAACACAACAGCTTCAACATGTTCAATGAAATTAAGATGTGGAGAACCTGAAACAAAGTCCGAATTTCCTAATTGATTCCCATTAAACAACAAACAACCCACTGTGTAGCGGGTTGAATGTTTACGATATCCAAATTTAATACGCTCCGTATCCAGCTGGATTCGCATGAGCAAACCATTGGTGTCCTGGAAACTCAAGATTTGGATCTTTTCCTTGATCCATAATTGTCGCAAACTGACCCCAAATTCCATATGCGCCATCAGGAATTAAAGAAGGATCATTCACATAGTCGCCTACCCAAACAATCTTATATTTCCATACTGCCCCAGAACCTCCTGACACCATACCATTCCGTTCATTATTCTCCCAAGCAGCATATGGAGGATTTGCCCAATTTTCGTCATTTCCTCTGTCCCATTCTGCATTCCATTTCATAACTAGTTTGTCGGGAGAGTACACCCCAAGCAATCATTAGAAGCACCTTGTTCGGCACACCAAGTTGACCCAGTTCCGTTGAAAATTCTGGCAGTACGATTGTACCCATATTGATCAAAACCAGTACTTGTTGGCTTTTCAGCCAAAATAGGAGAAGCAACGAATCCAAAAGCTATCACTATCGCAATCAAAATAAGTAACTTTTTCATTTATTCACCACCTTTCTTTTGTAAAATTTCTAACCCTATACGGCTAGTATAACCATTTTAATAGGCAATACAAGGGAGTAAATAACGAATGCGGAGACGGTGGGATTCGAACCCACGAGGCTCTTTCGAGCTACGGTTTAGCGAACCGTTCAGATAAACCACTACTGGACGTCTCCAATCCTGTTCATTATACCAACCTACCCTCAAAATCATCCCTCAAATGGTAAAATATATAGGTTCGGAGAGTGGGCAGGACGGTAATGCGTTGGTCTTGAAAACCAATGAGCGCAAGCTCTAACAGGTTCGACCCCTGTACTCTCCGCATTGGATTTGACACACTATTCGGGTTTTGTTAGTATTAATAATGAGAAGTAGAGACAGAAGTTTGGTTGAACAAACACAAAGACTTTTTGAATCTGGCCTGAATGGACGTGAGATTGCCCAAAAATTACACCAAGATACCAGCAGTATTAGTCGTTGGTGTAGAAAATCTACGGCGTTTGACACTCTTAAAAAACCAGTAACATTTCAAGAAAAAACGCGGCAGCTTTTATACACACAAGATAAAATCAAGCTCGCACATATTAATAAAAATAACGCCAAAATCATATTGGCTACATTATATTGGTGTGAGGGAGCAAAATATCCAGGAACAAATAGGATTGAATTCGTTAGTAGTGATGAAAATATGCAAATTACATTCATAACCCTAATGAGAATTGCGTTTGAGGGAGAAATTGAAGAAAGCAAGTTTAGGGTGATGCTTCAACTTCACACTACACACGATATTAAAGAGTCTATTTCTTATTGGTCAAAACTACTAGAAATTCCGATAAAACAGTTTATAAAACCTCATGTAACTGTAAAGAGTACATCTAGATATCGTCATGTTTACAACGGTACTTGTAGCATAAGATATCACGATTACCGTATATTGCTTCGTACTATGGGAATATACGATCAAATATCAAGGAGAGTTTGTGCGACTTGATATAATCACTCAACATGGAGGGGTGGCTCAATGGTACAGCATCAGTTTACTAAACTGACGCGCGAAAGCGCTTGTGGGTCCGAATCCCGCCCCCTCCGCAACGCTCACCTTTTTGTTACACTTAATCTTATGGAGGAACCTCAGTACCCAAAGACACCCACACTACCCCTCTCTCCTGTGGTCATCAATGAACTGGTAGAAAACAAAGAAAAAGTCCCCACTCCTCCCAAAAAGGTTAGAACTCTCCCTTGGATTATTCTCGGTCTGATAATTTCTTTAATTCTTGCTGGTATCGGCGCCTTAATTTGGAAATGGACTCAATCCGCAAAACAACCCGATCTGATTGTCAACGCTCCTGATACTTCAAATCCTTCAATTACCCCCATTCCAACACCGATTGGTGAAACCACTACTTTTGTTACCCAGGATCTTCTTTTTGAAGACAAGGTATATCGTAATGAACTCGCCAGATTTGAGATTAATGTTCCGCTCGGTTGGCAGATTGACGACTCGGGGGAGTCAGGATCGATTCTTGTCATTGTCGACCCCAAAGCTACCATCGTAAGTGGCAATGCCCTCCTCACTTTTGTGAACGTTTCCACTGGCAAAGCTTCCGGAGAAATACTTGAAAGCTATGTTCAATCTGCCCGAGACGGTCTCACAAAAAACTTTAGTCAATATGTCATCAAAGAAGATAAAGACATGACCATTAGTGGTAACACTTACCATCTCATAGGTGGTAGCTATCAAGTACAAGGTGTTACGATGAAAAATCGTAATCTTCTTCTCGTTTTTGATAACCGTGGCTATGCCATCTCCGCCACGGCACCTGAGTCTGTTTGGTCAAAAAAAGAACTTCTTCTCAATGCCACTATTTTTTCCTTCAAAAACTTCTAAGGTAACAGTTCGTTGTGTTAAGATGAAATGTGCCCAACACCAACCCTCAAAACTCTGAAGAAGTCATCCTTTTAGAGTGGACTTCCTACGAAAGACCTCAAAAAAAATGGAGCAAAGAGTTTTACAGCTCCGTTCTCGTTATGGCTTTTCTTGCTAGTGTGATCCTTTACTTCATCGAAGGTATTATGCCCGTACTGGTAATTGGTGCTATGGTCTTTATGCTTTGGGCCATGAGTCGTACCGA
>CAZWYN010000005.1:0-39774 GCA_964638575.1 uncultured Pseudomonadales bacterium | reverse complement strand
ATGGTCCCGTCGTCTAGCGGCCTAGGACGTCAGGTTTTCATCCTGAATATCGCGGGTTCGATTCCCGCCGGGATCACTAGTTCCAGTTTGTGCCAAGGCGACCTTCACGGGTCGCTTTGTTGTATTGATGTATCCGACTATATTTTTGTTGCATTGATAGAAATTCGTGTTCGAGTCCCGTAAGGGTGACTATTGGTTATCCACAATTTTTGAAGAACTTTTTGCGGTAATTAGCCTCCATGATGCTATTTGATGTCTTATGTAGTAGTTGCAATCCCATAGATATATATTGCATGATAATGTTATCTCACGATGGCAATCTCGTGAGTAAATTGCTAATTTGTACTATGAATTACACCCAGTTGTGTCCAAAATGACAGAAGTGCAGTGAACATTATTACTAGTGATTGCTAGAGAGCAATTTTATATGGTCTATCTAATATCATACGATTTAAGAGCACCAGGTAGAGATTACTCACAACTAATCTCAGAGATTGAGTCATTTAGTTCGTGGGCTAAGCCGCTTGAAAGTCTTTGGTTGATTGAAACGACGTTGGATACTCAGACAATTGTGTCTAGACTCAACGCTTTGGATCTTACCGACGGATTGCTTGTAATCCATGTCAACACCCCTTGGAGGAGTGTAGGACTTGACCAAAGGGTAGTTGATTGGATGAACAGAGCAATAAGTTAAAAGAATGTTGGAGGTAAACTGGGTTACCTCTACATTTAATCTACATTATTTCTTGCGGTTGTGTTTTCTGAATTAAGATCATTTTATCTCTCAAAACAAATCTTGTTTTAATTAACCCTAGTATCTCCAGTCTTTCTTCTGAAGTGCCTCCTCTCAGAATGTGGATCAGATAATTCTTTGCCATCTGTTTGAAGTCTGCGCTGGTTGGTATGATTCCGTTATCTTCATCAAACTTTCCTAACATATATTCTTGGTGGAGAACATCTGTTTTGAGCCGATGGTATCTTTCGATGTCCTCTTGGATTTTTCTTGAGATACCTGCTTGGTTAAAGGTAATTTTGTCAATGTTGGCGATTAGTTGTTTAACTAGATCTTCTTCCTCAATATATGGTTCATTACATTCATAGTCCAAATATCTTCGGCAATGGTAGTAAATGTGTTTGTGGTATCCACCGCCTTTGAGTTTTCTGTATTTTTCTTCTGCTGTAACACTACTTCCGCATGATCCACACTTCATAATAGTCTTGAAGGCAAAGTTGTTTTTACTCCATGATCTGGGAGTGGTAATTAGTTGCTTTTGGACTTTTTCAAATAACTCTTTGGAAATTAGTGGTTTGTGTTTTCCCTTGTACCAGATGCCACTTCCGGACGGGAACTCAAATTCTCCATAGTAGAAAGGGTTTTTGAGAATAGTGTGAACTTTGCTTAATGGGCACTTCACCCCCTGTCTTGTTTCGAAGCCAATTCTGTCTAGCCATCTCTTTACTGCTCTACCGCTATGACCTTGATTACCGACCCTTTCGAACATTTGTTTTACAAATGGAGCCCTTACTGGATCAAGAATTACTAATTCATCTGTTCGACCATCTCCTTTTTGGTTAAGGTATCCCATGGGAGCCAGACTGGGTTTCCATCCGAGTGAGCATTTGTTTCTCAGCCCCCTCTCGACATTGACTCCTTTATTATCATTTTCCAGTTTGGCTTGAGAGCAGAGAATCATGAGTAGAAACTTTTCATTCGGATTGTTGGAGAATGATTGACTGTATGTTTGGATCCTTAGGAGTTTCTTTTGATCCATGAGGTCAACTAATGTCCCTAGATCGCCAGCGTTACGACTTAAACGATCTGGTGCCCATGTGAGTATTCCGTTGTACTTTCCTGATCTTATGTCTTTGATAAGTTGTACGAATATTGGTCTGGCTCCAGATTCTTTTGCCGAGTGGCTTTCAATTTTTATTTCTTTAATGTTTATGTTTTCTCTTCTCGCTAGTTGCTTCATCTCCTCAATTTGTGAATCAATTGACATTATCTGTCGCTCATCACTTTCTGAGGATTTACGGGCATAGAGGCAATAACTGATTTCTTTGGGTGCTTCTGACCTTAGTTCCATTTGTCAATTAAGTGATTGATAACTTTGGAGTTTTTCAAATTCTTATCGAACAATGTTTTGTCTTTAGTGAGAATGTACTTGTAGAAGTAGTTATCTGACCTATTCAGCAATCTTTTTATCTTGTCCTTGATTGGTTCTTTCATCAAGTACAACAGTACCGCGTATCCTGTGGAAGTCTAGCCTAAATGCGATAAGTAGTCGTAGGTAGCTATAATATAGGTATGAAATTGGGGTTTAGAACACCGTCATTATCAAAAAGAATAGCTGCCCGTACATCAATTAAGAGGGTTATTCGCCATAGTCTTGGAATAAAAGCCCCTCGAGGATTGGGACTGTTCACTAATCCCAAGAAAGCAATTTATAATCGTATATACAACAAGACTACGATCGGTTTTGATAAATTACTGAAGGTTCCCAGTAAACCTAACAATCGACAAATAACATCGGAAAATATGAACGATACATACACCCCCGGCATAGAAATATCAAATACAGGAAATATTATTCGTAGTTCAAGTAAAGCTCTTACTGTAACAAGTAAGAATTTTAAGGAACTCCGCAAACTGGTCACGGAAATATATGATCAACGTGTTGAATTAAACAAAAAGTTAAAGTCGGCAAAAATTAAGTTGTATGGATTGACCTTTCTCCATGTGCTAAGTTATGCGCTTATTATTGGTCTATTCTATAAAAGAATTGCTATCGCACGTACTTCACAACAATTGGTAGTTAGTAAATTAGGGGACAAAATTTCAGAAACGTACGTTAATCTAACCTTTTCGGACAAATCACAACTTGAAAAAAGTTGGCTTAATTGCCTAGATACGTTTAGTGAGTTGAAAAAGAGTGAGAAAATTTGGGATCTGACTTATTCAGAAGCAGTTGACAAAGCTAAGGTTCGCTCCATAGCTAATACTGCAATAACAAGGACCCTCATTTCAAATGATGGTGACAGAGAAATCGAATTCATTAAATGCGATCTTAACCCACTTTTTTTAAAAAATAATAATGGTCCTGATTTGTTTTTCTTCCCAACTTTTTTGTTACTATACAAAGATGGTCAAGAATTCGGCATTTTTGATTTAAAGGAAATCAATATTGCAATGAAACTTACTGGGTATGTTGAGGAAGAAAGGGTGCCTGATGATACTGAGATAATTCAACATACTTGGAAAAAAGCTAACAAAGATGGATCTGCTGATAAGCGGTTTAAGGGCAACTATCAAATACCTATTGTTAAATATGGCGAAATATCTATAACTTCTGAATCTGGATTAGACGAGTCGTTTATGTTCAGTGGTTTTGCTTCATTCAATGATTTTGCAAAGACGCTTGAATATCACATAACATCGCTTGGAAAGCTAAAATAATGTTTAACATTTTTAATAAAAAGAGAAAAATCAGCGGTGAAATTGGATACTATGGGCTTGAAGAATGGTGGCTGACTGTTTTTAATAACACAGAAAGAGATCATATTGAAGAGGTGTTCCAACCAATGGGAGGCGATTCGAACAGTAAACCTCTTACAGAAGGAGACCTAAGTTACTCGTCACAAAGTTCAGCTGGTCTACTACATTGCCTTGCTGGATGGTTTAACAAAACTGGAGATAGAGAAATTGCCAAAAAGATAATAGCAAAAGCTTACGAACTAGCGCTAGAAGGAAATAATATTCTAGACCTTCACTTTACTCTCCTACAAAAAATGGAAATCTATTATCGAGAACGAGACGCTGACCCCAAAGCATTGCATATTGCAATTAAGGCTTGTGAAGACCAAATCAAAATAGCACCACAAGCGGCCAAACAATTCCGCAAAGAATATCCCAAAGACTCCCTCCCTGGTCACACTGGATACTCACAACTTGCAATTATTCTCAAAAAACAAGGTAAATTCAACGACGTGGTTGAACTCTGTCAACAGGCCAAAAAGCAGGGCTGGTCGGGCAATTGGGATTCAAGAATCTCTGAAGCAAGAAAAAAGATGTCAATTTAATTCTGGTGTAATGGTTTTGGCTTTACTATTGATCGGAGTTATTTTTCCGTTTATTACCTCCCACTGAAATAAATTATCTTCTTTGCCTAGTTTGAATATGTAGTTAACAAAATATCCTGATTTGTCACTGTTTGGCTCCGCTTCCCAATTACCCCCTTCAACTATTCTCCCAGCTTGCATTAACTTTAGTAGATATTTTTCTACGTAGACTGAGAGAGCTAATCCTTTGGTAGACAAATTTTCTGAAGGTATATCAGTTTGCATTTCGTAAAGTTTGACCAGCCTTATTGCTTCATCTTTTTCTTTTCGATTACTTCCACCTGACAATGTGGATATTGAGAAAATAACTGAAATAATAACTACTATCAGACAAGCCGCTTGGAATAATTTTGTTTTATATATTTCCATATACTTTTTCTAATTCTCAACCTAACCCAATGCTATCTGTCAGTTAGCACAAAGTCAAGCTGAATGTGTGCGTATATGCTAACTGACACTTAGTGGAGTAAATTTCCTTCCGTTGGGATACTTTGAACAGTGAGAAAGAACGCTGTATTACCTCGAACTATCGGTAAGAAAGTCAAAAAGAGACGAACTTCTTTGGGACTTACCCAAGAAGAACTAGCCGAAAAGGTGGGTATTAGTCGAGCGTACATGGGATTTGTGGAACAAGGACGTAACGTTCCTACCTTGGAAACGCTCGAAAAAATCGCTAAAGCCTTGAAGATAAAAATGGCTGAATTGGTTTAGTCATTAGTTCGTTTGAACACTGTTCTCCCCCTTACGCCTCCTCTATTAATTCTTGTAAAATGAACGTTTGAAGAATAATACTTTTCTATTTCTGGTAGAGCCAAAGGAATCAACGTAAGTGCATCTACCAAATCGTCATATCTTTCAGCACCAAAACAAGTTAGTTGACGCTCAAGTTCTTCGGTACCCGTCTGAGGAAAAATAATTTTGTGAGAAAGTAGCGGAACAAGCATGGATATCCTGGTTCTTTTGTCGTTACCTTGTGGGGTTACCTCCTCAGCATTTAGACCTTCGTATGTCAACATTTGTGTGAGACCTTTTTGAGTTGAACCACCTTCAACTAAAATTTGGTAAGTAGAGTATCGACCAAAAGAATAAATGATATTTTTAACTTTCTCAATGATATCGGGCCATTCCAACCAGTCGTTTACGGGGTTGGGAGAAATATATATTTTTTGCTTTTCCCGAGAACCGTAGATCCTTAACGAAATGATTGCCGTTTTATCATGTCTTGAATTTCTCTCTCCAGAAACGGCGGGGTCTATTAAAATCAGATTGGTTTTGAAGTCAGTTCTGGGTAGTAACTCTCTTTCCTCATAACGATTTATGTCTTTCGGGAAAACAAGTTGGTTACCATCTGAAATCAAGAGAAGCATGTATTCACGAAGAAAATCAATTTCACTTGGTTGCTGTTTCTTGAGTTCTTCAATCGAATCCATGTCAGGAAACTGCCCTGGCCACGTGATAATGTCGTCTTTGACTAATGGGTACTCCCGATATATGCCAGTCATTTGATGACTCTCGATTAAGTTTTTGAGTCTGACCATCGTGGCATCGGAATGAATGAGATTGCCGATGAAAACATGGCGTGTGTCTACAGTACCAAGTGGCATGAACTCTCGAGTCACGATTTGCCAGAGTTTGTCACGACTTTCTTGGGTTTTGGCTGACTGCGCGTCTTCAAGATCATCGTAGATGATGAGATCGGGACGGTACTCATCATGACGGACACCACGAACACTTTCACTAACGGAAACAACAGTGATTCTAGCTCCGTACCTAGAGAGGACTAAGGTTCTTTTGTTCCATTCATCATTACCACTATAGAAAACACCATGATCTGAAACTAGTTGTTTGTTAATTTCCAACTCCCTTCTAATATTTATTAGTGTCTGCTCAGCTTTTTGTTCTGTTTGGCAAACCAGAATTATATTTTTCTTATTATGGATACCGATGACTGACCAGATTGGTAAGACCAAACTACAAAAAGTGGACTTGGCAGAGTTTCTAAAAGCAGTAATGACGATGGTCTTGTAAACTTCGTCTTGAAGTAGCGAAAGAATCTCTTTTTGAAAAGGGGCAATCTCATACTTAATATATTTAGCAAAGTAAATGCTGAAGAAAACTGAGAGATCCTGACGTGCGATCTGAACTCTGACACCACGATCGGTCATTATTTTCTTCAGAATAGGAGAGGAGAGTTTGCCCATACAGTTTAGGTTTTAATATCGCCTTCTGAATTCTCATCGTCTGCTAATCCAGTCATGATCAACGCCTTTTTGACAACTTCTTGTTGTTCACTACTCAGAGCCTCTTGGGGCCTACTACCAGATGAGATCTCCACCTTATTACTAAATCTCGGATCACGATGGTTCAGCCAGTACATGGCCGCACTCAAGTTATCATCGTTTATTCCCTTGATGATTTTACTAACAGCAACATCCTTAATGAGAGCTTCGCCTTCTTCTTGGGCTTTGTCTGCCATTTGAGAAAAATTTGGATCGCTTTCTTTCCAACGATAGTAGGTGGCTCTGGAAATTCCAGTTTTGTTGCAAGCAACCTCAATGATGGGCATACGTTTTAAATTTTCAATGACCGCCTCCTTATCTTTATCTTGTCGTTTTGCTATTTTTGATTGATTCATATGCTTTTAGTTGGAACTAATAATCTTTTTGTGGCTTTGAGCCCAGTAAGTTTTTCCCATCTTTTCTTAATGACTTCTGCATAGACTGGAGACTTTTCCATGAGGTAACAGCGACGTTTCATTTTGGTAGAAGCGATTAAAGTTGAACCGCTACCACCAAATGGTTCGACAACTAGATTGCCTCGTTTGGTGAGAACTTTAATGTATGGAATTAAGATCTCGACTGGTTTAGTGCCGAAGATAACTCCCTGACCAGAATGTTTTTCGTCTGAAGCGTTAAACTCGATGAAATCAGTAGGTTGATTATTTTTACCTTTTTGATAACCTTCCCATTGCGGTTTACCAGAAATTGCATAGAGAGCTGTCTCGTACTCTTGTTGAAGTCCATCCAATTCCTCTTCCTGGTTATATTCAACATCATTGTTTTTTGACGCACCGACCATAGCAATATCGTGTTTTGAGAAGAACTTATACTTTGCGGAGAAACCTTGATGGCGATTGGGTAAGTGCCAGACGATCATGTTCTTTACCTTCCAGTATTTTTCCATTTCTCCCCAAATGGTTCTTAGGTTCTTCCAATTTTCATATATGATGATGGAGAAGTGTTCCTTTTGAATATTGGCAATACTCTTCATCCATAGCTCAGAAAAATTATCAGGAAGCTCATCAGTCTCCAGATATCTACGATCACGCTTTGCTCCGAAGCCAGTCACCGCATTACCATGTCGCTTTGCTTTTAAATAGTCGAGAATATACGGAGGGTCAGTCATACACATATCTGCTTTTTCTCCATCCATTAGCTTTAACCATTCTTCTTCATTGGTTGAGTCGCCACACATCAAACGGCTGCCGTCGAGATCATAGATATCACCTTTTTGGATTTCTATCTTTTGGATGTCGAGTTTCCTTAACTCTTTTTCGAGGTTAAAGGTCTCGGGGATATCTTCTGTATTGAAGACGATGTCTAGTTCCTCACTAGTAAAGCCTATGTCTGTGAGAAGGGTGGTGTCAAAATTGGCAAGTAACATGAAGTCCCATTCTCCTTGATTTCTGTTCAGCCTGATATTTAATTCTTTCTCTCTTTCTAAATCAGGAATGTTGAGGTAGACCACAGGGACCTCTGTTTGACCCATCTTTTGGAGAGCAAGAAGTCTTTGATTGCCACCAATGACTACTCCCTCTCGACCTTTAGCAGAATTTACAAGAAGCGGATCAACTGTGCCAAAGTCTGAGAGACTTTTAACAAGGCCCTCAAGATCTTTCTCGCTGATTTTTCTTGGATTATATTCAGCAAACTTTAGGTTACTAATGGGGACGTATTGGATTTGGATTTTGGTGTCCATATCATTTTTTGTTAATTGATATTAGAGCGACCCATACAAAAAAGACGCCCTGGGGAAAAACCTATTTATAAGATCTTTCCTTAAAGCGTCATTTATATGGTGATCGTCGACACCAGTTCAGTTATGAACATTTTCATGTTAAACCTACTGTAGTTACTTGTCAAATCACAGCCAGAGATAACTTATTTTACCTTGTTTTCATTCTGAAGAATTCAGATTGAACCTCTATCAAGAAAATCTTTTATGACCATTGTCGCCTTGCAGTCGTCTTCGTTATACAAAAGAATTCTGTCCATGTCCTTTTGATCTTTAGTCTCTAAATACTTGTTAAACCATTGGATTGACATGGCTCCAGAGGGAGACTTGTCTCGCCAACTGAAACCTAGGTACTGAGCAATTTCTTTTAGAGAATAACTCATGAGTGGCCAATCAGTATTGTTAAGAACTACTTCTGAGTAGAGATCAATTGCTTTTTCTTTACTAAAGAACCAGTCCAGCTCTTCTTCAGTCACGACATCAGGATATTTTCCCATCATTCGGTGATAGGTTGTCTTTTCATGATGCGAGTAATAATAAGTAGTAAAGTCATCTTTAGGAAGTGAGCGAATATATTTCCAAAAATTATTCCACGCTTCTTTTTCAGCTTCGTCTGTTTTGTCTAGTGCTGTAAAATCCACGAATCTCTCTCCTTTTGGTGATCTCTCATAAACCCCATGTAAGTAGACAAAAGCCTGGGTGGGATCATCTTCAATGTCGAAATATAATTCGAAACTGGTTTTGGGGAATGATGTTGGTAAATGGATTACTGGAGTTTTTGTATCTCCCATTATTTTCGAACGTCTAACCATTTTCTCCAAGCTACTTTCTCCCAGACCTGACAAAAAGTGCTTGTCTTTTTTCTTTTTCTCCATTAAATTTTCGATATCGAGATCGGCAAGTTCTGGATAGCTTTCGATGTCCAAGTCCTCGTGGAGGGTATCCCTAGCTCTTCTTCCGACATAAAAAAGCATAGTCGGGTCCTGTTTGGAAATAATCCATTTTTTACAACTACTGTACCAAGGACAAAGTTTACACATACCAAAATATGCCGGAGTATTCTTAACTTCATTATTAAGAAGTTTCCTGGCTTTGATTTTTGTTTCCTGATAAAATTCCCACCAAGTAAGTGGACTTCGGGCTCCCATGGGTAAATCTAAATCGTATGCAACTTCATCTGAATTAATATCGATTATCATTCCTTGGTGTTTTTTGGCGAATCCGACATCAATAAGCACCTCGCAATAAAGAGCTAATTGAACAGCATAGTGTTTTTTGAACTTTCCTATTTCTTCACTAGCTTCATCGACTCCTTCGACCCCCATTCCACTTTTGATATCTATTGGTAAATAAGTCCCGTCTCCATTGCTTCTTAGGAGATCAGGAATTCCGAGCAGATCACCACTCATTATCATTCCTTGATAAATGAGGGGGGCTCCCTTTTCCATGGCGTCCAACGTATTCTGAATTCTTTCCTCTTCCGTTCCGTCCTTTAGATCCAAAACAACTCCCAGACTTTTTACTATTGTTTCTTCATGCCCCACGCCTTTATCCCAGAGCATCTGGACAAAGGGGTTTGTTTCTTTGGACTTTTCCTCCTGAGGTCCATTTGCGTCTCGCCAGATGCGATGTTCGCATTGGAGATAGTTATACAATTTTGAAGCGGTTATTTTCACTTGTATTGCCTTGTCCCTTTGCAATATGGGAACCTTGTACATCCAAAGAATTTACCATACCTACCAAGTCTAAGAATCATTTTGTTATTACATAGAGGACACAGCTTTTTATCAGCGCCTGAATCTGAGAGGTCACCAGCTACGCCCAATGTTTTTGATCCACTTACATAATGATCTAACTGCTTGTGTCTACGAACCTTACAATATTTACAGAATCTACCATATCCAGAAATCAACGATGAATCTCTGAAGTCTTCTGATGACCTTATCATCTTGCATTTTGGACATGGTTTTTCTTCACCATTTTCAAGATTATTTATCGTTTTATGAATACTGCTGATGAGAAAGTTTTCGCAATAGTCACCGTTTTTGACTAGGTCTTCTATTCTCAAGTTTAGAGTGGTGATTGGATCCTTGCCGATATTGAACTTATTAATTCTTAAAAACTTATATCCATAGCTCTCCAATGTTTTTTGTCGATAGATATCATCATCAGAATAATATTCTTGATAATTAGAACTACTTATTCCTTCTGTCTCTCGGAAATGCTCTTTAAATCCATCATATTCAATAATAATTTTATGGTCTTTCCCTGATTCATCTTTGTAAATTAGCAAAAAGTCCACTTTATATTTTGGGTGTTGATACGTTCTATCTAGTCCATTCAAGTACCTTCCCAGTTCAAATTGAGGGAAAAATTCAATGTTATCTTTGTGTTCCTTCCAAAAACCGGTTTGATAGAACCAATTCATTACTTCTGGTTCCATCTTGGATTTTTTATCAACTTGATCTACACTTTTTTCTTTCTTAGCATCCTCCAATACATTTGAATAGTGTTGTAAGGCATCCCCGATAGAGCCGTTATACTTGTCAACTTGCTTGCTTAAGACGAAGAACATGCATTCTTTCGCACGGCTTAACCCAACGTTTAACCTCTGAGCTTTTATCTTTCCTTCCTCCTCACTGTCAACATCATTCAGATTTTTTATGAAAACACCCCACAAATGATCGTCTGTTTCAGTGGCAACCATCGAGTAAAAGATCATATCCCTTTCTTCACCCTGACAGGTGTCGAAGGTCATTATCTTTAGTTTCAGATTGTCATAAAAGTAGTCTCTTTCGGGAACTTTTGAAATTAACTCAACTATCTTTTTCTGTTGGTTTGTATGTGGTGTAATAATACCAACACTAATATTTGATTTTTCTCGATAGAGCTTTTTAAGTTCAGAAATAATGAACTCAACCTCAAGCGTATTAGTATTGGGAATAATTTCTGATTTTCCGTCATGTTTTATGATCTCAAAACGAATTACTTCATTAATATCTCTACCTCTTATTTTCATGACCTGAAGACTGTTCTGGTAGAAATATTTATTGGAATAAGAAATGATTTCTTTATATCCTCTAAAATGCTTAAGAAGCTGAGTATTGTAGTTACTTATGAATTCAAAAAATTCAAGGATAGAAGTCTTAATGTTAAACTTGTCAAGCTTAACAAGCTTCACCTCATCCTTGGATATGTTCTTAACAAATGAGTCTCTCAGTTGGCTTAGGTACTTTTTATTTTCGTCACCTCTGGCTTGGGCAGTCTTTACATTGCTAAATTGTTTTTTATCTCCGAGTATCAGGATCTTCTTTGCTCTTAGTAGTGCGGGAAAGGCTTGAGCCACACTCACCTGAGAAGCCTCATCAATAATAACCAAATCGAATAAGTTTGGTTCGAGCGGTATATATTCAGAATAATCTCTTATACCAGCCAAAATACAAGGGAATGCGTTTTTTAACTTAAGGAATTCATCTTTGGGGAATTTTGTTTTCCCTTGAATGATTTTTTTAAGAGCTGCTGCTGTGGCAGCATTATTGTTTGAAAAATCTATAACTCTTTTGTCCATTATGTTGGCCATTTGAACGGTCAACAAATTTTCTATACATTTCTTTTGTCCTAAATAATTTAATTGTGGGACATCTTCAAAGTTGCGTTTAATTTTTTGAATAAGGCTTAGATATCTTGATATCTTTTGAAACTCTAAATCATCCACATCAACAATCTGATTTTTTGTTAAATGTTTTATATCTCTTTCAGATATTCCTGAACTTTCTGCAAAATCAGTATATTTATCTAAAACAGTATTTAAATATTCAATATCTTCATGAGAATCGGAAACGGCACTCACCGTGTTTAACAACAATTTCAATTCACCGTTTTCTTTTTCTATTTTATCTGAACTTAGGTATGAATCTACATTCGACAGATTTGAAACAAAGAAGTTCGTTTCACTACTTATATACTCACCAAAACTATCAAACATCTGAGAAGCTTCTATAAATGACGTCAATTCCTTAAAAGAATTAATATCGTATTTCTTAATAATATCTTTTGATGCTATTTCTGATATGTAGTTCTGATACTTTTCGACGGATGTAGTTAAGGTTTTGAATTTTTCGTAAAGCCTCTCGTCACTTTGTAACCCAGATACAATCTTAATCAGATCCAACTCTTTTGGAGTTGAAACTAATTTTTTCTCAAATAACTGTATCTCAGGAATAATCAATGATATCTGTTTGAAATTATTGAAAAAACTATGTAAATTAACCTTTTTGTCGATTCCAAAATACAATTTTAATTGCTTATTTAGAGCCTCGACATCCTCCCCTTTAAAGACGAAGCCAATAAATGGGATCCTTAACTTCTTATAAAGATCCACAAAGGACTCGATGTATTTAGTGTTGTCTTTAGAAAACCTAATTGGTAAATTAAATGCATCTAGTTTAGACCTAAAATTTATTTCAATTTCTGTCAAGCACTCATTAAGTGACTGGAGGAAATCATTTAAATCTTTTATTTCGGAAAAGTTTGATGGTTTTGGACTTGATATTAAGCCAAAGACATCATCTGAATTGTTTATTTCAACTTCACAATCTTCAAGATTTTCCGGATTTATCAATCCATCAACAATCTCAACCTCACCACTATCGATTCTCTGTAAATATTTTTTTGTGGTTTGAACATCCGATGTTTTATGTATGTTTTCTATTTGACTTGTCAGAATCTCAATTTTATTTTCAACCACAGTCCTCTGATCCTCGGAAATATTATCCTTAAGATTGACGTTGTAATAGTTATCTCCAACTTTTTCTTTTAACGAAAGCATTATTTTCCGTATGTCTTCGATATGAATGCTTGAGTCGGAATCTTCAGCGAGTTGATTTACTTTTAAGGGGAATCCGTGTTTTTCAAAGTCAGATTCTAAGGCAAAATATTCCTGAATCTCCTGAATATCTATTTCGCTTGATGTTAAGACCTCTGCCTCAATATCTTCTCTTAGCCCGTTCAAATTCTTCCCGATATTTTCTTCAAGATCAGTATAATTTTTTTTAACTGCTAAATAATTGTTCGTTATAGCTCTCATAGCAATCGGGCTCAATATTTTTGAGTAAGCATTCCCGATTTTTCCTAGTCTTAATACTGGATTCTGAAAATTATCATCGGTTCTAACCTTGTTTAATGTGTCGGTTATTTTGTCTTCTACTACATCAAGTGCCTCTTTTTTGTCAGATAGTACAAGAACAGACTGGTTTTTCAGGATTGCATTAAACACTACCGCAGTGATGGTGTGACTTTTTCCAGTTCCAGGAGGACCCTGAACAATAATATATTTACATTCTTCTTTTTTTAAGGCTGACAATATTTGAAGCTGTTCCTCATTTAAAGGTATTGGACTTTCAAATACTAGTTTTTCAGAAGTTTCTTTCTCATTCCACTCTTCCTGAATTTGTAATCCAAAGTTTACAGGATCTTTTTCGATAAAGTCTTCAATAAGTCCATTAAAAGCACCTGCTAGGACACTATACTCGGTAGATAAAAGTTGGAGTATCTCCTCGTAATCATTTATCAATGCCTCATCTGACTTATCGAATAGGGTTATGTATAGTGAGTTCGTAACCTTTGCCCACAAATTTCTTGCTACCTGGGCTTCATTTTTTGAAATGTCTATGTTGTCGTCGAGATCAAAATAATTGATAATCTCGGACAATATTCTTGTTATTTCATCTTTAAAATTATCTTGGTACTGGGCAAGATAGATGATCCTTTCTGATATTTCTTTTAGATTTCCGTTCTTATTTCCGTCTTTGTTGTACTCTTGTGTTACAAACTCCAATGCCTTCTTGTTCACATATACTTGAGAATCAAATTCCACAACAAAAGACTCGTTTTGTTTTACAAGACCGAATGGAATATAGAAAATAGGATATTTAACTTTGTTGTAAGAGATGTCGCAAAAGTATAGATAGAACTCTTGCTTATCCAAGATAGTCCTGTTTCTTTCAATCTCGTATATTTCAGAAAATAAATCTCCTACCTGAAATGATTCAAAAAAAGATGAAGTATTGGTTTTTACATCTTTTATTTCAAAAATTGTTCCTAATTCAGAACTAATATTGATTTTTTCTCCTGAAATAATTATTTTTATCAATTCTGATATTTTATTTTCGATCATATTTGAAAGAACAGCAGTTAACTCTTCTTCCATTAAATAAATACTGTTTTCATCACCCAATGCTAGATTTTCAAGTGGTTTCTCGAGATTTGAAACAAAGGGTAGTACTAAATCGGTCTTTATTATTTTTGATGCCTCATCTATCGCTGTCGAAAATGCCCGATCATATTCCTTCTTGTATAAGACTGAGTTACTCTCAACGATATCTGCAACTTTGTTTATTATTCCAATGATTTGCTTTTTTGATATTTTTTCGATTTGTAGATCGATTAACTCAATTAAATTCTTCGGAATACTAGTCTTGTAAACACCCTTTCCAATAGAAACTGTGTTATTTTTTGAGAACCCACTATAAATAGCCTTCGTTATTTGAGCAAGAAATAGTGGATATTTATTTAGATTTAACCCTATTAACAGATTGTCTTGATTCCTAAGCTGTACATTCCTTTTTGGATTCTTGCGTTTATGGAAATCAGTTTCCAAAAAATCCATAAAATATTTTGCAACCTCTTTAATGAAAGCAAGGCTATTTTTCGATGAATGGCTTTTTTCGTTATTTTCCATTTGAGTTAAATATGTTTTAACCCTCTATGTCTTTATTCACTTCTAAGAATGTAAAATAAGACAGTATATTGGGATATTCCTTACAATCCCAACAACAGATTAAGAGCTAAACCTATTATAGATAAACAAATGACTAATTACTACGAAGTATTAGGTGTGCCTGAAAATGCAACTTATGCTGAAATTAGGCAGGCATATAGGAATTTCCTTAAAAATAACAGGCACGATAAGCTTGCAGATGAGGCATATCTAATATTAAGCAACCCCAAGAAAAGATCAGAATACCGTTTGTCTCTAGATGAGGCCGCCGCGATTGAAAGAGAGGAGACGTACAAACAGAGAAGAATAAAGCTTAGAGAGCTTTCAGACGCAAAGAGGGCTGCTTATAAACCTAACTTTGTGCGAGTCTCAGAAAAAAATTCTACAACCTCAAAGAATGACTCCACTTGGAAGATTGTCGGTATTGTTGCTGTAATTTTGTTCATAGTATATTTATCTGATTCGAATACACCATCTAATTCAAGTCCATATCCAACCATCTCCCCCACCAGCTCACCTACTCCCACGATAGCTGTTAAAGTATCGCCAACGAAAATAGTTACCCCAAAACCTACTGCTCAAGCTACACTCACTCCAACAGCAAAGGTCACACCGACAGGACAAAACATTGACTGTATTGGACCCGACGGAAAACATTTTTCTGCTACACAAAAAGAGTGTGATGATTTTAATAATGCCTGGAAGCCCAAAGTAACGCCAACATCAACGAATGGGTGTGGAAATAATTCGTATTATTCATATGGCTCTTGCTTATGCAACAACGGTTTTACAAAAAATTATTCAACTGGACAGTGTGAACCATGCCCTGCCAATTCATATGGTTCTTATGGATCGTGTTTGTGTAACAGTGGTTACTCAAAAAATTACTCGACTAATCAATGCGAGAGGCTAAATTGTTCACCAAACTCTCATGAATTGGCAAACTCTTGCGTGTGTAATGATAACTATGTAAAGAACTATTCAAACGACCAGTGTGAACCATGCCCTGTCAATTCAACCTTTAGCTATGGATATTGCAATTGCAACGGTGGATATATAAAGAACTATTCAACAGGGCAATGCGACAAGATATAAATTGATCCTATGTAGGCTATTTCTTTGCTTCCTAATAGTATTGCGGTGTATTTATTGCTTTGAGCCTATCCTCTTCTTGTCCAAAAATTACGCATAAACAAGTTGTAATCTTCAGAATCCTTACTCATGTCGTTTCTCTTCATTAGTGTTGGAGAATCAGAATATTGATTCCATAAAAAAGCGCTTACTAATTCAAAATATTTGTCGTAGTTGGAACCTAGTTGTTGCTCAAAATAATTGTTGTTGAGCTTATATATTCTCCATACAACTTTTCTTCCTCTTCCTCCTGCTTCACGTCTTGCTACTCTTTTGGCGCCATTAGCGAGTACTTTGCCCAAGTCTATAAAGGCGTCATCAGTAGCCTTTATTAATTCTTCCGAAATCTTACCGTCTTTAGGGTATTCATCTACAGTTTCTACTACTTCCAACAATCCATCATTGTCCAGGTCGCGTACTATCAGTTCACCAGTCTCTCCAGACCAGAAAGAGCAGTCTTCTCTTTCTTGAGCACCTTCTTTGAGGCAGATTGGAAGTACTACCTTGCCTTCGTCAACATATACAAAAAATATTGTTTCTGACGAGTGTGGACCGACAGAGAAATCAAAACTTACGATTTGTAGTTTTTTATCAGGAAAAGGTATGTATATTTGACCACTATTTGTAACTGGCTTAGGAAATGCCATAGACTCCGGAAGTTTTCCCATTTCTTTTCCACCTTTGTCGAGAGCTATCAGTGATAAATATGAAAGAGATTCATCGGTAGGATCAGTATTGAATATTCGTAGAGTTTCATTCTCACCGTCTCCGTTTAGATCTGCTCTAATATCTTCAACTTTGCTGGTTTCCATCGAGGAATCAATCTCGCTTTTTGAGTTTCTGATTTTCCCTAACAGAACAGATAGTGGATCTGAATTTAGACGATTGTTTTTGTAGTATTGATCAGCATCGGATTTTTTTTCGAGAAAGCTGGTGTAGTATTCGCCTTTAATTTTACTTAGCGGAGTTATTATTTGATCTCGCCAAACCACCATTGCCGAAGAAATATCAGGTCTTTTTTTGAGCTTTTCAACACTAGCTTTCATTTTATCCATAATAAAATTTTTATCAGTTAGGTACTGGGGGTCGTAAAAATTCAATAAGAATTCATTTTTGATTAGAACCGTTTGTTGAATGTAATCATTGATATCCTTCGTTATAAGTCCTTGCTTTAGAAACTCTGAGGATTGCTTGGCGAGCAACTCACCTTCTCTGGTGGCTTCTGTTGCTTCATTAATATAGACGTCCCAGTCTTTGTCACTTTCACTATACGTAACCTTTTTGTCATAAGTGTCAAGACTTACAATAAGCCTTTGGACACTATATTCGATATTCTTTATTTTATTTAATTCGAGGTCAGTATTTTTCAGATATCTAAGGGCTTCAGTTTTCTTATTCTCGTATTCCTTGTATTTCGGAGGGAGAAATAACTTCGACCAATTAGACTGATGACTTTCAAGTTTGTTCAAAAGCTCAGTTCTACTCCTCATTAAATTTTCGCCCTGAGAAATCTTAGCTAGGTAATCCTGATTAGATAGAGTTTTTGTCTTAAGACTAATTAAGCTATCAAGGTCTAATATATTGTTTTCAAGCTGGATAAATATCTGGTTTTCATCCTTCTCTATTCGATTGAAAACGAAGGGTAAAACCAAGAAATGAGTGGCAGAAACAATGAGTAACAGCAAGATCACAAGGGAGAAAATACCTATTGTTTTTAATTTACGAACGTTGGCCATGAACAAATTTTAACACTACAAGTGTAAGATATGGATCACTCTTATATGGAATACTTACGTGACGAACAATACTATGCTGACCGTTATGACCTCTCCACTATTGAAGAATGTCTCAATACAGTGAAAATGTTTCAAGACATATATCAAAAAAGTCTAAGTAGCAAAAAACTTAAGGATATTTCTGAAGAAAAGAAGTTGCATGATGCAAATTTCATGCTTCATCACGCCCTCTTTGCCATAAAAGGCAAAAGATACGAGAAAAAACAAGAAACCATTCAGAAATGGACGGAGGAAGAAAGACTAATGCAAGATAAACAGGATTACACTCCAATTCCAGAAGGAATCACGTGTCCCCTTTGTAATGGCTCAATGTCATTTAATTCTTCAAAGTATCTCGATTATTCATACGACAGTCCAAACATGCGTATGATGTTTCTATTTAGATGTACAAAGTGTAAGAAACAGCAATGGGTTTTTGATAATGGTGAGATTCGTGTTTCAAAGCCAAATCTCTGTCCTAAATGTAAAAAAGAATTGGACGTAACAAGTAGCAAAAAAGGAATGGTGGTAACTACCATATATAAATGCGGGCATTGTGGGTATTCAAAGAAAGACATACTTGATTTTGCCAAAAGTGATGAGGAACATAAGAAATGGAAGGAAGAACAAGCAAAAAAGGAAAAAGTAGGCAAAGAACTTCTTGAGAAGTATCGTGATGAGTTTTGTTTGAATGAAAAGGAGGGAATAGAACATGTGGAGACACTTGAAGCTTTAGAGGTAAGTAAGGAAGTATATGAAGAAGAAAAACAGAAATATGACGATTTGGCTTATCAAACAGCAATAAATATAAAGAGATTAACTATTCTCGAAATCGAGAAATTGCTTACTGAAAAATTTGAAGCAGAAAAATATGTAAAGCTCACATTGGAAAAACCAGATATGGGAAAGTTTGTCACGGTCCCCTTTAGCGTTCTGGATGCTAACTCTACGAGGAATCCTAGTTTAAGTGAAGCAACCCTCAAGAAACTTATAAAGGATACTTTAGAAGACACTAATTGGAGATTGATGAGTGACGGGACACATTATCGTCTGGGATATCTTTCGGGTACTTTGAAAGCCTATGAACAAGAGGAAGATTTACTTGAGTTGACAGGAGTTAGAAAAGAATTTAAGGCTTCGAAGTCAAAAATTGACCCAGAAAAACGAGCTAAATATATCAATAATAATCTGGTACAGCTTGCAAGAATGTCAGGAGAATTTGATGGGATTGAAGCATCACGTAAAAGACGACTGGAGAAAGAGCCAGAAGGATTCTTCCTTAACGACGGTAAGGGGCCATATTCTTGTGGAATTTGTGGAGAACATTATTATGGAAAAGATATTTGGTGGACATTAAATGGTTTATGGTGCAGAAATTGTTGGAATAATATCAAAGCTGGTGTTATTCCTCCATTGAAACACAGGTATGATAAAAACAATATTTACTTTCAAGATTGGCAGATTGAATCTGATTTTGGAATCCATCCTGCCACAAGGGGTAAGTTAAAAAGAGAAGGTTTATTAAAGGGAAGAGAATTAAAAGATGCGGAGGGAAAAACATACTACACCATTTACCTCGTCTCAGAGAATCAAGAATTTTTGAATAAATATCCTAAAAAAGAGTCAAACATACAAATGACACTTTCAGATAATAAAGGTGGCAAAATATATCTATGAACAGACCAAAAATGACTACCAGTGACAAGTTGTTACTAGAAGAAGTAGAAGCTATAACAGCGGACGAAATTGTAGATGCTATTGCAACTTCCATTCCCGGTATTAATATCGCTTACAAGATTGCTAAAGCGTATATGGGACGAGGGATGAAGTTACGGCAGAAACGAGTATTAGAATGGGTTGAATTTGTTAGAGACAATCTCGGAGAATTTAGTAAACAACTTTTCGACAACGAACAATTTCAAGACTGCTTTGTTCTCTTGACTGAGGGATATGTTAGAGAGCGAGCCAAAAGTAAACGTACATTACATCAGCAAATATTACTCGGAATAACAAGGCTTAGTCCAAAAGAGCTTGAAGATTATCAACTTGAACGTATGATCGCAGTGACCAATCAAATTTCTCTTGAGGGTATGAATGTTTTATCATTTATCAAGTCAGAACTTCTTGAAAAAGTCGAGAAAGATATTGAAGAGCAACTAAAAGTATTCAAAGACAAGGAAGGAGTTGAGGGTATTAGACTTGAAGATGTTACCAGAGACAGGATAATTGTTTCGGACTATATCAGCAAGTGGATACATGAAAAATATAACATTAATAGTGAAGAGGTTAAGAAACAATATAACTTAACAAATGAGTCACCAAAAGAAGTCAAAAACGAGGTCTATTACAAAGAACATTTGAAACAAATTGAACTAATGGGTCCTCTACCAGAACTAGCAATTCTTGGTTTGCTTATCGAGAAAAATGGAACACCTGCCTTCGGTGGCTCTGTTGGTTCAGGATACTCAATATCTAAATTCGGTTACGAATATATGAAATATTTAGAAAAATCTTAATATGTATATGCAACGAACTAAATATTGGCCTGCATATACATGGAAGATTCAGACATCATATTCTTCTCTAATTAAAGGTAAATTATCAAGTGGATTCATTATTTCTGAATTAGACTTTGAAAAAATATATTTTAATATATTTGACAAGATTAATGCCAGTTTTTATCACCTTGAACGTTTAAAAGAGAATGAAGAGTTTGCAGTTCAATTGGGAAAAGAATTAGCAAAGATAAAAATACCAGGGACCGAAGGAATGGTGGGTATTGCTGGTTCTCCGTTCGAACCCATTGGATATGAATATGAGGCTTTTTTAGTAACAATTAAATCGGCATTAGATATTATTTCAATGTTACTAGCAAAAGGTCTAAACAGAAATGAAGATGATATTGTATCTCTTACTTTAAATTTACAAAAGAAGAAGACAAGCCCTCTAACTTTAGAGGGGAAAACTAATCTATTGTTAAACAATAAGTATAAGACGCTTATTGATGAGTATATTGGAAATAGAACTGGTCCGAAATCTAAACGCAATTTTGCAACTCACCAAGGATCATTGCCAATTGGGACTATTAATATACCAATAAATAATCCTCATCAAGCACCCTTATTGTCAAAAGCCCTTAATCCAAATGACCCAGATCCACACATTTCCGTTGGAACCTCACCCAATTTGATTGAATACTGTGAAGGACAGTTTTACCTTGCGTGCGATCTATTAATAGAGATACTGTCTCTAATTTCAGTTAATAAATTTGAACATGGACCAAAAAGCAGTGTTTACCAGCAGAGAGTTGATAATAGAACTAAGGAGTAGGAATATCTGACCAACCTTCTTTTCCTTGAGTAAATTCTCTTCCGTCAGGAGAAACACATCTTTTTATTCCTGTTCTTTGGGCATACTGTTCTGAGGAGAGCTGACCACCGTCATGACCAATTGCTTTGACACAATCTTCGTAGGTTTTAACCCAAGAGTATCTTTCTTTCATGGTGGGTGCTAAATCACCACCCGGAAGTAGTTCTGGATCAAAATTACTATCGGGACAGCCGTGATCGCAGGTACTAAGTTCACCTTGATTAAGGAGTGTGTCTGCTATTTGCCAAGCAGTCATACTTTGGGAGATTTTGTATTGTGCTTCTCGGTCGACTGTATTACTCCCGATAGTAAGGGCATTCTCTTTGCCTGAGGTATTATCTTTTGTGTGTTCTAAGGCGTATTTTAAGGCACCTTCATCTTTAATGAAGCCATAATAGTGAAGATCGCCAACTACTGCCACCAAGGTTGTATCTTTTCTAATCGTATAGCCAATTAATTGAGTATTTTGTCTGGGAGCTTCAAACTTACTTTGCCAATTTTTGTACAAATATAGAGAAATTAGACCAAGAATCATTAAAATTGCGACCAAAGGTTTGTAAATCCTATTGATGGATACTTGTTTCTTTTTGGGCATATCTGGGATTAGTATAGAACATTTTTTCAGAATGTCTCCAATAAATATATCAAACCGTATCAACAGATCAATTCCCTGCCCCCTTTTTATACTGTCTCATTTGTCTTATTTAGCCTCAGAAATGAGACGGTTATAACGACGTAAGGGTTCTAGTCCCAGCTGGCTCACATTTTCGCTATTTGAGGTACTCATTGCCTTAATTACGCTGAAGGATGGGGAAAATTCCATGGTTCGGATTTTCTTCTCAGGAGCTATTACCAGATTTCCCTTGAATATTTTATTGAGCGGGTCTTTTTGTGCCTCCATGAGGATAAAAATTATTTCTTTTTTAGTAGTTTGTAGCCACCATATCCTAACCCCCCTACTATTAACAGACTTAATAAAGGATCACTATTTTCATCATTTTTATCTATTACATTATTGCTATTGTGAGGTGGTGTAGGTGTATCTCGAGATTCTAAAAACTTTTTTATCAGGTCATCACCTTCAGGGGAGTTTAAGCGATCTAGTATTTCTTGCTCTTGTTTGTCAGATAGGCCACTTGGATTATCTGATCCAGAAGCTTGTCCACATGAAGGGTAGTATGGCGCACATTTTGCACTTAGGTCTGTACCATCACAACAGCCACACCCACAGACCCCACCGTGACTGGAACAACAGCCCGACCGGGCAAGAATTGGAGAGACACTTAGCAAAAAGAAAACAAAAGAAAGAAGTATTTTTTTCATTTGTGAAGATTTTACTACTTTGTGGTTGGTTTTCCAGATTTTAATTTTTTGCTTAGTATTTCTTTTCGTTCAACTGCTTTACAACTGGCAAAATACTGCCCTCCAAGAGCAACCTTCTGAATCACCTATGACAGAACCTCGTAATTGACAAGTTTAACGATCACACAATTGTGTGATTGCAGAGCTATACTTTTCTTATGATTAAGCTAAAAACAAAACGTGGTAAATTCCTTGCGATTTTTGGAACGACTTGGACATTATGCGTCTCATTATTTCTTTATGTTGTGCTTTTCCAGATAGATGGAATAGCAACAAAGATGCAAACAACAATAATAGTCACTTCAATTATTCTTGGTGTCTTATCCTTTTTGGCTCTTAATGCAACGGTACTAGGTAAGCAGCGTACGTTAATGTCAGTCAAAATTGGACTTGGGTTGTTAGCATTGATCGTTTGTTTTGGTTTGGGCTGGAAGGGTGGATATAAGAGTGGAATTGATACCCCACTTCTTGAAAGATTTGTTGAAACATGTAAGAGAACAGAACCTTACGATGCTCCACTGGAATTATTAAGAGCTATGGACTTGGTTATTCAAAAATATGATGATTCCAGTTTTATGAGTGCTTATGAAAAAAGATTCTATCAAGCTATCTCAAAATGCGTACAGTTAAGTTATTCAAATCTAGAATCTGTTCCTGGTGAGGGTGTCCAAGGGGTTTTTTTGTCAAACAGCTCAACAAATCAAAAAATCCTGATTGAAGTCGACAAAAAGTATAGTCAGACTGATGACCTGACAATTGCTTTGTTGTTATCTCACGAACTTACTCACGCCAAGCAATTTGTGGAAAGAACGGGGATTGATTATTTCAGCTCAGCAAAAATTGAAGATCGTCTTAACGATGAGGTTGAAGCGTTTCGTCAAACCCTGTATTTCACAGCCAATCTGAATAAAGAAGAATCGGATAGCTTAGTGGCCAGAGCAGAAAAATACACCACAAATTCTCAGCTTGCCCAATACAAAGATTTACTCGACGTAAGTTGGAGAGCAATAAACACCTGCAAGATAAAGGATACTGAAACTAAAACCCTTTATTCTGATGCGCAAAAGAGTTGTTATGGTGGTGAACTAACTAGAGGTCTAACTAAGATGGTTCTAAACCTTGGTTACTGAGTTCTACAATCTCTTTACACGCCTAAGGGGTGATACACAGTCTCAAGATATGCCCAAGTGTGTGCTATTTATAGTGATGCTAACTTCACTTCACCACTTTCGTCCTTATGTATTGGTAGGATGTTGAGATAGAGAATTGAGCTTGTTAAATTCACAGGTGATCCAGGTGAGGTCAAAAACGGTGATGGAATTCGAGAAATAAAATGGGTATCTAGAGAAGATTTAAAATTCCACTTGGTATTTCCAGATCAATGGGAAAATGCAGATAAAATAATAAGGGAGTTTGAAGAAAAATTATAACGACAGTGAGGTATGAGATCTGTTAGAGATTTTGTTTTGAAATAGAAAGGCCCCCGATACAATCGAGGGCCAAGAGAGAAATAGACCAAGGATCGGTGAGACCCTGGATCTGGTTCAAAGGTTATTTGCGCACAGCGGCAAACTGCCAGCCCGAAAAAAACCATGGAAGGGTGGGGTTGATGAGGTCTAGGTGGCGGCGTGACATATTACTGTAGAGGTGAGGCACCATCAGATCGCCTTCGCAGTCACGCCATCTGGAGCCACGAGCAACGATGATGTTTTGACGCTGAAGATCGGGGTGTTGGGCGCCGAGCGAGAGCAATTCTTTGATGTTGGCGTCTCGAAGACCCAAACTATCGAGGAGTTTACTAACTTCGGAATTACTCATTTGGCGGTCGGTACTGACGGTGAAAATTTCGATTTGCTCCTCACCTTTTTTGTTTGTACGGAAGTGCTTATCAGTGATACTACCGTTGACCCATCCATAATTACCAGCTTTGATCAACTGCTCGACGGTCTGGCAGTAATTGACGGTGACGGTATAGCTAGGGATAGAAGGTTGGGGTTTGGTTTGGTCATATACAGATTTAGACATGGGATTTTCTCCTTATTTTTAGAGTAAAAGACGGGTGAGGACTGCTTTAAAGTGCTACAAGCTGGGGTATTGTAGCATATTATAGGCGTTTTGTCACGTTCGGGTGGTGATATATGAGGCAGAAAATTATGCTTATGTGTGGGGTAGATGGATAAGTTAGGTTTAAAGCAATAACATGGTGATTTGAGAACCATTCGAGAAAGACGGTAGATTCAGTAAAGACCCAATTGCTTTTAGATTAGATTATGATAATATAGGATATCCAGTTCTTTAAAAAGGAGGATTTTGATGAACAGGCTTTTTAAGCTGTTACATATTCCACCCGGAAAATCCATTATTTATTGGTTAATTGAGAAAGAAAAACGTCCAGTAGCTCAGATATTGGCATTTGTAGCTTTTTCTGCCATTTTCTACTTCTTTTTGGGAAGTATAGAGGCGGCTATCGCTATGATGCTGGGAATGTATTTGCACGAGCTTGGGCATTTTGTCGTTTTTACGGTGTATAAAATAAAAGCCGTAATTTTGCTCATATTCCCCTTGGGGGCCGTGGCCGCACCGATAAATGAAGATGAAGATAAACGATCCGATCTGCTGCCTTGGCAAAAGATTGCGACGCTACTTCAGGCCGGGGTGACTGTAAACGTAATGCTGATGATTATCGGGGTGATCCTGATATCAGTTGGAGTTTGGCCGGCTTTAGGGAAACAGTTGGTTTTCATCAATGGTTCCCTCGCTGTTTTAAATCTTTTACCCGTTTGGAAATTAGATGGCGGTTTACTGTTCTTTGTCCTCTTTTCTTCCTTAAGGGAGACGGGTGATAAAGTGTTGGCCATTTCCGGAGTAGTGGCGGGTGTCATGATACTGGTGGCACTTTTTGTATTACCGATTTCTCAGGGTTTGATAGCCACACTCACAGCTTTTATGGAAAATGGTACTCTTATCTTCTTCCTGTTGGTATTTATACTTGGTGTGCTGCACAATCACAAAAAAGAGTTGCCATTGGGTTATAACAGCTCTCAGGCAATGAATCTAAAACAAGTTTTAATCCAACTTATTTGGTATATCTCTCTGGTTATATCCTCAATCCTTCTATTAAACCTCCCTATCTAGGGGAGGTTTTTTTATAGCTTTTCTTTTGAAAAATGAAGTGTTGTTTCCATTTCAATGTCCTTGATGGCTCTTTCAGCATTGATGCTGATTAATCTGCCCTCTTGATCTAGTTTGATGAGCATGGGGTAAGTTGCTTCCTTAAATTTATTTAGACGTTTCTCAACAACTTCTTCCTCGTCGTCCGGTCTTACGGGAAGATCATTTTGTCTGGCAGTTAAACGACGATTTCTGGCTCTGCATCGTGAGGTTTCGTCGCTAATGTCGAAATGCAGGTGATAGCCCTTTGAACCTTCAAGTGAAGATACCAGTTGATCCATAAGTTCGAGCTGACCAAGAGTTCTGGGAAAACCAGTAAAGATGATTATTTCTTTCCCTTCGGAAATTTTATCGGAAACGACAATTTTAACGATGTTGAAGATGACTTCATCACAAACATAACCACCCATTTTGTCGACCTCGGCGATATATGGTGCGATAAGGTCGTGATATTTACCGTACTCTCCAGTTCCGTCTCGGGCTTCACGATAGATATCTCCCGTGGAGAGTTTGATGGCTTTGTGACCTAACTTTTGGAGAAGAATATTTGCTTGAGTGTCTTTGCCGCACGAACCCTTGCCGTTTATGAAGATAAAATTTATTGGTTCCACGAAAGCAATTTTAACCTATTAGCGAACAAACTGACGTTCTTTGCGAACAATCTTTTTAGGACCCTTTTTGACTTTCTTAACTTTTTCCACCTCGACTTTAGGGGCATTTTTTACCTTGATTGGTTCTGATTTGGCTGTTTCTGCTTTAACGGCGCCTTCTGATTTGGCTGTTTCGACAGGAACCTCGACAGTTGCAATTTGACCTTTGCGAACAAAGACATCCTTGATTTTGGTAGCTTTTTTACCGAGAAGGTTTCTAAGGTAGTAGAGTTTGGCGCGTCTGACCTTACCTTTTTTGATGATTTCGATACCAGTAACCGTAGGAGTGTTTACGGGATAGATTTTTTCTACGCCGACATCACCGACTGCAATTTTGCGGACGATGAAGTTTTTACCCTGACCGTCACCACGAATGGCGATAACGATGCCTTGAAAGGCTTGAATACGGGTTTTGTCACCCTCTTTGATTGTCTGGGATACCTTAATGGTGTCTCCGACACAGAACTCTATTTTGTCCTGCCATTTGATTTGATTTGCCATAGCGACTTATTTTATCAGCCCGCGAGTGTTTTTTCCACCTGTTTCTCCAGTTCCTCGGTGTAATCGACCTTGTAGGGCAGTTTTATTTTTTTTAGGTTGTTACCGGACTCGATGGCAATGGTGACTTCGTGTTCACCCAAATGGGCCTTTAAAAGGGCACTTACTTTTTCCAGACGGTTTGTAGGAGTACCTTTTTTAATGAAGATTTCGTGAATCATGTCCTGGGGAGTAAGTTTGGTATCAATGACGGCAACGGAGTCGACAACAATTTGGATCTTATCGTCACGATTATCAACTTTGCCTTTGACGATGAGAGCGGAGTCCTCGAGATAGTTTAGGGGGTTCTCGGCATAAAGTTTGGGGAAAATCACACAATCAATACTTTTAGAGTCATCTTCAATGGTGATAAAGGCCATTTTGGAGTTGTTCTTTTTGGTGTTTACCAACCTGACCCGGGAAATGACTCCGGCAATGGTGACTATTTGATTGAGATGAAGAGTGGGGTCTAACTGATTAATTTTATGGGTAATTTGATTAGCGACAATGCGCATTATTTTTTTTACCGGGTGATCGGTGAGATAAAAACCAAGAAGTTCCTTTTCGAGTTTTAGTTTTTCATCAAGAGGCATTTCGGGAATTTCGGGAAGGTGGTCGGTGGCATCCTCGGTATGGTCAACGGTGGCAAAAAGGCCGACCTGATTGGAGTCCTTGTCTTTTTGAAGCTTGACAGTGTTGTCACGGATGATTGGTAAAGCAGCTAAGAGTTGAGCCCGGTTTCCCCAGCGATCAAGCGCGCCCGCCCTGATGAGAGACTCGACCACTTTTTTATTTACTTTGGAGAGATCGACGCGCCGCAGAAAGTCGGTAAAGGACTTAAAATCGCCATCGGCTCTGGCCGAGAGTATTGCTTTAATGGCCGATTCACCCACATTTTTAATGGCGGAGAGACCAAAACGAATTGCCTTGCCGGTATTTCTGGCTCTGCCTTCGTCCAGCCATTGATCTTCGGCCAGATCGATAACAGTGAAGTCGGTTAGAGATTCATTGATGTCCGGTGACAAAACTCTGATTCCTAAAGTTTCACATTCCCCGATGGCCGTGACAATTTTGTCGGTGTCGGCCGCCTCAACAGACATAAGTGCGGTCATGTACTCGACAGGATAGTGGGCTTTAACATAGGCTGTCCAGTAGGAAACGATACCATAAGAAGCAGCGTGGGCTTTGTTGAAGCCATAAGCAGCAAAAGTTTCGATTTGTTTAAAAAGTTCTTCGGCTTTGTCTCTTGGAATATGACTAAACTCAACACAACCATCTACAAATTTGGAGTGTTGTTTCTCCATTTCTTCAGGAATTTTTTTACCAATAGCTTTTCTAAATTTATCGGCTTCCTCCCAGTTGTAACCGGCCAGATCAATGGCCATAAACAAAACGTCGTCCTGATAGGTAATGATGCCATAAGACATGTCCAGGATTTTTTCCAGTCCCGGAACAAAATATTTGATTTTACTAGGATCTCTTTTTCTTTCAATGTACTCAGGAATTGAACCCATTGGTCCGGGACGGTACAAAGCCACCATAGCCATTAAGTCTTCAATGCGTTCCGGATGGAGATCCATCAGATACTTTGTCATGCCTCCGCCAGCCATCTGGAAAACTCCGAAGGTTTCTCCTCGTGCCAGCATTTCGTAAGTTTCTTTGTCGTCCAGGGGAAGATTCTTGATATTTATTTTGACGTGGTGAAGCGCCTCGACAATTTTGACGGCGTTAGCCAGTATGGTAAGGTTGGAAATACCTAAGATATCAAGCTTCATCAGTCCAATGTCTTCACTGGCATGCATCTCATACTGGGTGATTATGCGATTACCCCCTCCTGTTTCCATCTGCAGAGGAGTGAATTTGACTAAGTCGTCCGGACCGACGATAACAGCGGCGGCGTGAACCGAGATATGGCGGGCGTTTCCTTCAACCTTTTGAGCCATAGCAAGGAGAGTAGCAACTTCCGGATCACTATCCTTCATTTTTAGGAGTTCCGGAGTAATGTCCAGGGCCTTTTTGAGGGTCATAGGGAAGCCTTGGCTGCCCTCCGGAATGCTTTTGCTAATGAGATCAACTTTGGAGTAAGGCATACCCATTACGCGGCCAATGTCTCTTACTGCGGCTCTGGCCTTCATGGTGCCGAAAGTACAGATCTGACCCACCTTTTCCTTGCCATAGGTATCGCCTAGATACTTAATGAGATCATCTCGATGAATATCGGCAACGTCAAGATCAATATCCGGGGGTGATGGACGGAAAGGATTTAGGAAACGCTCAAACGGAAGACGGAATCTCAGGGGATCAACGGTCGTAATTCCACAACAGTAAGAAACAAGAGAGCCGGCGGCTGAACCTCTAGTGTTGGTATAGAATCCCGATTCGTCGGCAAAGTTTACGATTCCCGATTCCAACAGGAAATAGGGAGAGTAGCCTTTGTTTTCGATAATTTCGAGCTCGTAATCAAGACGTTTGGTGATTTCCTCCGTAATTTCCGGAAATTTTTCTTTGGCACCTTCATAAGCTTTGTCTCTTAGAGTTTCTCCGGCAGTTTTTCCTTCCGGGAGCTTTATTTTTGGGAAGTACCATTTACCAATGGTAATTTCCAGATTACAACGGTCGGCGAGTTTTTGGGTGTTTTCGATGGCTTCGGGAAGATCCTCAAATTCAGCGGCCATTTCATCCGGTGATTTGAGATAAAAGTCCGGAGTGTCGATGTAGCGCATGCGGTTGATGTCGGTGAGCACTTTACCAGACTGAATACAAACCAGAGCATCTTGGGCGGCAGAATCGTCCTTGTTGATATAGTGTGAGTCGTTGGTAGCAATTAAAGGTATTCCTAACTCCCGGCTGAGTTTTATGAGACCTTTTTCACCCTTCTGATGATTTTCGTGTAGTTCCAAAAGTTTGGGTTTTATTTCCGATGGAACCGTGGAGGAAAGGGCAAAACGATCAAAATGGTGTCTTTGAAGTTCTATAAAGACATTTTTAGAACCAAAGATTTGTTCGTATTCCTTAAGCTCTTTTTTGGCTTCCTCATAAGTATCCTCAACGAGTAATTTTTGGACTCTACCGGCCGGACAAGCCGTGGTACAGATAATACCTTTGGAGTACTTGGCAAGAATCTCTTTGTCGATGCGAGGTTTGTAGTAAAAACCTTCCATAAAACCGGTGGTAACAATTTTCATAAGGTTTTGATAGCCCTCAAAATTTTCAGAAAGGAGAATTAAATGATTGGCGTCTTGTTTCTCTTTGTCCAGACGAGAATTTTTTGCCAGATAAACTTCGCAGCCAATGATGGGTTTAATATCTTCCTTGGTTGTTTTTTTGTAGAACTCGATGGCACCATACATAGTGCCATGATCGGTAATAGCAAGATGAGTTTGACCAAACTCTTTTGTCTTGGTGACAAGTTTACCGATCTTGGAAAGACCATCCAAAAGGGAGAACTCGGTGTGGACATGGAGGTGGGTAAACTTTGGCATCTATTTAATGTTACTACTTACCTATCTTCAAGGGTGTTGACCGGATTTTCAAGTAGCATTGAACGGGAACTCTTGTTCGAATTATCGATTACGTCACAAAACATAATTCCAAAAAGGACTTCGTTCGACAATTGGTAGTTTTCAAAGATGGTACGGTAGCTTACAGTTGGATCAATGAAGGGGCCATTTGTATCAAACCTTAAGTGAGATGATATGATTTAGGCTATGGAGAAGGAATCAAGAATGGACACGGACTCGGATGGTCCCGAGTATAAAAAAAGCGAGAAGATCGTGAGAATAGAAAATAATAATTCTCGTGACTCTTGTTGTTTTATGAAATATTTTTTAGGTGGTGTAATGATTGGGGTTCCCTTCACGGGATGCCCAAAATACCATAAAGAAAAAGAGCTTACCGGTCACGATATTGAAGACGTTATGGTACTGAGAGAAGGGGAGCTTACCATGGAACACGATACGAGGAAATACTATGTTTGTTTGGTTATTCGCACTAAAGAGAATAAATATTATCCGCTGATTATTGCAGAGCAAGGAGATACTGTTGAGTGGAACGATGAGGCTCAAGAATTAAAAGTTATCCGGTGCGATAAAGATATCCTGACCCTAAAAAGAGATTTCGCCCGCGAGGAGAGAGAGAAGAATCTCGCTTAATGTTTTTGGGTCTGCTTGACCTTTGGTTTCCTTCATGGCCTGACCGACAAAGAATCCAAGGACATTGGTTTTGCCTTTTTTGTACTCTGCTACGATACTTGGGTTATCCGCGATAATTTTTTTGACGACCACTTTTAGTTCGTCTGCATTGGTGTTTCCTACCCGAGTGGCTTTTTGGTACTCCCCTTTTATATCCCCTTTTGTACCAATTTTTTTATTGGCCAGAAGACTACCCAGTTTGTTTAAATCAATATCTTTGTCACCTTTATGTTTTTCAATAATGGCCAGCATTTCGTCATTGGATTGAATTATTTTGGCGTATTTTGTTTCAATACCAAGATCGACAAGTCCGGCAATTATCTGCTCAGGGAGTTGGGGTAGCTCCCCCTTTAGTTTTTCTATCAGTTCGTTTTCGAGGATGAAGGGGGGAATATCGGGTTCCGGGAAATATCGGTAGTCTTTGGCTTCTTCTTTGGTTCTTTGGAGGAAGGTGATTTTTTTGACGGCGTCATAGCCCCGGGTAGTTTTATTGGCGGCAGTTTTCTCTGTTCCGGTTTTATTAAAATCATCTATCTGGCGAGCAATTTCGAAGTCAATTGCCTGAGAGGCAAAATTGAAAGAGTTGATGTTTTTAATCTCCGAGAGAGGAGTGTAGTGAGTACCAGATTCATCTTCAATACAAACATTAACTGTTGGCTCCAAGCGCATCTGGCCTTTTTCCATGTCGGCATTGGAAACGTCGATGGCTCTTATTATTTCGTGAATTTTCTTAAGATACTCCTTGGCTTCGGCGGAAGAGGACAGATCGGGTCGAGAAACAATTTCTACCAAGGGTACACCGGAACGATTGAAGTCGACAAGAGAAACCTTTTCACCTTCCAGCTCGATGTGCTGAAGTTTGCCGGTATCTTCTTCCATGTGGACACGTTCGATACCAATTCTTTTACCTGAGTCGAGCATTACAAAACCGTCAGAGCAAAAAGGTTGATCGTACTGACTGATCTGATAGCCTTTGGCCAGGTCGGGATAGAAATATTGTTTGCGATCAAACTTACTTAGAGAATTAATATGACAGTTGAGAGCCAGACCTATTTTTAAACACGACTCGATAGCTTTTTCATTGGGAACCGGGAGAGCACCGGGAAGACCGAGACAGACGGGACAGGTCTGAGTGTTTGGGTCCTTGCCAAAATGATCAGCGGGACAGCCGCAAAACATTTTGGATTTAGTTTCGAGTTCGACGTGGACTTCTAAACCGATTAAGGGTGTGGCTTTCATATGGTTTTGTCTAAATCAGGAAATAACTGAAACTGTGTGTGGCGCTGAAAACAGTCGGCGATCTTTATGGCTGTTGATTCTTTGAGCTGATTTGAAGTTACTTGAAGTCCTATGGGTAGATTGTCTACAAATCCACAGGGTACTCCGACACTGGTTAGTCCGGCAATCGAAGATGGCTCAAGCAAAACATCCTCCATTTCTCCAAACATAGGCTGGTTTTTGGTAGCTCCCAAGGAATGGGCGGGACCGGGAGAAACGGCACCGATGATGGCGTCGTAGGTTTTAAAGATTTCATTAAACTCATCAACAATTTTTGTACGAACCGCCTGAGCCTTTTTGTAAAAAGCATCATAGTATCCGGCCGACAGAGTATAGGTACCGAGCATAATGCGTCGCTTGGTTTCTTCACAAAAAGTGTCTCTTTCGTGACCGAAGCGGATGCCATCAAACCGGGCTAGGTTTGAGCTAACTTCGGAACGCTGGATAACGGTATAGACACCTATTGAGTAGTGAGGATCCATGAGGGAAACTTCTTCAACGGTTGCACCTAACAAACGTAGTTTGTCGGCGGCATTAAGAATCAAATTCTTAACATCTTCACGCATTTCGGTAAGAAGATATTCTTTGACGATACCAATGCGGACACCACGTAAGTCAGCAGCGTAAAGACTCTCGGTATATTTTTCGACGGGAGAAGGAGAAGTTGTGGCGTCTTGAGGATCCTTACCGGAGATAACTTCGGTTACGAGGGCACAGTCTTCGACGGATTTGCCGATCGGTCCGGGTGAGTCCGTGGAGCTAGCCATGGCAATGACTCCGTAACGACTAGCTCTGCCATAGGTAGGTTTAAGGCCAGTTACTCCGCACCACGCGGCTGGCTGACGAATTGACCCAGCTGTTTCCGAACCAAGAGCAACAGTAGCAAGCTGGGCAGCAGTAGCGGCTGCTGAACCACCAGATGAACCACCCGGTAATTTGTCGGGGTTCCAGGGATTGAGAGTGGGTCCAAAGTCGGAGGTTTCGGTACTGGAACCATGGGCAAAAGAGTCCATGTTGGTTTTACCCAAGATAATGGCGCCAGCATTTTTAATTTTTTCGATAACGGTAGAGTTATATTGAGGATGATAGTCTTTAAGAATGTTGGAGCTTGCCGTTGTGGTGATACCGACCGTTAAAAAATTATCTTTTATGGCAAACGGAATTCCCAGCAGAGGACGAGTAATCCCCTTTTCAGCAATTTCTTTATCGACCGCTTCGGCTTCTGTCAACGCATTGTCGTTTAGGGCAAGATAGATATTTAGTTTAGGATTGTACTTTTCGATGCGATTATGAAAATGTCTGACCAAATCAACACAGGTGAAGTCTTTGTTGAGGTAACCGTCGTGGACTTCCTTGATGGTTAGTTCGTGGAGTTGTTTCATATGAGTTCTTCGGCGTCCGAATCAATTAATCTTTCCACGACAAAAAATCCCTGGTGAGTTTTTTTGGCTTCTCTCAGTGCCGTTGTTTGAGGTAATACTCGTGACATATCGACTTCGTCTGCGCGAGTAACATTGGACAAACCATTGACCTGGTAGGTGGCACTGACGTTAGTGGTGTCTATTTCATTGAGATGATTAACAACTTCAATAGTCTTTGTGAACTGTTCGGCAAAAAGGTTTACTTCGTTGTCTTGGAGTTTAAGATTGGCTAGCTTGCCGATTTTCTTGACCTCGTCTGGTGTAACCGTGACCGTATGCATGCGTCTATTGTATCAATTTATAGACTGTCCGTCTTGAGATTTATTTTCTTGTTTTTAACTTCGTAAAAGACATCACAAACATTGTTTAGCAAATCATGATCATGAGAAATGAGTAGGATGGTGCCAGGAAAATCGACAAGAAACTCTTCAAGGGCGGCGACAGACTTTAGATCCAAATGATTTGTAGGTTCGTCAAGAATCAAAATATCAGGGTTGGTGTAGAGAAAAAGAGCTAACTGCAAGCGAGCTTTCTGTCCTCCTGATAGAGTCCAAACTTTGGACTTCATGGTTTGCTTGGTGAAATAGAATTTGCGTAAGACGGCAGCCGCTTCGTAATCGGCGATAGGAAAGCGGCTACAAAAACAGTCGATCGGTGTAGACTCAGAAGGTAGAGTTTCCAGGTGTTCTTGTGAGTAATAACCAACCTTCAGATTATCCCCTGTTTTGGCTACACCCTCTTGGGGGTTGAGCATTCCAAGTATGAGCCTTACAACCGTGGTTTTACCGGTGCCGTTTGGAGAAACCAAGGCAACTTTTTCTCCTACCTCAATGTACATTTCAGCTTTATCAAATATTTGATTTTCGGCGTAGGCAAAAGAGACACTCTTCACCATAATGGCGAGCTTGTTTTTTATTTGCTTACTTGAAAGTGAAGTTTTTAGCTCGATATGGACATCTCTTCCTTTGGGATCTTTGACCATCTCAGACTCGAATCGAGCCAAACGTTTTTCTAATGCGTGATAGTATCGTGCCACTTTGGGTCCACCAGCCGCCTTGGCTCTAAATCTTTCCACCAGTTCTTTCAGTCTTTTGTGTTCTTTGTCCTGAACATGGAATAGGTGCTCAAGAGCATTCTGTTCTTTGTCGTATTCGGTGGTAAATTTACCAAAACCAAAAGGATAGGTACGAATCTCGCGATCTTCGACTAACCAAGTATGGGTAGTGACTTTCTTGAGTAAGTGACGATCGTGACTAATTAGGATTATCAAGCCATTAAAGGACATCATGGCATTGGCTAGCCATTCCTTGTTATCGATATCCAGATGGTTGTCCGGTTCATCCAGCAGTAAAACGTCGTAAAGATTCGAATATATTAGGTCTGCCAGTAGGGCTATTTTTTTCTGACCTCCGGAAAGGGTGGGTAGGGAATCGATTTCTTGCTGCAAGTAACCTATTCTAGGATCGCTTGACCATTCAATTTTGCCGCTGTCTTGCTCTTCCATCCCAGCCAAAATTTTAAGTAAGGTTGATTTTCCGGATCCGTTGTCGCCAATAAGTGCAACAATACCATTCCCTGTGTGATTAAGGGTGATATTGTCCAGCAAAGGCTGGTTATAATGCTTCTCAAGCTTGGTGATCTTTAAATTCACAACCTCCTATTATCCCTTATTTTGTGCTGCCAATACAAATCCCTTTGATTGACCAAATGAAATAAAACCATTTAAGTCAATTTCTGTCTTACCAATTTTACAGTTTTGAAATAATACGCCTGTCAAATTTGAGCCTAAAAGACTTGTTTCAGATAGATTGGAGTGATCAAAAACAGTCTTGAATAAGTTACAGTTTTGGATCTTACCATTTTGAAGATTACAGCCTATGAAATAATTTGAGGACAGGTCGCAGTCTTCAAACACGGAGGTGGAAAGCTTTTGTTTTTCGAAAGTGCAACCTTCAAGAATTGATTTGTTGAAGCGACATTTTACAAAGTTGGTGTCTTTGAAGTTAATCCAGCTTAGCTTACTCTCGGTGAAGATACAGTCCTCGAAAGAAGTGGAGTTTATGAGGACATTGGCAAAGTCGCAGTATTCGAAGGAACATTTTTCAAAAGTTGAGAATTTGAACTGTTGTGGAGAAAATTTGCAGTTTTGAAATTTTTCGTTTTCGAAACTTTGACCCTTTAGTTGTTCCGGCGTAAAACTAATGTCTTTGATCATGACCTAAGAGCCTTGATTCTTTCGACAATCGGCGGATGGGTATTGAAAAGATTGGCAAACCAACCAACCGAGTCGTGATGATTTTTAAGCGGATTAACAATGTAGAGGTGGGAAGTGGCTTTGTTGGCAGCTTCAAGAGGTTCTTTGTCACCGGAAAGTTTTTCCAGAGCACTAGCAAGGCCTTCGGGGTATTTGGTTATTTGAGCCCCCGTGGCATCAGCGAGAAATTCTCTTCTTCTGGAGATTGCCAGTTGAATTAGCTTTGCTATTATTGGTGAGAGAAGGGCCAAAACAAATCCGGCTATAACGAGAAAAGCACTAATATTACCGTTATCTCTATCTGATTTACCTCGAATATTAGTTCTTAACAGAATGTCCGCGAGGAGAGTGATGAGACCTACCAAAATAGCAACTATACTCATGAGTCGGGTATCGTAGTTTCGGATATGACTCATTTCATGAGCCACAACTCCTTCAAGCTCGGTACGAGTTAGCTTTGCAAGTAAACCTGTGGTAACACAAACGACTGCGTGTTCCGGATCTCTGCCAGTGGCAAAAGCATTCATTGCCGAGTCGTTTTGTACATACAGCTTGGGCATGGGAATACCGGCTGGACGGGCAATGTTTTCGGCAACGGTGTAAAAATCGAAGTGATCCCTTTTATTTGCCGGAACCGCATTGGAAATCCTGAGAATGATTTTGTCCGAAAAATAGTAACTCACAAAACTAAGTGTTCCCGATAGGATGAGAGCAATTCCTACAGCAGAAAGATCAAAGCCTAAGGCATAACTAAGGAGATAGGTGGCTGCAGTGATAAAGGCGATAAAGATGGCAATAACCATGCCGCTTCTCGCCTTGTTGGCGTCAACTAACTTGTAGTAACTGGTCATATTGATATTTTAGGATCGGACATTTCATCCTTGCCCACTTCAAGGTGTTCGCCTTCGATGGGTGTAGCAATCCCCTTTTGGGCTTTAAATCCAAACATGCCGGCAATAATATTTGAAGGGAGGGTGACGATTCTGATGTTGTACTCGGCAGATAGATCAATGACCACTCTTCTGGCATACATAAGTTTGTCGGAGGTGTCACGAAGCTCATCCATAAGTCTGGTAACTACCTCAGCACCTTTAAGTTCCGGATTGCTTTCGACTAATACCTGAAGTTTAGGAACCAAGTTACTGATGGCGTCGGATGCAGCTTCAATTTTGGACATATCTTTTCCTCCAGCTGCCTTTTCAACAGCTTTTCTGGCCGAAACAATTTCTTTATAGATATCCTTTTCGTGTTTTAAATATCCCTTAGCCGAGTTTTCCAGATTTGGTATAAGGTTTGATTGACGTTTGAGCTGATTGCCAATGTCTTGAATGGCAGCGGTAATGCGTGTTTTGGTTGTTTGAAACCAGTTGTATTGAGAAACAACATAAAAAGCCAAGATAAGTAAAACTCCGAAAATTATGTAATTAATCATTTTATTGTTTTATATGGTAACTCTTATAATTCTAGCATTAGGCGCAAATTTTTGACGGAAAGTGTGTTGACAATGTGGGATTTTTGGGCGTAACCACGCCTAGCTTGCCAGACTCCATATTTCATGTTTTCCATTTGATCAACATCGTGACTATCAGTATTGATGACTAGATTAACTTTCTTAGTCAGCGCCTGTTTGATGAGATCGTCAGGCAGATCTAGTCTATTAGGGTATGCATTTATCTCGATGACTTTTTTATTTTGTGCACAGTAGGTAAAGATTTTTTCCCAGTTGGCAGAAATTGGTTCGCGACCGTTTAGAATTCGATTGGTGGGGTGTCCAAGTATTTTTACTTTAGGGTGAGAAAGAGCTTTTTGGATTCTTCTGGTATTGGCTTCTTCGGTGAGATCAAAACTTCCGTGAATTGAGGCGATGACATAGTCTAGTGATTCCATCGCCTTGTCGGAGAGTGCTAGACTTCCATCCGGTCTAATATCTACTTCCATACCAATGAGTAATTCCGGTACTCTACTTTTCACATCTTTTTCATAAGCATGATATTGAGACAAGAGATATTTTTTTCTCCGAGAAATGATGCTTATTTTTTGTTTTTCGGATAATCCTAAAAACTTGGGATTATGATCCGAGATTCCGACATATTCGTAGTTATTGTTAATAGCCATTCTTAAAATTTCCGATAGAGGACTAGTACCTAGATCGTGGGAGCTTGGAAAACTAAAGTTACTGTGAATATGTAAATCTCCTCTAATATCTTTAATCTCTAAAAGAGTCGGTATTTCGTGTTTGATTGCCAGCTCTATCTCGCCTGTGTTTTCCCGTATTTCGGGGGGAATGTATTCCAGCCCGATGAATTGATAGAATTTGGCTTCCGAGGTAAATCGGTTCAGTTTACCGTTTTTGGTAATTCCATATTCGGAAAGAGATAAACCTTTTTCTTTAGCTAAACTCCTGAGGTGAATATTGTGCAGTTTACCTCCGGTATAGTGTTGAAGAATACTTCCCCAGGAATTTGGAAGAGAAATTTTTAAATCTACTTCCAGACCATTGGTCATCTTTACATGACTGACTTTATCTCCCGTAGTGACCACCGAACTGATTTGCGGATATGAAAGAGCATAGCTCATGGCTTTTTTAGGCTTGCTCGAACAAATAGCGATATCGATGTCACCAATCGTGGCCAATCTTCTCCTTAAACTGCCCAGAGGTTCGGCTTTGGAAATCGCCTTTGATTTGAGGAGATAGTTAATAAAATCTTCGGCAACAGGCAAGGCTTCGTATAAAGGCAGTCTGCCTTTGCCAAAAGATTGGATATCAAGGGCCTTTTTTATTTTGGAAATGGTTTTTTCCTTGAAGCCTTCAATTTTAGTTAACTTTCCGGAGATTAATATTTCTTTTAGCTCGGTAAGAGTTGTTTCCGGGTTGTTTAAGTGAAATTTTTTGGAAATTTTGTAGGCAGTCATCGGACCTATCCCCCGAATGGTCATAAGAGGGAACATACCGGAAGGTACTTTTTTGAATAGTGACTCAAAATGACGAACACGTCCAGTAGTAAAATATTCATTCAGATACCTTGATAAGCTTTCTCCAAGCCCCGGAACGGTGTCCAACTCTCCCCTTTTCCATACATCAAAAATAGAATCCGAAAGGTTGTCTATGGCAACAGAAGCATTAATGTAAGCTTTGTGGCGAAAAGTATCCCCCTCTTTAACCCTTAAAACCGCCGCAACTCTTTTTAGAAGTTGGGCGGTTTCTTGGTTAATGGTCATTTTTAATTGACCTAAAAGGCAATTTTAGCGGCCTCCAAAACTACGAGCAGGTCGATCCTCTTTGGGACGAGCTTCGTTGACGATGATGTTGCGACCGTCGAGGTCAGTTCCGTTCATCTTTTCGATGGCGGTTTTTGCAGCTTCTGCGTCTTCGAATTCGACAAAGCCGAATCCTTTACTCCTGCCGGAGAATTTATCTGAAATAACTGTGCACTCGCCTAGAGCTCCGAAGGGAGAAAAAATCTCCTGGAGTTTTTGCTGGGTAGCACTATAGGGAAGGTTCCCTACGTATAATCGAACAGCCATTTCTGGCTCCTTTCTGATTCTTTCAAAGCCATCATCACTTTGAAATCTTCTGTAAAAACGTTAAGATGATTTAACTAGCCTATTATACCGTATTCTGGTAAAATATGGACTGTTGCCAAATAGCCTGGGGCTGTAGCTCAGTTGGTTAGAGCGTCCGCCTGTCACGTGGAAGGTCGAGGGTTCGAGCCCCTTCAGCCCCGCAG
>CAZWYN010000004.1:0-40821 GCA_964638575.1 uncultured Pseudomonadales bacterium | reverse complement strand
ATTATTTTTCCCTTTTACACTAGGGTATACCCAAATAAATACCGAATATGTCCAATCTCATCGAACCACTGGCCTCCAAAATTCGCCCCAAAAAAATTACGGAATATATTGGTCAGGAACACTTAGTGGGAGAGGGCAAACCTCTTAGCCAAGCCATAAAAAGTAAACACATTTTTTCCTTTGTTCTCTGGGGCCCTCCCGGTACTGGCAAGACTACTATTGCCAGAATCTACTCCGATGCCATTGACGCTGATTTTTACGAGCTCTCTGCCGTTTCCGCCGGCAAAGATGACATCCGTTCAATAATAAAAAACACGGAAGAAACTACCAAACCAGTTGTCCTCTTTTTAGATGAAATTCACCGTTTTAATAAAGCTCAGCAAGACTATCTCCTTCCTTTTGTAGAGAGGGGAAAACTCACCCTCATTGGTGCCACCACGGAAAATCCCAGTTTCGAAATTATAGCTCCGCTTCTTTCCCGTCTCCGAGTTTTTGTTCTCAAAGAACTTTCTCCGGAAGAAATCGAAAAGATAATTGTCCGAGCCGTCAAAGTTCTAAAACTAAAAATTGATAAGGAATCAAAAGAATGGCTTGCCAACTTCGCCAATGGCGATGCCCGTCAGGCAATCGGACTTATTGAATCGACAGCCTCACTTTACGGAGAGTTAACCGTCGAGAACTTCAAAACAGCTCTCCAGTCAAGATTCCTTCGTTTTGATAAGCAAGGTGAAGAACACTACAACACCATTTCCGCCTTTATCAAATCCATGCGCGCCAGTAATCCTGACGCCGCGCTTTATTATCTTGCCCGCCTGGTCGACTCGGGAGAAGATCCTCTTTTCATCGCTCGTCGCATGGTCATTTTTGCCTCGGAAGATGTCGCCTCACCCACGGCCCTGGTGGTCGCCAACGCCGTCTTCCAAGCTTGTCAGCAAATAGGCTATCCCGAATGTCAGGAAAATCTGGCTGCCGGTACTGTCTACCTGGCCAAGGCCCCCAAAGACAGAAGAGCTTATGACGCCTATATGTCCGCGTTATCCGACGTCAAGCAATTTGGGAATCTCCCTATTCCTCTCAATCTCCGCAACGCTCCAACCAGGCTGATGAAGAAATTAGGTTACGGCAAGGATTATGAAATGTATTCGAAAGAAAGCTTATTACCCGACCAACTCAAAAACAAAAAATATTTAAAATAATATAAAAGTTATAATTAACCTATGATTGCGATTGCTCAAATAGTAAACTCCGGTAGTGTCGCCATTGAAAGCGGCTCGAATACTCAAAAAAATACTGGAAAGGGTTTAATTGTTTTTCTTGGTGTATCTAAAACAGACTCCATTTCCGAAGTGATAAAAGTATCCGAAAAACTACTCAAACTTCGGGTTTTTCCGGATGATGATCAAAAAATGAATCTGGATATCAATACTGTTAAGGGCGAGATTCTCCTCATCTCCCAGTTCACCTTACTAGGGAGTCTTAAAGGTAACAACCGTCCCGACTTCACCGACGCCGCTGGTAAAGAGCTCGCCGCCAGTCTTTATGAACAATTTGCTGATAAACTTACAGAAGCTGGTGTTCGAGTTACCAAAGGTTACTTTGGCGAACATATGAAAATTCAGGTGGATCTCAATGGTCCGGTAACCATTATTTTAGACTCGCAAAAGTTATGACCAAAAAAGGCATCATCGCAATCATCACGGGATGCGTCATCTTTTGTGGTTTGGTTGGCTACAACTACCTTATTGCTCAGAAAAAAATTTCCGAAACTCGTCCTTCACCCCTTGGAATTTCTCTTGAGTCCTACCCTGAAAAAGTAACGGTTGGCAACACCGGTTCATTTGTGTGGAATATTGAAAGTTCTCCGGATCTTTTCACCCCGCGCACCACTATTTACTGGGGCTACATCGCCTCTCCTAGTGCTCTTGCCCAAGGCGACTCTCCCGAGGCTGTCGGCTATCCCCACCACCAAGATGACTATTTTTGGGGAAAATATATGCTCCCAGACACCTTTGATCTATCCATCAAATTCGATAAACCGGGGAAAGTTTTTGCTCGTGCATATGCCAAAGTAGGGAATAATCATCTTTGGACCGAGGAAAAAACCATAGAAGTCATTTCAATACCTGAAAATGTCAACAAATAAACGATTTTCCCTTACTCTTTTCTTGTTGGTTGCCTTCATGGCGATCGTTGCAACCATCCTCGTTGGCTTGAGAATCTTCAACCAATAATAAATTAGCAATTTCCATCGTTATCTGCTAAAATCTTAAAACTATGCCTATTCATCAAACATTAATACCCTTTATAGGACTAAAGGAAGGAGTTATCTTTCCCGAAACGGAAGCCGTCCTTACTTTTGGAAAACCAGCCTCGATCGCTGGCATTAATCACGCTTTTGGTAATAATGAAGAAGTCTGTTTTGTTTCCCAAAAAGACGCCAAAGCCACCGCTACTAGTTTAAGTGATTATTACCTCGTCGGAACCGTCTGTCGTATAGTCAAAACCCTTCCGGTAAATGAAGAACTCCATGCAATAGTCAAAGGTCTATTCCGCGTCAAAATAGAAAGTATTGAAGAAAAAGACGGGCTCGTCTGGGCTCTTGTTTCCGAGTACCCCGAAGACACCTCCATCACTGCCGAGATCTCCGCCCTCTCCAATCGCGCCATCGCTCTTATCAAACGAGCTTCGGATCTGGGAAAGACCAGCATTGAACCAGGAGTCTTGACCAAGATTATCGGCAGTTCTGATCCCTTACTGGTTTCCTTTCAAATTTCCTCTGTCTTGGATGTCAAAAACGAAGAGAAACAAAAACTTCTTGAAAACAACTCTTTGGAAAAAAGACTTTCTTTTATCACCAATCACCTCACCGAAGAAATAAAGATTCTTGAGCTGGAAAAAAAGATTGAAAACAAAACCCAAAAACGTTTTGACGACAGCATGAAAGAGGCCGTTCTCAGGGAAAGAATGCGTGCCATTCAAAAAGAGCTTGGAGAAGGCGGCGAAGAAGAAGAGATTGCAGAACTCAAAAATAAACTAAAAAAGGCCAATCTTCCCAAAGAAATTTACACCAAAGTAAACAAAGAACTCGAACGCCTTAAAAAATTATCGATCCATAACCCCGAAACCTCATATTTAAGAACCTGGATCGAAACTGTTTTGGAACTTCCCTGGGGAGAGTACACCAAGAGCAGTTACTCGCTTTCCAAAGCGGAGAAAATTCTAGACCAAGACCACTATGGTTTGGAGAAAGTCAAAGAAAGAATTTTGGAATACATTGCTGTTTTGAAGCTAAAAAATGATCAGGTAAAAGCTACCAAAAACCATGCCGTCAACCCTCCCACAATTCTTTGTTTTGTTGGACCTCCTGGTGTTGGAAAAACCTCCGTTGGTCGCTCTATTGCCAAAGCCATCGGTCGCAAATTCGTCAAAATGTCTTTGGGTGGTCTAAAAGACGAGGCTGAAATTCGAGGGCACAGACGTACCTATGTTGGAGCTATGCCCGGTAGGATAATTCAGTCAATCAAAGACAGCGGCGTTAGTAATCCGGTTTTTATGCTGGATGAAATCGATAAAATCGGTGCTGATTTCCGCGGTGATCCTAGCTCGGCACTTCTCGAAGCTCTCGATCCAGAACAAAATTTTGCTTTCCAAGATCACTATCTTGATATTCCTTTTGATCTATCCCAAGTTCTTTTTATCACCACCGCAAACGTCTTGGACACTATCCCTGCCGCTCTCAGAGACCGTCTTGAAGTGATTGAGTTTTCCGGTTATACCGAAGAAGAAAAATACTTTATTGCCAAAAAATATCTAGTTAGGAAGCAGTCCGAAGCTAATGCCATCAACCAAAAAGATATTGTTCTTTCTTCTCCTATGCTTAAGTTCCTCGTTCGTCACTATACTCGTGAAGCTGGTGTTAGAAATCTGGAACGTCAAATTGCTTCCATCATGCGCAAAATAGCCAAAGCCAAAGCCAGTGGCAAAGAACTTCCGATCGTCATTTCCAAAGAAAAAATCAACAAATTCTTGGGACCGATTATTTATAGTCACACTCTTGCGGAAGACAATGACCAAGTTGGTTTGGTCACCGGACTTGCCTATACAAAAGTTGGTGGAGACATCCTTTTTATCGAAGTAGCTACCATGCCAGGTCAAGGAAAGATCACTCTCACCGGCCAGCTTGGTGATGTTATGAAAGAATCTGCCAAAGCCGCCTATTCTTATGTCCGTTCCCATAGTAAAGAACTCGGCATCAAAGACGAAAAAATTTCCAAGACGGATATTCACATTCATGTACCGGAAGGTGCTGTACCCAAAGATGGACCTAGTGCAGGTTTAGCCATTACTACCGCCATTATTTCTGCTTTCACCGGTAAACCCGTTCCTAAAAATCTTGCCATGACCGGTGAAGTCACTCTTCGTGGTCGTGCTTTGGAAATCGGCGGAGTACGGGAAAAAGTTATTGCCGCTCACAGAGCCGGTATCAATCATGTTATCCTTCCCAAAGACAACGAAAAAAATATCGCCGATCTTCCCGAAAAAGTTCGCCATGATCTAAAATTCAACTTCGTGAAGAGTATGGACGACGTCGTCAAGATTGTTTTTTCCGGAAAATAAGATATCCGCCGACCAAGACAGCAGCAAAGCCAAAGATAACTGCCATTGGTACTCCAAATAATTTCCAAACTAACTCGGTTGGCCTTAAATTTTCGAGAACTACTCGAATAGTTCCGTAACCTATCAAATACACCCCAAAAACAAAACCCGTTTTTCTCTGCTTCCGCGATATCTTCCAAAGTAATCCAAACAAAACCAGATTTAAGACTCCTTCATAGACAAAAAGAGGCTCTCCATTTTTTCCCACAATCTCTCCGTTTATATAATTTCCAATTCTCCCGATAGCTTGAGCAAGCGGCACACCCATAATCAAAATGTCAAAAAATTTAAGAAAATTTAATTTATTAAAATAACAGAAAAGCAGTACACTTATAACTCCTCCGCCGAGAGCGCCCCAAATTCCCAAACCCCCTTCCCAAAAATAAAAAATTTTATTTAAGTTTGTCGAGTAATATCCATCCCAGAAATCTGCTACATGGTAGATTCTCGCTCCGATTACTCCGCCGATAACCGCCCACATCATCACTTTTTCTAACACTTCTTTTTTTACCCCGCCTCGGTTAGCTATAGCAATTTCCATCGCCACCCATACTCCCAAACCAATGAGCAGACCGTAACCATAAAAAGTTATTCCCAAAACCTCAAACATTTTTTATGTACTCCGTCAATTTGTCCACAGCGATGATCTTATTTTCTGTTTCATTTCGGTGTTTCACTTCCACACCACCATTTTGCAAACTCCTAGCTGAAACCAAAACTCGGATAGGACAGCCTATCAAATCCGCATCGGCAAACTTCTCTCCGGGGCTCATCTCTCTGTCATCCCAGAGAGCATCAATACCCGCGTCTTTTAATTTATTATAAATTTTCTTTGCCTCATCGGGTTGTTGTAAGTCAACGATATGTACTAAAAATGGAGCGACACTTAAAGGCCAGATAATTCCTTTGTCGTCGTGGAATTTCTCTACCAACACCCCCATCAACCTACTGATCCCAATTCCATAACTGCTCATTATGATCGGTTTTTTACTACCATCTTTGTCGGTGTACTCATAGCCAAAAGCTTTTGTAAACTTAACTCCCAAGGGAAAAATATTTCCCACTTCCGAAGCATTGAATATTTCAAAATCGGGATTAGTATCTGCTCCTTCCGGTTTTACTTCTTTGTTGTAGGCAATCCCGGTAGTTTTGTTCAAATAAACAATGTCTTCTCCACTCTCGCATCTGGTCTGAAACTCATGAGAAAATTCACTGGTAAAGTCGCCTCCGGAAGCGAGGGCAATCACGGTATCTTTTCCAATCCCGATTTCTTCATAGATACTCATATATACCTTCTTAGACTCCTCGTAAAACTTTTTCCAATCGGCCTCGCTAGCGTGGAAACTGTACAGATCCTTCATACGAAACTCCCTGCATCGAAGTAATCCAGACTTTGCTCTTGGTTCGTTTCGATACTTTGTTTGAATTTGATAAACCGCCACCGGTAGATCTTTATAGCTTGGGTTATATGTTTTTATCAGGGGAGTCACCACGTCTTCATGAGTAGGGCACAAAACATACTCTGCATCGCTCTTTGCCAAAGATACCTCATTAGCCGCACTGGCTTTAAAAAGTACATCAATCGTCTCCAGTCTTCCCGTGGTTTTCCAGTACTCCTTGGGGGACAAGGCCGGCATCAATAGTTCCGTGCCTATCTCGTCAATGTGTTTTCTGACGATATTTTCTATTTTATTCAAAACTCGCAAACCCAAAGGTAAAAAAGTATAAACCCCCGCCATCTCTTGATGAATAAAACCACCTTGTACCAATAGTTTCTGATTAATTGCCTCCGCGTCTTTGGGAGCTATTTTTTCTGGGCGAACGCCCATTTTACTCATTTTCATAGTCTAATTTTATCCTATACCGAGAGTACTTAATATCCCGACACTCAAGCCCATGGCAAAAACCAACAACCAAATCATTTTATTTTTTTGATCCGCTTCCGCCATACTCTCGTGCATCTCCGGAATTAAATCTGCGAGAGCAATAAAAAGAAACATCCCAGCGGTCACTGCCAGCAAATATCCTTCGTAGTTTGTCACTATACCGCGACTGAGATAAACGGTCACCCCTCCGAGGACAGCAACTAAACTAGATGTTAAGTTTAAAAGTATAGTTTTTAGATTTGAGTATCCCGATCGTAGATAAATCGTGAAATCGGCCATCTCTTTTGGAAGCTCATGCAAACCAACAGCTACTGCCGTGAGAACTCCAGCCTCTTTACTCAAAAGAAACGCCGCTCCAATAGCAAATCCGTCAATAAAATTATGCAGGGCATCTCCCCAAAAAATTCCGCTAATTGGTGGTTTGGTACCATGAGTGCCATCATGATGATGAAACCATAATCCGGATTTCTCCATCAAAAACACGAGCAGTATTCCTCCAAGAACCGACCAGGCAGCCATTTTATAATCAGTTACCGCTCCAAAAGCTTCAGGGAGTAAATCAAGAACTGCCACGGTAATCAAGACCCCGGCTGCAAAACTTGTCAGTTTATCGGAAAGAACCCCAGCCTTATTTTTAAAATAGATTATTAAAATGGCTCCAATAAGCGAAGCCATCCCACCGATAAGACAATAAAATACTATTTGTAGCAAACTAGACACACCCCAATTGTATCAATAATTAAGGCTAATGCTATTATTAAGTTAGATGCAAAGCCTAAGCCCCATAACAATTATCAAGGCCTCGGGAACCAAAGAGCCTTTTAATGAAGAAAAAATTATCCGGTCACTTGCAACCTCCGGGCTATCTCTCGACACTGCCTCTCAAGCCATTGACTATCTCAAGCGTCATCTAAAGCCGGGAATAACCACTAGCGCCATCTATGGTCATATTTCCTCTTATCTCAAAGAAAATGCTCCTGTGGAGAACTTCTTCAACTACGGTCTCAAAAGAGCCGTTATGGATATGGGACCTTCAGGCTACCCCTTTGAAATTTTGGTCTCGGATATCCTCAAGACTGAAAATTACAAGACCGAAGTCGGTGTGATTACCCAAGGTAAGTGTGTCACTCACGAGATAGACGTCATTGCTCAAAAAGAGACAAATAAATACTTCGTTGAGTGTAAATATCACAATACCACGGGTTACAAAACCGATATCCAGGTTGCTCTCTATACCTACGCTCGTTTCCTCGACGTCAGTAATCTTCAGAAACAATCAAATCCCAATCAAAATAATTTTTCTTGGTTGATAACTAATACCAAAGTAACCTCTGAGGTAGTTGATTACAGCAGGTGCGTCGGTCTTCTGGTTACTACCTGGACACGTCCCGAAGGACAAGGGCTTCAGGACAAAATTGTTGCCTCAGGCCTTCACCCAATAACCCTACTTTACGATATTCCCAGAACCGATATCAAAGCCTTACTTGATCGGGGGATAGTCACTTGCAAGAGATTAAAAACCGCCATTCTAAACGACGAAGTTGACGATATCCTAGATCAAAACGAAAAAAATATCATTTTAAAAAATATCGAAAATATCTGTAAAAATAATGAATAATATATTTGTACGAATCATCCTTGTTGTGCTCGCTTTATTTGGATTGTATAAAATGTTTCCTCAAATTTCCAAGCCGGTCGATTACTACGTCAAAAATCCCTCATTCCAAAACTCGGTAGTTATTCCGGCAGTTCAAACAGCCAATAATATTCTCCCGGACAAGATAAAAATTCCTACACCTCAAGTGATGGGTACCTATACCGACTACTCCGCCGACTCACCATTAAAGCAGATAACCGATGAGGTTAATAGTCGAGCTGCCGAGCTAGCTACGGAGCAAATTAATCAGATCAAAAAGGCAGCTTCCGATCAGTTTTGCACTATTCTCATTGAGAAAATCAAATCCGACTGCGGTATTCAGTAAAACTATTCATAAACGATCACTACTCCGATCATGTCCAGCTTAGGTAAGTATCTTTTAATCTCATTTCGGAATTTCTCGGCTAGGTTGGCCGAGTAGGAGGCATTGTTGGTGTTCTCCATATGCCCACAAAGTCTATTTTCGTACTCGCGCACTATTTCCATGATTTTTGCCCCCTTGTAATTAAATTCAGCCTGCCATTTTTTTGGATCTTTCTCATATTTATCATGTAACTCCTGAAAAGTATCAAACTCCTTTTCGTATTTCTGCACCATCTCGTTAAAAATTTCTAGGTATTTAGTAGCCATAAAAATATTGTAGTACACTTTGGTAATGGAGAAAATAATCATTGGTCTTACCGGCTCTCTCTGTTCGGGAAAGGGCACGATAGCCAGTCACCTAAAAGACCTTGGTTTTCACCACCAAGTTCTCTCGGATAGAATTAGAGACGAAATTCGCGCTAGGGGACAGGAAATAACTAGAACTCTTCTTCAGGACATCGGCAATGAACTCCGGGAAACTTATGGTGGCTCCGTTCTTGCCGAAAGAACCGCACTCTTGCTGGTCGGCATCGAAGGAAATATCGTCATCGACGGTGTTCGCAATCCTGATGAAATGATTTTTTTAAGAAATAATTTCGGTGCCAAAATTATCGGCATTGATGCTCCTAAAGAAAAACGGCTAGAGTGGTATCTTCAGAGAGCTAAAGACAGGGGAGAAGACGGCACTACCATCGCCGATTTCCAAAAACACGACGATCGAGACTCGGGAATCGGTGAAACGAGTCTTGGCCAACAGGTCGGTAAGTGTCTACAAATGGCTGACACTGTCCTTTGGAACACCGGCTCCAAAGTAGAGCTTTTTGGTGAATGCGACTTGTTCCTCAAGAAAACTCTTGGTTTTGATCCAGAAATTCACCACTTCTTAAAAGAAAGAAAATAACTACTCTTCTGTTGCGTATTTATTCACAAACTTGTATGCCCACGTTAAGTTGACGTCTTCCGAGTCGGAGTACATAAAGGCCAGCTCTTTCCTCTCCATTATCGAAAAGAACTCTTCCCAGGAAATATTTTTAGTTACTTCTCTTTTTTCACTTAGCATCCCCTCATCCTTTCTTCCCTTCCAGTTTATTCTCAATCCAATACTGTCGGTAGCTATCTCTGGGTCGTCAATTATTGCTGGTGTTCCTTCATGACTCTCCACCCAATTTTTTATCTCCTCATTGCTTCCCGCCAATTTATATACTACTTCCATAACTAAATATTAGCACGAAAAATTACAACTAAACCAGTTTTTCTTGTCTTAATTTTTCAAATAGAACCAACGCTGTCGCCACACTCACGTTTAACGAAGCTACTTCTCTATTCATCGGGATATTCACAAAGATATCGCACTCTTTTTGCAGCGGTTCCGAGAGTCCAACAGCCTCTCCTCCCATCACAAAGGCCACCGGTCCTCTAAGGTTTGTCTCGGTATATGGCTCACCCATATCTACCTCCACGCCCACCATGGGGACTGCATACTCGTGTAGTAATTTAGCTGCCTGGAACATACTCATACCGATAAGCGGCACGTAGGCCGCTCCTCCCATAGATACTTTGGCGACCACCGGTGTTACTTCGTGTACTCCATTTGGCGAGGCAATCACGGCATCTACTCCAGCTGCCCAAGCAGTTCGGAGGATTGCCCCCAGATTTTGTTCATAGTCAATGTGATTCACCAACAAAAGAAAAACATCCCGTTTCGCTTTTAAAATTTGTTCCAATGTTGGAACCTCAGGAATCTCCATCAAAGCCACCACCCCTTGAGGATTTCGGGAATCGCACATTTTTAAGAGTTCCTCACTTGTTACCTTTTGTACCGGCACATTCTTTTTTCTGGCCAGGTTTTCAATCTCTCTGATTCGAGGATCGCTCAGTGTCTGAATCGCCAAAAGTACGGAGGCAATTTTCTTGTCCGAATTCAGTGCATCATGCACCATATTTCTTCCTTCAAGGGTAATAAATTGTGGATTTCTTTTCACCTCTATATTTTATCCTATTTCCTGCTCAACCCCGGATTAACAGTTTTGTGGAGCAGGGCAGTAGTTTTTCCACAACCCCCATCTTTATAGCTTCATTCTCGGTCAGCTTGTCGCAAATATCCAACAGCGCCTTATTTGATAACCCGACATCTGCCAGCTCAAGATCAGACTCTTCCATTGGCATTTGCGGACCTCCCCAAAATGTTCCTGTCCAGTTACATCGGATACAGGCTTTCCCTAAGTTTTCTCCAAACATTCCGTTCATTAAATCGTGCAACTCGGGATCTGCTGCCTGGTTTTGATTTCGGGGATAAGGAGAATAATATCGGAGAGGTGGCTGCGTATCCAAAAGCACCCCGGCTACTCCTGCCACAAACTCCACCCCTTTTTCTTTACATAATTTTTCAATTACTTCGAGTCCAAATCTGGTCGCCATCGGTGCAATAACCACCACCTTTCTCGGTAGCCGTCCCATCTCTTCCAATTTTTCAATCATCGCCACGTGTTGCATTCCGGAAGCCACAGGATCACACAAAAACAAGGTTTGCAGGGTTTGGCCAAATCCTTCAAAATTAGGCTCCGACGCAAAATACGCGGTTCTAGTATATTCATTTTCTGCCGGCATATGACTGATACCCACCATCGTCGTTGGTAAGTTCTCTCTGGTGGTCAGATAAATTGCTTTTTGCATCTGGGTCAGATGACCTTCTCGGGCAAAATAAATGATGCCACTATTTTCCGACCTAGCCTCCAAAATTGCCTCTTTAATTATTTTGGTCTGAGCTAGCTGATATACCGCAATCTCCATATCTATCTGTGCCGGAACTCCCAGATGAAATCTCGGAAGGACAAATTTAAGTTTTCTGTTTTCGGCATCGGGAATGAAACACCCCGCCCCGCTTACCGCTTCTGCTTCCGGAGATGAAACGATCGAAATATTTTTTCTTTTTTCTCCATCCAAATTTATTTCCAACACAGATAAACTTGAATAAATACCAATCCAGTGGGAATATGCCTCAGAATTTCTGACGGACAAACAAGATCTTGAAAAAGAAAACTGTTTCTCCGAGGCCTCGACCTCCTTTGCCAAGCCATAAAAAAGACCCTCTTTCATAAGGGCCAAAAATATTTGTTTCTAACGTCTCGCAAACAAAAAACCAGGTATGCTTTTTTCATCTCCTGGAACTTCAGTATAACTTTCTTTTTCTACTAAATCAAATTCTAGATTTTACCTAATCTAGCAAAATATATATCGGAAGTCGTTAGTAAATAAAAACAGAGGTTATTGCTATACTGATTATAAAGTTGGAAAAACTACAAAAAAGGCAAAAAATATATGAAAAAAATATATACAGCCCAATCTGTTTTGTTATTAATGGGAACAATTTTTGCTTGGTTCACTGTCTATTCTGATTTCACTCGTTTTTATAATTTATATGGAGATATTACAAGGATAAGTAACTGTGTAATTCCTAATCCGGTTACTACTCCTTGTTTTTATGGTTCGTTTGCCTTTTTGGGTGCTTTTATATGGTCTCTGTTTATCAATAAAGCCTCAAAATCTAAAAAGATCGCCAATCAAAAAAAGCTCCACATTCTTCTAATTGGATCAACAATCTTTGCTTTTAGTAATTTATCTTTGGAAATCTACAATTTCTACTTTAGTAAAGCATCTACTCAAATATCATGCTCTGGAGTACCTTCAGATAACATCTTCATAACTCCTTGCTTTATTGGTTCAATGTTCTTTCTGGGGTCTCTAATAATCTCCTTGATTATTAAAAGGAAAAACAGCTCCGAAAACTGAGTGTGATCTCAAATCGTCAGAATACGAACCTAACCTTGAACATGTTGACAGAGTTATCTGGACGATACTCCGCTCTAAACACAAATTGTTAGTATAGAAGCAGGGGAGGAGTGGGGGTGTTTTTATCTATTATTTTTTTGAAGCGTCTCGTTTATTATCGATCCATCTCTGAGCTCAATGTTTCTTTGAGTTAACTTGGCATACTCCGATTCATGAGTAACCATAATAATAGTCTGACCTTGTTTGTGTAGATTCAAGAAAATATCTAATACTGTTTCCGATGACTCCGTATCTAGATTGGCGGTCGGCTCATCGGCAAAAAGAATTTTTGGATTATGAACAATTGCCCGCGCAATACTCACTCTCTGTTGCTGGCCTCCGGAAAGCTGACTTGGTAAGTTGTTTAGTCTATCTTGAAGATCTACTTTTGAAAGAGCATCTTCTGCTTTTTTTTGAGCCACTTTTTCATCAATACCCTGCATGAGAAGCGGCATCATTACATTTTCCTTGGCTGTAAGCATCGGTAGTAAGGCATAATCTTGAAAAATGTAACCAAAATTTTTCAACCTGAATGAGATTCTTTCTTCACTCGTTAACACAGATGTATCCTCGTTTTCAATCGAGACAGTCCCCTGGTTGGGACTATCCAGCAAACTAAGTTGGTATAAAAGTGTGCTTTTGCCTGATCCGGACATACCGGTGATTGCGAGAAATTGGCCAGAGGACACTGAAAAACTGACTTTCTTTAACGCGGTAAGCGTGTTGCTGCCGATGGTAAATATTTTTGTTAGGTTATTAACTTTAATCATAGTATTTATCTGCCTAAAATAGCATCTAATGTATTTTGTCTGGTTACCATCCACGCCGGAACATAGCCAGAGATAAAAGCGGTAACAGTCAAGATAAGACCGCGTAAGATTAAGCCGCTTGTTGTTATCGCTAATTTCCCTTCAGAGACCGGAAATTTTAAAGGATGGAGATCAAACCATGGAGCAAGAAACCAAATAATAATAAAGCTGGAAAATAATATTCCGGCAAGCGCATAGAACAATGATTGGGTGACATATGAGATCTCAATGGCACGAGCTGATATCCCAATACCCTTCATAATACCTATATATTTTCTTCTCGTAATAGCGTTGACAAAAATCACGATAAAAATCGTAATTGCCCCCACAACCAACGAAATTACTCCCACTATATTTCCAAGCATTGAAAATGTCTTTTTCATATCTGAAATAGCTTTTGGCAATGTTTCATCAGCCGTTTCCACGATAATGTCGGAGTTGTAAGGGAAGTTGTCTACTATATATCCCTTAGCCTCTTTGCTATCTGAGCCCTGATTAAGTAATATAGCGATTTCGTTTACATTAAGACCCTGATTGTTTGTCAGCGCACGCATAGTGCTTTCAAGAATAAATATGCGATTGTCGACAGTGCTGTTTCCTGTATCAATTATGCCTTTAACGGTAACATCGATACTGGTTCCGCCGATTATCAGTTTTAATCTAGACCCAATATCCACTCCTTCCAGTCGTGATTCCGTTGAAGAGCCTTTGGAGTACTCGGCTAACAAACCTTTTCCCAATACAATTCCTTCGGTATCATAGTCATTCAAAAACTCTCCGGTAATTATTTGAGTGGATAATCCGGTAACGGCATCTTCTTCGCTGGGATTAATTCCCACCAAAGTGCTACTTACTCGCTGGCCAATTTCAGTATCTTTAATTTTTACATTATTTTCATTCTCTAAGATTGCCGCCATTGTGTATCGTTTCGATGACGCCTTGTGGGAAGGCAGGCTCTTTATAAGAGAGTCCAGCATACTTGATTGAGATATTGAGACATTCTGGCTGGCTGGCTTGATTAAAATGTCTGAGGAATAATACGTTTTAAACGAGTTCATCATCCCGTCAGCTAATCCAATTAGAATACCTCCCATTAAAACCATGTTAAAAAAGGTCAAAGACATTACAAAGATAATGAGCGCCGTTGACCAAGGATTATTACGTTTCAGTTCACGGACTGCCAAAAACTGACCTACCTTGATATCTTTTTTTAGTTTGCTAAGACTCTTGCGTAGTTTCATAAACTTTTGCTTTTTGGTCTTACCAACACTTCTGTTCCGCTATCCAAGCCAGATAATATTTCAGCTTTGGCAAATCCTTTTTCTCCCACTTTTACTTCAGTAAGATTTCCGTCTTTGCTATTAGCTTCCTGGACAAATGTTTTCCCATCCTGATAAATGATTGCGCTCGTGGGAACTGCGAGGGTATTTTCTTTACGACTCAACTCGATTGAAGCAATTGCGGACATATTGGGCTTGATGTCAGCAGGTAAATCATCAATTTCAATTTTCGTTTCAAAAGTGACAACTCCACCAGTAATGGTGCCCACGGAATCAATAAATGTCACTTTTCCTGGGAAAACTAAGTCCTTCATTGCATCGAAAGTCACATTAACTTTTTGGCCGACGGCAACTTTAGGGGCATATATTTCATTTACAAATACAGTTAGCAACGCCTCGTCCTCTAGCGTGTCTTCATAGGCAATCTTGGCTAAGTTTACTTGTGCTTGAGCGGCTGCAATAGAAATATTTGCTTCTTTATATTTAGTCTCTGTTGATCGAAAGTCTTTCTCTACTTGAACAAGTTTCGAATCAATACTTAGTTTTTCTAGAATAGTGTAATCTTCTTTGGTAGCAGGATTTGTTGTGTTGTCATTTCTATAATTGACGCCGTTCTCAGCATCTAAAACTGCTTGTCTTTTTAACCACATCGTGGCATCCGTTGCCTCTTTATTTTGTCTGGCAGTGACAAGCGCGCTAATCGCACTCTGGTACGCCGCATAAGCAGAAGCTTTTTCCGTCTCAGACACTGTTTTGTGGAACGTACCGCTTACCTGTATGGTTTCAAGAAATGTTTCGTTTTGAATCGTGTATAAAAGGCGAGTATCGGGTTTACGCAGCACAATAGTTTTAAATCCAATAGCTAAGGCTATTACCAACACGACCACTAGAGATGTTTTAGATATCTTCATATTATTTTTGATTTTGAGCTTCTAAAATGATAGTAAAAATGCGCACTAATTCCTTGAGATCTTTTTCTGAAACAACTGATAAGACCTTAAAATGATTTTTGTCTAATTGCTTTTTAAATACTTCTATTTGTTTCGCTCCTTCAGGAGTAATTGAAAGGCATGTTATTCTGCGATCAGTCGGATTGTCTTCTCTCTGAATATACTGTGCATCAGCCAAACGATTGGTAAGCTGAGCCACCGCAGACAGTGACATTGATAACTCATCCGCTAATGAGCCCACTGGTGTTTTGGGATGTGAATTGATGTAGGTAAGCGCCAGAATTTGAAGCAGTGTGATTGCTTTATCTTCAAACGAACCTGTTTGCTCAATTAACCTACGAACTTTAACTGCTTTGCCTAAAAACTCAGACAGTAATTTTGTGTTGGCATTATTCATAGCAACGATATCAAATATAATTTATGACATAAATAGTTTAGTACATAAACTAAATAAAGTCAAGCAACAAAATAACGTATGTTTCCATCGGTCTTAACCGTCAATAAACCTGTTCTTCCAAAAAAACACACTATTTAGGAATTGGATTTTATTTAATTTCCACTCAGCTCCTCATCAATGATGGGGGTTGTTTAGCAATTATTGGCAGATGATTATGATATAAAAAACTTCTACGATAAACCTCGCATGTCATAAAACCTAATTGTTTTCAAGTCTAATCAGTTGTTCTTTCATAAAATTAATTTCTAACTGTTGAGTATTAATAATGTCCTGACAAAGATTCCTGATTGCAGTATCAGTAATCTGGGCATTTTGACACATTAAGATTGCTCCAGAATGGTGTGGAATCATTGAGCGAAGGAATTCTCGGTCATTAATAGCAGTCTGACTTCTGATTCCGATAAAAAATAAAATAAAAATAACTAACCCAATGACAAGACCTTTATTAATTGCATCCTTGGTATACATTGATCGCATCACTATTACTTCTAAGATGATCATCGGAGAGGTCATCAGACCAGCCATATAGACTTGGTTCAAATTTGGTAGTACATTATCAAGGCTATTTACCATTGAATACATCAAAACATACATCGCAAAAAAGTGTAATACACTCATACCTAAAAGCTTTGTAAGATCCATCTTGTGCATTGACTTGGGCATCGTGCTGTTATCTTTCATACAAAAATAGTACCACCATTATTTTAGATTGGTCAAATTATTGGAAGAGCCATTTTTATTCAGTAATTGAAGAATGTGCTTCAATCGACGAACCTTCGCCAAAAACATCGGCTCGAACTTCATTTTGAAAGATAAACAACTTACAGGAGAGATGAAAAAGCCCTTCGCATCGCTCCGTGCGGGGGCGGGCGCACGGGCGATGTACCCTGACGAGAGCGAAAACTCTCTGAGTGTGATCCCGGCGGGAGTCGAACCCGCGATCTTTTGGATGAGAACCAAATGTCCTAGACCACTAGACGACGGGACCTTGTCTGAACCTGTATATTGTACCAAATCAATGTGCCAATTTGACTTGATAGGTTCAAAAGTGTAAAATGCAACACGTAAGACCCGAATAGTATGTTTGTCGGTATTTCCACCAAAAGTTCCGCAACTATTATTTTTTTGGTCAAAACGGCATTTCCTTTCTTGACATGTGGAAAACATGCTTTATATTTATAATCTGTAATTAAAATAATATGAACCAACAAAACCAAAGAGTTCAGATGACACCCCTTGGCTATCGCCAGCTTGTCGATGAACTCGAACAACTCGAAAAGACCAGTCTTCCTGAGGCCATCGAACGCCTCTCCAAGGCCCGTGATTTTGGCGATCTCTCCGAGAACGCCGAGTATCATTCTGCCAAAGAAGCTCTCTCTGCCATGGAGGGTCGTGTTGAAGAGCTTAAGGATATCCTTACTAGGGTAACTGTTGTTGACGTCCAAAAAGCCGGACTCGACTCTGTTGGCTTGGGCAGTATCGTTCATATCGAAGTCAACGGTTCCATCCACGAATTCACCATTGTTGGTGAATGGGAAGCCGATCCAGCCGCCAAGAAAATTTCTCACGAATCTCCCCTGGGCAAAGCCCTCTTGGGTAAAAAAGTTGGTGACGCTGTAGAGGTAGAAGCTCCTTCAGGAACCATTACCTACGCCATCAAAAAGGTTAAGTAATTCCTCCTTTTTCGTCATAAAATACTGATATGAATGAAGAATATCTTTCAGCGGTTAAATCTCAGCTTGACGAAAAAATATTTGTCCATTCACTAGCTCTCCAGGCCTGTATGGGCGGACTTTATAACTATTTTTCTTCCCAAAATCTTCTCGCTCAAGACGAACCTCCCAAAGAGGACTGGCTTCTTGCAGGTCTTGTCCACGACATCGACTACTCCGAACCATGGAAAGAAGATCATCCCAACAAAACCGGAGAAGCTCTTAAAAAATACAATCTGAAAGTATCCGACACGATTCTGGATATTGTCAAAGCTCATGCTCCGGAAAAAACCGGCGTTAGACCTATCTCTAAAGCCCAATGGTCTCTTTTCTGTGCCGACTCGCTCACCGGTCTCATTATGGCTACAGCTTTCGTTTATCCCAGTCGTAAAATCGCCGACGTCAAGCCAAGCTCTGTTATCAAAAGATTTCTCAAAGAGCCTCGCTTTGCCGCTGGTACCAGACGTGACGAAGTTATTCTTTGCGAAAAAGAAGAAGGCTTAAATATCAAACTGGATACTCTTGTCGAAATCTGCCTTACCTCCATGCAAAAAGTCTCCGATAGTCTTGGATTATAAAAAGGATATAATCAAACCATGCTTGATATAGCCTACATTCGCGAAAACCCCGATAAAGTAAAACAGGGGATAACTAATAAAAATTTTAATCCCGACATTGTCGATAAAGTTCTTACTTCCGACGCCAAGCGTCGTGACCTTATCGGTCAGATAGAGGTAATCAGAGCCGAAAGAAATAAACTAAACGACGAATTGAAATCCGAAAGAACTCCCGAACTCATGACCAAATCGGGACAGCTCAAAGAAAAACTCCAGACACTAGAACCACAACTTCGTGAGGCAGAAGAAGAATATGCCTCCCTTATGCTTCAAATTCCAGGTGTCCCCCTAGATGAAGTTCCTGTTGGTAAAGACAGTACTGGCAATGAAATTATCCGTACTTGGGGCGAAATCCCGAAATTAAATTTCACTCCCAAAAACCACATCGAACTCGGTGAATCTCTCAATCTCATCGACGTCGAACGCGGTTCCAAAGTAGCCGGATTCAGAGGTTACTATCTCAAAAACGAGGCCGTTATGCTTCAGTTTGCCCTAATGCAGTACACACTTCAGAAATTCATCTCCAGAGGCTACACCCCCGTTACTCCACCCGTTATTTTAAAAAAGCGCCCTTTCGTAAACTCCGGCCACTTCCCTTGGGGTGAAAAAGAAACCTACAAATTCGAGTCCGTTGCGGGGGAAGACGAAACCTATCTTGCCGGCACTGCCGAAGTTCCTCTCGTCTCTATGTACCAGGACGAAATCTTCAGCGAAAAAGATCTCCCTATCCGCATGATTGGTTTTTCTCCCTGCTACCGCAAAGAGGCTGGCAGTTATGGCAGAGACACCAAAGGTGTTTACCGTGTTCATGAATTTGTCAAAACCGAACAAGTTGTCATTTGCAAAAATGATGTTGAAGGGTCCAGAAAAATCCACGAAGAAATGATGGCCCTCACCGAAGAAATTGCCCAAGAACTAAAACTTCCATACCGGGTCTTAAAGATGTGTACTGGTGACATGGGCGAACCTCAAGCCAAAAAATATGATCTCGAAGCCTGGATGCCGGGGAGAGGTGGCTACGGCGAACTTGCCTCCGACTCCATTATGCTCGACTTCCAGTCACGAAGAGCCAACATCCGTTACCGCGATGCAGATAACGAAATAAAATACGTCCACATGTTAAACAACACGGCTTCAAACTCTCCTCGTTGGCTGGTTGCCATTCTCGAAAACTATCAGCAGGCAGACGGCTCTATCAAAATTCCCGAAGTCTTAGTTCCACTTGTTGGAAAATCTGAGATTAAGCGTGGCTAAAAAAACTTTTTTTGTACTTCTTCTTCTGGCGGTTATTCCCGGCATAATTTTTGCCTTACCAAAAATTTTAAAGTCCGATCTCATCTCTCCATTTTTTCAGGGACCGGATCAAACCGAGAAAATTTCTCAAAGAGTTTCTCCGCCTCCCGTTCTCGATATTTCCAAAGTCAAAACTGTTTCCAGTTTGGAAAATATTCCCCGTTACCTTGTTTACAATAGTGACTCGAACAGGGTTTACTACGCCAAGGGTGCCGACATTCGTCTTTCACCCGCTTCTTTTACGAAACTTCTTTCCACCCAGATTGCTCTCGATCTCGTCCCTAAGGAATACATGATCACGGCTACTAAGCAATCCATTGATAAGGTACCTACAATTTTAGGTCTCAAAGAAGGTGAAATAATTTCCGTCTCCGATCTTCTCCGGGGAGCAATAGCCACCAGTGCCAATGACGCCGCCCAAACTCTCGCCGATGGTGCCGCCAAAGCCGTCGGTATTAGTCCCGTAGAATTTATTTACTACATGAATGCCAAGGCCCAGCTCCTTGGCCTCAAAAACTCTCATTTCAGCAACCCCGACGGACTAGATGAACAAAATCAGTACTCAACTTTATTGGACATCGCCAAGCTAGTAAATAATGTACAAAAAAATTACCCGGAAATCATGGAGGCAGCTCAATCAGACAATGAGGACATTCAAAAAACAGCCGACCACGGCTTCTATTACCTCCCCAACTGGAACGGCTTGCTAGGAGTTTATCCTGGAGTTACCGGTTTAAAAATTGCCTACACCGAAGAAGCCGGCTACTCCACTATCGTGACCGCCAAACGTGAAGGCTACTCTATGGTCGCTATCGTTTCGGGAGCCGACTCGTATCTTGAACGTGATCTTGCTGCCGCCGACCTTCTCGATGCCGGTTTCCTGGCCGTCGGTTTGGAACCAATCAAAGTAAATAAGAATCAACTGAACATTCATTATAAAGAGTGGGGCGACCTGGCCAGAAAAATCCAGGCCGAGTTAAAGGCCTTGGAAGCCAATAATTGATATGAGCTTTTTAAGTCTTTTCTTTCCTCAAAAATACACTTTCCCCGACTCAAAATACAATAAAAACATCTCCGTTCTTCGATATCTCAACTCAGATACTCTAGTCGTCGATGGCCTCATCGAGTCCGGGGAAGTCATGACTCGCGTCTGGAAAAGGGGAATTACTACTCTTCTTCCCAAAGCTTTTGTACCTCAGAATGTTCTTCTTCTTGGCTTGGCCGGTGGTAGTAATGCTCACCTCATCAATCGTTACTTCCCCAAAGCCAAAATCACCGCCGTCGAGATCGATCCCTTTATGATTGAGTTGGGGAAAAAATATTTCCGGCTCGGCAAAGTAAAAAACTTAAAAATCATCATCACCGACGCCTTAAACTACACCAATAACCTTAAGGTCCAAGATCAATTTGATTTAGTTTTAGTTGACTGCTTCATCGGTAAGATCATTCCTAAAAAACTTGAAAACGCTCTCTTTTTTAAAAAATTAAAAGCTCACTCTCGTTTTGTTTTAATAAACCGACTTTGGTGGCACAAGGACAAAGCTGTCACTGCCAATTTTTTCCGACTTCTATCTCCCCACTTCTTTTTTATCAAAGCCCATACCGGCTCAAACGTAGTCATTTCTCTCGTCTAACCAGTATAATCAAATCGTATGTTCTCATTTCTTGACCCAATCCTTAACCCTAATAAAGTTGAAATCGAAAAGCTCAAAAAGATAGTTGAAAATATCAACGTTCTCGAGGCGGAGATCCATAAGATGAAAGACGATGAATTTCCTGCCGAGATTGCCCAGATTAAAGAAGAGCTCCAACACGACAAAAATATCGAAGAAGTTCTTCCCAAGGTGTTTGCTCTCACTCGTGAAGCGGGCATAAGAACCCTGGGTCAGCGTCTTTTTGATGTTCAGTTAATGGCCGCCATTGTTTTTCACCAAGGAAAAATTGCTGAACAAAAAACCGGTGAAGGAAAAACTTTCTCCGCCGTTCCTGCCATGGTCTTAAATGCTCTTACCGGCAAAGGTGCTCATCTCGTTACCGTCAACGATTATCTCGCTCGTCGTGACGCTGGTTGGATGGGTCCGGTTTACAACTTTCTCGGTCTTACCGTTGGCTGTATTTTTTCCGGCCAGGGAGATCTCCCGGCTTCAACCTATGATCCGGAATTCTCCGACAGTACCCACGCCGACACTCGTCTCCAAAAACTCCGCCCGATAACAAGACGCGAAGCCTATGCTTGCGACATCACCTATGGCACCAACAATGAGTTTGGTTTTGATTATCTAAGAGACAACATGGCTCGCTCCCTGGAGCAGTTAGTTCAGCGTCCTCATCACTTTGCCATTGTCGATGAGGTCGACTCCATTCTTATCGATGAAGCCCGTACTCCGTTAATAATCTCCGCTCCGGACGCCGAAGCTACCGATCAATATTTCCGCTTTGCCTCCCTTATCAAAACTCTCTCCGCCGATACTGACTACGAAGTTGACGAAAAGCAAAGAACTGCCAACCTCACCGATCACGGTCTAAGGAAACTCGAAAAGATTCTTAATGTAGAAAACCTATATCAGCAAGACTATCAAAGTCTTCATCATCTTGAACAAGCCCTCAAAGCACATACTCTTTTTCAAAAAGACAAAGACTATGTTATAAAAGACGACGAAATAATAATTGTTGACGACCACACCGGTCGTTTGATGTATGGTCGACGTTACTCCGATGGACTACACCAAGCCATCGAAGCCAAAGAAGGTGTTAATGTTCAACAGGAAAGCCGCACTCTCGCTACTATTTCTCTTCAAAACTACTTCCGTCTCTACGAAAAACTGGCCGGCATGACGGGAACCGCATCTACCGAAGCCGAAGAGTTCAAAAAAATCTATAACCTTGACGTCATCATCATCCCGACAAACAAACCCTGTATCAGAGAGGACTATCCCGACACTGTTTACAAAACCCAACGTGCCAAACTCGGGGCCTTGGTTGCCGAGGTCATCGAACTTCATGCCAAAGGTCAACCTATCCTCATCGGTACTAAGTCCATCGAACAAAACGACATTGTCACTCAATACCTCAAGAAAAAACGCATTCCTCATCAGGTTCTAAACGCCAAAAATCATGAAAGCGAAGCCCAGATTATCTCCGAAGCCGGTCGTCTCGGCGCCGTTACGGTAGCGACAAACATTGCCGGTCGTGGTGTCGATATTGTTCTCGGCGGAGACAAACGAGGTCGTGACGAAAAAGAATGGCAGAAAGAAGCTGACAAAGTCAGGGAAGTTGGCGGTCTCCACATCATCGGTGCCGTGCGACACGAGTCACGCCGTATTGATAATCAGCTAAGAGGCCGTTCTGGCCGTCAGGGAGATCCCGGTTCCAGCCGTTTCTATATCTCCCTCGAAGACGATATTATGCGTATCTTTGGCGGTGAGCAGGTAAGTCGCCTGATGGACTTTCTCAAAGTTCCCGAAGACCAGCCTCTCGAAGCAGGTATGGTTACCAGAGCCATTGAAACTGCCCAGACAAAAGTCGAGTCCTTCTATTTTGACCAAAGAAAACATCTTGTTGAGTACGACGATGTCATGAACAAACAGCGTCAGATTTTTTACAAACGCCGTCTTAAACTTCTCGATGGGGGAACTAAAATTACCTCCAAACAAATTGATCAAGGTCTCGAAAGAGAAATAGATTACCTTGCTAATATCTATGCCGCCTCGGGTATCAACAAAACCGAAGCCGACATGATTCTCAAAGAGTTCCAGCTCATTCTCCCTGTAGATCCTCGCTCCGCCGACCTCATCGAAAGCAGTCTGATAGGCAAAGAATCCGGGGAAGTCAAAGAAATTCTGGGAAACGTCATTAAGGAAGCACGTAAAGCTCAAAAGGAGCGTTTTGGAGATGAAACTCTCGGTGAGGTTGAGCGCTTTGTTCTTCTTCAGTCTTACGACGAACTCTGGATGAATCACCTCGACGCCATTGATAATCTCCGCGACGGTATTGGTCTCCGCGGTTATGCACAAAAAGATCCTCTAGTTGAGTACAAGCAAGAATCTTTTGCCATGTTTGAAAGTCTTTTGACACGTATCGACTCCACCACCTCTCATCGTATCTTCCGAGTTCAAGTTCAGATGCCCACGGAGATGGCTCAACCCATCAAAGGTGTCGAAAAGTCATCTCAGGGTGAAAAGAAACTGGCTGCCAAAAAGGAAGGTAAAATTGGACGAAACGACCCTTGTTGGTGTGGAAAATTAAAATCAGATGGTCGTCCAGTGAAATTCAAAGACTGTCATTATCCTCAGTCACAACCTTAAATCGACATATATATTCTTCATATAAGGGACCAGTTTGTTTTTAATATCGTTTCTTGACTCGATGATAACCAATTTTCTGGTTATTACAGAATGACAGGTTGGACATAGAATACACCAATCTGTTTGTACCTTTGATTTAGGCACAATATGATGCCACTCACAAATTTTTACACCACAGACCTCACAAGATTTTCCGTAAAGATTCATGGCGTGCTTTCGAAAAGTACTTCTTGCTGTTCCTTTTTGATTTTTCCACAACTTTAAATTTTGTCGATAATACAAAATTACATTTTTTGTCACCCCAAGACTTTGGGCTATTTCATTATCAGTCATCTTTTTCCAATTTTTTCTTACATATGTTCGTTCACCCTTCAAGAACTGTTTTCCTTGTGGTCTGATACCCGCACTTTTTAAAGCATTCGTCCATTTTCCGAATCTACGAACTATTGTTCTTGGGGATGGACCAGGGATGTCATGAACATTTCTAAAAGTTGGTGAAGTCCCTAACAACTTACTTACTCCCTTAAGATAATCGATAATGTCCTTTTTTGAGTAATCCTTTTTAAACCTCTTATCAGAACCTTTGTGCATAATTAAATATTCAAAAAATATAAATATTGCCAAGATTAAATATTGTCAATATTAATGAAATTACAATAGGGTAAAATAAATTAATGCCCAAAGTCATCCTCATTTCTGGTGGAAGCGATGGACTTGGAAAAGCCATTGCCAAAAAACTCGCCCCTAACAATCAAGTTGTTATTCTTTCTCACAACAAAGAAAAACTCGAAGCCGTCGCCAAGGAACTCAACTGTGATTTTGTCGAAGCCGAGCTGACCGACTATGACTCACTCAAGTCTGCCGTAACTCAAGTTATTGAAAAGCACCAGACCATTGATGTCTTGATAAACAATGCCGGTATCTGGATGGAAGGAAAGTTAGAAGACAACGAGCCGGGCAAAATCAAAGAGTTGATCGATGTCAACACTACCGGCACAATTTTTCTTACTAGAGCGGTTCTTCCTGGAATGAGGGCAAAAAAATTCGGCCAGATAATCAACATCATTTCCCAAGACGGTCTTTGTGTCAAAAAAGACCGTTCCGTTTATCACGCTTCAAAGTGGGCTCTTACTGGTTTCACCAGGTGTCTCCAAGAAGACTTGGCCGATGAGAACATCAAAGTTACCGGAGTCTATCCTGGCCTTCTTAAAACCAACCTTTTTGAAAAAAGTGGGGCTAAAAGAGATCTTACCGATGCCTTAGATCCGGCAGAAGTGGCATTATTTATAGAAACTGTTATAAACTTAAGTAACAGTACTCATATTCCTGAGTTCAGTATTAAAAATAAACAAATAAACACAACAAAAATGGATAACTCTTCCACCCCCACAATAGATCTCAATATCGACCCCAACATGATTGCCGCCCAAGACGACTCTCCTCAAGTCACTCCTCCCAGTGATACACCAGTCACAGCTCCGACACCTCCAGCTCAAAATCCCAGTGTTATCGATATTACTCCTGGCTCAACGGATGCTTTTCCCAGCGCTCCTGTCTCCACCCATATCGACACCGTTCCCCTCGCCGAACCAAAAACGATGGATATTACCCCTCCCCAAACCCCTCCCCAAACCCCTCTTCAAACTCCCCCCGTAGCTACACCAGAAACTTCACCAGCAGCCACACCCGACGCACTCTCACATCTGGCTGATATTGCTCCGACTCCCGCTTCCGAACCGACTCCTTTGGCTACACCATCTCCTTCTATCATGCCAGCCCCCGAAGAAACAATTCCCGAGGTACCTTCCGCCATCCAATATAACCCTACCCCGGCTCCAATTGAGCCGTCTCCGGTTGATGAACCGTCTCCGGTTGAGTCGACCACTCCAACCACACCACCTGTTACTCAATCGAGTCCTTTAGCTGAAGATCCCGATCTCGTCAAGCTAATCAAGTAATGTGGGTCAAGTAATCTGGACAAAACATCTCCACGAGAGAATCAGACAAAGGGGTCTTAACCCTGACTGGGTAGATACTACTGTTCGTTTCCCAGATGAAGTTCAACCAAGCTCTACTACAGACTCAAAAAAACACATCAAAGTTATCAACGGTTACAAAATTGTTGCCGCCATCAAACGTCAGGGAAGTGACTGGATTATCACCTCCGCATGGTGGAATAAGGTAAACGGTCATCAAACTATCTCACAAACCAAAAAAACTTTTCTCGAAAAAATTGTTTACAACTTTGTGGTTTACTTGGAAAAACTTCTCACCATCAAAAAATAACTACTCGAGCGGTTTCTCGACCTTCATTAAAATCTTCTCCGTACCCACCTTTATTTTTGAGTATTCTTCACAGTTCAATTTGGCAAACAAACCCTCTCTCGTTTCATTGGGGCACTCGTTTATCAAAGCCATTCCGTAAAAAGTACCACTCATCACCAAGATAGACAGCAAAGACATCCCTGCGATTCTGTATCGAAAATAAACATCATCCAAAACAAAGTCTTTCCAACCAACCACTAGATGGTAAAACCACTCCGAAAAAGAGACTAAAAATATCACCGCCACCACAATTCCGACGATAACTGGCATCTGCATATACTCATGTTATCATGAGACGATATAATGGGATCTTATGAAAAAACTTCTTTTAGTTATCACTTCGGCTATACTACTTTCAGCCTGCAGTCTTACTAAAACTTCCAGTACTCCCAATTACCAATTAACCGATATTAAAGTCAATCCAACCAATATGGACAATCCCACCCCAACCAAATCTCCTCTCGCCGAAAACATTACCGCTGTTATCAAAACCAACAAAGGTACCATGAAGGTGACCCTTTTCCCCAAGATAGCTCCTAATACAGTCAGGAATTTTGTCGAACTTGCTAAAGGCACCAGAATTAATCCCCTTACCGGCAAAAAAGTTTCCGACAAACCATTCTACGACGGCGTTATTTTTCACCGCGTTATCGAAGGTTTTATGATTCAAGGCGGTGATCCTCTTGGTTCAGGTATGGGTGGTCCCGGTTATAAATTTGCCGATGAGCCCGTCACCGAAGAGTACAGCAGGGGCACCATTGCTATGGCCAACTCCGGACCAAACACCAACGGTTCCCAGTTCTTTATCATGCACAAGGACTACCCCCTTCCTCCTAGCTACACCATCTTTGGTCGCATTGATCGTTCAGACACAGAGAGTCTGGCAACTGTCGATGCTATTGCCACGACGCCCGTAAACGGCTCAGACAAACCTCTAGAAGACATCACTATCCAGTCCATAATTATCGAAGAAGAATGAGGCGGATAGGCGGTCATGTTTCCATGGCCGGCAGTTTGCTTAATGCCGTATCCAAAACAGTGGAGATAGGCGGCAACTGTCTGCAGATTTTTGCCGGCTCTCCCAGACTTTGGTTCAGAAAACCATTTCCCGAAGATCAGGTCGAGGGTTTTCTCAAAGAAACCAAAAAAATGGATATTTCTCCTACCTTTATACACGCTCTTTATTTAGTGAATCTCGCTTCGACCAACAAAGACATTCTTGAAAAATCAATCAACTCCCTGGTTATTGATATACAAAACGGTGCCCGCATAAAATCCGCCGGGGTCATCGTACATATCGGCTCTCACCTGGGTGCCGGATTTGACGCCGTCAAAGATCAGCTTGTCGCCGTCATCCAAAGGATTCTCGCCAGTACCGAAAACTGCGACTTAATTCTGGAAAATGCCGCTGGTCAAAATGGCAAAATTGGTTCACCGGAAGAAATTAGCTACTTAATAAAAACCATTAACGACAACCGACTTAAAATGTGTCTCGACTCTGCCCATCTTTTCGAGTCCGGGGTCAATATCAAAAAGGTAGAATCGGTTGAAAAATTCTCCCAGAAACTAATTCAATTAGATCTCGTCAATAAACTAGCTTGTCTTCATCTTAACGACTCCGCGACAGCCCTAGACTCTCACCGCGACATGCATGCCAATATTGGCGAAGGGGAGATCGGCCTTGAAGGTTTAAGAAACTTAGTTAACCATTCCTCTTTTAACTCTCTCCCCTTAATTTTGGAAGTTCCTGGAGAGAACAAAGCCGGAAGTGACGAAAAAAACATCACCCTAACCAAAGGTTTAATTAATTAAACCTTTTCTTCTGGAGCGTCGTGACGAATTTCTACAGCGATTCCGGGAAAAAAGGACATACTCTCTCTTGAAGACCAGTAATCTGCGTCTCGGACTGCAGACTCAATTTTAGTTGGATACATTGCTCTCGCCATCTCTTCAAGGTTTTTATTCATTTCTTCTTTAGAGTACTGTCTGTCTTCGTAAGGGCTTACGGCGTAACACCATGGAGCCATATGAAAACGCACCGCATTTAATATTTCTTCTTTTGCCGTTACATCCGGAAGGTTAAATTTTTCCAACCACCTAGCTGCAATCAGCCCGTGAGTGTAATCTGTTTTTCCGGACAGCCACGTCACACCATTTTTACAAGTATCATGCAGCAAAAAAGCACTAATAGCCATATCCAACTCTCTTGAGGAAAATCTGGCTCTTCGAGCATACTGTTCAATCACGGCAACTCCCTTGATTACATGTCGTACCAATCCACCCTCTCCGTTATCCTCTGGTGGGTGATACTTTCCGGAAGAACTGGCCGCACTAGTCCAAAATTTGGGATCTACTTCCCCAAAGGCTTGGTAGGTAAAGTTTTTAATATCCTCCGAAATAATTTTCTCAATTTCTTTTTGTACCAACCTCACACTTTCAACGGTCTGTTCCGAAAATTCCGGATTGGCGATGTTCAAAATTTCTCTCATATCGAGAATATACCACAACTATTCATACCGAATAGCATCAATCGGGGAGAGGTTAGCTGCTTTTTTCGCCGGGGAAACTCCAAAGAAAATTCCGATTGCTGAAGACACACCTATAGCCACGACAACTGCTACCATGTTAAGTGCTACGGGAAACCAGACTCGGACGAGCAGAACGATTCCGGTAGCCAACAGAAGCCCCACCAATCCTCCAAAGACAGAAAGCAGTGTCGACTCGGATAAAAACTGTAATAAGATATCTCTTTTTGTTGCTCCAATTGCTCGTCGGATACCCACTTCTCTAGTTCTTTCTGTCACCGTTGCGTACATAATGTTCATAATTCCAATTCCTCCAACAAGCAGGGAAATTGAGCCAATTGCAATCAGAACAATATTAATAATTCCAAAAATCTGATCCACGGTTGATAAAATCTCCGACTGTTCGGTTACGGAAAACTTATCCTTGTCATATCGTTTCAATAAAATTTCATTGGCCTGTTCTGTCACCGTCGCCACATCGTCCTTGTTTGTTACTCCGAGATATATACCCCAAAAAGTTTTATCCGGATTTATTGATCCGTAAGACGTTGAGTAGGGGATAAAAACGGAACCGTCCTGATCTGGATCACCAGTCTTTTTTCCGACCCCAACTACTTTGAAACGCATCCCCTCAATAGTTATAGATTTTCCGACAGCGCTATTTATATTTTCGAATAATTCTTCAGCTTTCGTATATCCAATCACTGCTACTTTTGATTTTTTGTTTAACTCAGTTTTTCCCCATGGTTCACCAATCTGCATTTTGATATTCAGTAATGGGAAAACTTCCTCATTTACCGCCATGATTGTACCCATCTTTTCCTTTTCGGAAGAGCTAATACTTGTCGATGTCATAAAAATTGGTACAACGTACTTCAACGCCTCAATTTTTTGTAGATTTTTTACGTCTTTTTCGTCAAATTTTGCTCCCCCTCCGGTTATCATTCCTCTTCCCATATCTTCACCACTAAAACCAGTACCCGGCATAATCATAATCAAGTTTGCCCCCATATTTTCAAACTGTTGTGAAATATAGTTTTTTAATCCCAAACCCAAGGCAATCAGTAAGACCACAGACAAAACACCGATGGTGATCCCCAGAGACGTCAATCCGGTTCGAACTTTATCCCTTCGAAAGTCAGCAAATGCTGCCATGTATAACTGCTTTATTACCATTAAATTAGTCATTGTATTTCTCCACTATTTTTCCGTCCAAGACTTTTATTTGTCTATTTGTTCTGGCTGCGATATCCGGTTCATGAGTGACAAGTAATACGGTTATTCCTTCTTTATTTAAATCCTCGAAAAGTTTTAGAATCTCGTTACCCGTCTTTGTGTCCAGATTCCCCGTTGGTTCATCCGCAAGAATTAATTGTGGATTCATAATCAGAGCTCTTGCTATGGCCACACGCTGCTGTTGACCGCCGGAAATCTTATTCGGATATGAATCCTTTTTTGACAATATTCCAAATTTATCCAGCAATCCCAAAGCTCTTTTTTCCGGATCAAAATCAAGTTTGTCTCTGGAGTATGCCACCGGTAAAAGTACGTTTTCTTTTATTGTTAATTTATTCAATAAATTAAATTGTTGAAAAACAAATCCTACAAATTGGTTACGCACTTTTGACGTTTGATCATCATCGAGTCTGGCAGTATTATGCCCGTTGATGATTACCTTTCCCCTTGTAGGTTTATCCAAAAGACCAATGATATGCATCAGGGTCGATTTGCCGGATCCTGAAGGACCGACAATGGCGGAATACTCACCTTTGTGAATCTCCAAATTTACTTCCGATAGAGCCGAAAATATCGATTCATCACCCATAACGTACTCTTTGGAGACGTTACTTAGACTGATTATAGATGGAGTCTTTTTCATTTAGTCCTTCTGTAATTATCACCATTCCCTCGACCGAGTCACCGATGACAACTTCTTTCTTGGTCTTAATTCCTTTAGTTACCATAGTCACATAATATTTCCCGTCACTCTTTTTCAAAAATCCTTCCGGTATCACCAATACATCTTTAAATTCTTTTGTCACGAAACTAACATCTCCGGTCATTCCCAGTCGCACATTTTGGCCATTTTCTCCCATATCTATATTCATTTTTATTTCATACACGGTCCCGGACTCTCCCGCTTTCGGAGTGTAGCTTATGCTTTTTATTTCCGCGGGAATTTCCATATCGGAAAAAGAATCTAAATTAACAACACCCTGCATTCCTTCTTTAAACGCCACCACTTCTGTTTGGTCTGCGATTGCCGAGAAAATGATTGTCTTCGGATTTACCACCTCAAAAGATGCAGTTGCGGGAGTAATATTTTGTCCGGCTACCGGTGCATCAATATTGGTTACCACCCCTTCAATCGGAGTCCATAGAGTCGCATATTTAAGAGCCAGGGATTGTGACTCCACCGAAAGAACGGAGTTGTTTAAATCAAACTGATATTTGTCTAAAGTCCTCTTTACGGTTGCCCTTGCTTCGTCGGTCATTCCGTCAGTCTGCCAGTCTTTGTTATCGGCCTGTGCCTGTTCAAAATCCCACCGTGTTTTCGAGTAAGTATTAAGTAACTTACTCATGCTATTTTGCAGTTCTCGTTTGTCCAATGAGGCCAATGATTGGTATTTTTTTACATAATCTCCTTCTTTAACTCCCACCCAAGTCAAAAGCCCGGATGTTTGGAACCGAAGTTCCACTTTTTCCTCGGCGTCTATTTCTCCCGAAAGACTCAGTTTTTCTACCAAATCTTGTCTCGCTACCACAAATGTTTTAGCCTCATTTTCTTTTGCCTTACTCTGTGTTACTTTCCATACCACTAGACCGCCAATTAGAAAACCAACTAAGAAAAGCAGCCAAAACCTCTTTACTATTTTTAAAAATTTCATGCTTTTTATATTTTTGCCAATCACCAAACCAACCAAAAGATTGTATACCTTCAGTATATCGCCATTTTAAGCTGTAAAATATAGAAATGTTATCCGAAACTCAGCTAAATCTAACTGATCTAAAACGCAGAATCGACAGCCTTCGCACAAAGATAAACCTCGACCAACTCAAAGAAGAAAAACAAAAACTCGAGTTTGAGTCGGGGGAACCGTCTCTCTGGCAAGACGAAGACAATGCCAAAAAAGTCATGTCCAACCTGGCACAAGTTAGAGACTTGATAGACTCCGTTGAAGGACTAACCATGGAGTTAAAAAATCTCGAAGAACTCCTCGATCTGGCTACCAAAAGTAACGACGACTCTATGGATAGCGATATTACAATTCTTAAAGAGACTCTGGAAAAACATCTCGAAAAAGTTGAGTTGGTCACCTATCTTTCCGGCAAGTACGACTCTTCGGAAGCCATCCTCACCATCAAGGCGGGTCAAGGGGGTACCGAAGCCATGGACTGGGCCGGTATGCTCTGTCGTATGTACACCAGATTTTTTGAAAAGCGAGGTTGGAGTTACGAAACCATAGAGTACTCGCAAGGTGATGAAGCCGGTATCAAAACCGCCACCTACATGATTCATGCTCGCTTTGCTTTTGGTTTCCTCAAAAATGAAAAGGGGACTCATCGTTTGGTTCGTCAATCACCTTTTAATGCTGACAAACTTCGTCAGACTTCTTTTGCTGGAGTCGAAGTCACTCCCATTCTTCCCGAAGACACCGATATCGTAATTCGTGATGAAGACATCGAGTTTGAAGCCAGTCGTTCCGGAGGAGCAGGTGGTCAAAATGTCAACAAAGTTAGTACCGCTGTGCGTATCAAACATCTTCCTACGGGCATCGTCGTTGAGTGTCAAACCCAACGCTACCAAGTTCAAAACAGAAAAATTGCCATGGACCTTCTTCGCTCCAAGCTTTGGGATCTTCAGGAAGCCAAGCGTCAGGATGAAATCAATCAAATTCGTGGCGAAAAAACCACTGCTAGCTGGGGGCACCAAATCCGCTCTTATGTACTTCATCCATATAAACTGGTCAAAGATCTTCGTACCGGCTACGAATCTACCAATCCCGACGCCGTTCTTGATGGCAATTTAGACGACTTTATCGAGGCGGAATTAAAGTTCTTCGCTCCATCCCGTCAAATTTGATAAACTAAACTATGGATATAAAAATGATTGATCTCGATAAAGACCAAGGAGAAACCCCTGTTATCAAGACAGAGTCTGCTCCACCAGCCTCATTTACTACCGAAACACAACCCAAAATGAAAAATAAATCCTTTCTTCCTGTCATTATTGTTTTTATTCTTGTTGCCATCGGTGGTTTTTACTCTGGCGCCTGGCTCAAAGCCAAAAATTCCGGCACGATTATCCCCGCCGAACTTTCCGGTATTCAGGCAGACATCCCTCAATCCGGCGTCAAAGTTGGTGACATCTTTGGATCAGCAGACGAAAAAATATTTAAAGATCCGGCTACGGGCGTCATCGACAAGGGTGGTTTCAATGGTGAAGGTACCCACAAACTAGTTCGTGCGGGCGGTATTTCTCAAACTGTCTATCTGACAAGTTCCACGATAGACCTCGACGCACTTGTTGGCCACCAAGTCACTATCTGGGGTGAAACATTCAAAGGCCAAAAAGTTGGCTGGTTAATGGATGTTGGTCGTGCCAAAGTTGAAGCTTTAAATGCTCCATTACCAAAATAATTATTGCCCGTGATTGATTTTATTCACGTCACCAAGTCGTTTCCCAATGGGGACGTGGTTCTGGATGACATCGATTTTTCCATCTCACCTGGTGAATTTGTCATCATCACCGGTAAGTCCGGTGCCGGCAAAACCACCATCGGCCGCCTGTTGATTCATGACTTGGTCCCCAATAAGGGGAAAATTGTTATCGAAGGCACGGATTTAAATAAAATCAAACCCAAGAGTATTCCTGTTTTACGAAGGAAAATCGGCTTTGCTTTCCAAGATTTTCGCGTCATTCCCGACAAAACCGTTGGTGAAAACATCACGGTTGCCCTCGAAATTGCCGGATACGACCCCAAAAAAATATCTGAAAAAGTCAAACATACTCTAAATATGGTCGGCCTATCGGGGAAGGAAAAACTTTTTCCTGGTCAGCTTTCCGGAGGTGAACTCCAGAGAGCTTCGATAGCCAGGGCCATAGCTGCCGACCCTCCCATTCTTTTTGCCGACGAACCCACAGGCAATCTGGACAAAGAAACTTCTCTGGAGATTTTTAAGTTATTGCAAAAAATCAACTCTGACGGCACCACCGTTATTATTGCCACTCACGACGTTACTTTAATCAACTTAAACATCGGCAGTCACATCCATCTCGAAAAGGGTAAGATAGTAAAGATAGAGAAGCGTTCGGAAGAAAAATCCGAAGAAAAAGAAGATAAAGAAGAAAAAAAGGAGGCTAAGAAATAGTATGAACACCGCTCTAAAAAACATTCGCCGTTCACCCTACCAAGCCCTATCCGCTATTTTCATTGTTAGCTTAACCATGTTTATCGTCGGTGTTTTTGCTTTAGTCACTTTTGCCTCTCAGGAAATTCTCAACAACTTTGAAACCAAACCTCAAATCATCGCCTATCTCAAAGACGGTCATACCACCGAACAGGTAGGTGGGCTCCTTAGTTCTCTAAACTCCACCGAGGGAGTCAAAAACGTCATATATATTAGCAAAGACGATGCTTTAGAGCTCTACAAAAAAAGTGTCGGCAACGACCCTGTGCTTCTCGGTACCGTTACCGACTGGGGAATTGTCACCGCCGATATTCTTCCCGCCAGTGTTGAAATTACCGCTCAAAACCCGGAATCATTCAAAAACATCGCCGCCACCCTGGAAAAAAGCGACATCATAAGTGTCACCCCTCAGGGTAAAAAAGAAATCGACTATCCTCAAGACGTCATCTCCGAACTCACCAAATGGACTAATGCTATTCGTATCGGCGGCCTAGTTTTAGTCATTGCTCTCACCCTCGTTGCCATTCTTACAATCATGACCATCATTTCCATGAAGATCTCCTCCAGAAGATTTGAGATCAGTACTTTCAAGCTTATGGGTGCCAAAAATTTCTACATCATTAAGCCCTATCTTCAGGAATCCGTTATTTATGGTTTGGTCGGTGCTTTTATCGGCTGGCTTGGTTGTTTTGTGACGATTCTTTACTCCACTCCCTTCCTGGCTCCGAGAATCGGCTCAATTATCCCTTTCCCCGTTTCACTCCTTACCTTTGCTATTCTCTTTGGCGCCTTAATTGTCTTTGGTCTCACAATCTCCTTTATTTCCAGTCTCTTCGCCGCCACCAGGTTTGTTAACCGTTCCAAATGAAAAAACTTCTGTTGGTTTTTGCCATCTTGCTTCTCTTTTTATGGATCGAGCCAACAAACGCCATTGATTGTGATGGTTCGGCTGGTTCTGTAGATGCCTGTACTCAGAAAATTAACGAACTGAGAAATGAAGAAACAACTCTTAGTCAAGCAATTTCGGTTCTAAACGCAAAAATAAATCTTGCCCAAGCCCGAATAAATCAGACCCAGGTCCAAATAAACGCCCTTGAGAAAGAAATAACTGTTTTGGATGGAGTTCTTGAAACAGTCAACGACTCCATGGATCAGTTGGAAGTAATTTACACAGCTAGAGTCAGGGAAAGTTACAAGCAGATGAGAGCCACTCCTGTCGATTTGATTTTCTCATCAAACTCCATCGGAGATTACTTTAACAAAGTTAAGTATCTCAACACCGTGAAGTCCAAGGATCAGCTAATTCTCGCCGAACTAGAGAAGTCGAGACTTGATTACGATCAAAGAAAAAACGCCAAAGTCGAAAAACAACAAGAAGTTGAAAAGCTAAAAACAACCTTGGTTTCTCAGAGAAAAGCTCTGGATACTCAGCAAAAAGAAAAACAAAAACTACTTTCTGCCACTCAAAGCGATGAGGCAAAATACCAACAGCTTCTAAGTCAGGCACTGGCCGAAAAAGCCGCCATTGAAAAAGCATTGGTTTCGAGTGTAAAAGTCGGGCCGATTAAAAAAGGTGAACCGATTGCTCTTACGGGAAACTCGGGATACCCCAGTTGCTCCACCGGCAAACATCTCCACTTTGAAATCAGAAAAAATGGAACCTGGACGGATCCGGGAGCATATTTATCCAGCAAATCAGTCAAAGATGAACAAAATGGTGGGGGAAACGTAACGATCGGAAACGGAAGTTGGCCATGGCCGTTAAATGATACTGTCCGTCTCACCCAATTTTATGGCAACACACCTTACTCTTGGCGATATAAATACTCGGGGGGAGTGCACACCGGTTACGACATGGTTTCCACTTCAAGCGACGTTATCTATGCACCTGCCGATGGAACTTTGTTTAAATCGTCTCAAACTTGCGGCACAAGTACGATAAATATCGTATATATAGAACACGCCGATAGTGTTGTCAGTTTCTATCTTCACGTCCAGTAACAAAATCCTATTTTGATTGATATACTGGTTAATAGTGAAATATTTTTCACTACTGCTCACAACCTGCTTTGTATTTTTTTTGTTCCCCAAAATTTTCATTGCTTGGTCGGCAACTATAAACGAGTTTGTTCCTAACTCGACAACAGAATGGATTGAGTTGTTTAACGATTCCGATAACGCCGAGTATCTTAAATCCTATTTTATCGACGACGACACTAACTTTACGAACGATGCTGGATCAGCAGCAAAGAAATCATTGGCTACTCTTGACACAACGAACGTAAATTATCCTATTTTCGAAACGAACAATTTTCTAAACAACCCAGGTGATTTTGTCGTCATTTTTTCGAACGACGGCATAATCATAGATCAATATCAATACACTTCAGATCCAGGAAGTGGTATCTCAATTGGTAGAACTCCTGACGGGAGTGGTAGTTTTTCAGTTCTCTCCTCCACCACCAAAGGGTCGGCAAACTCCATTCCCTCTTCATCACCAAGTCCGACGGAATCACCCACAATTACGGTTACAGTTACTTCCTCACCATCACCAACAACATCAAAATCTTTATACAAACTAAACAAACCTAAAGATGAAAATGGTCAAATATTATCTGGCGTTAAAATTTACATCGATGGCCAATACACTCATCACGAGGATGATGAATTAATTGAATTTTGTGACAACTGTTTCTGTGATAACACTAAAAATATCACCTGTAATTTTGGAGAACACACTACCAAACTTTCCAAGTCTGGGTACGCGGATTGGTCGGAAATTCGCCTTTTCTCCTCGGGTTCAAACCATGAAATTACTCCTATTCTGACTAAAGTTGTTGTTTCTTCATCTCCAACTTCTACTCCAAACCCTACAATCACTTCAACCCCCACAAAATCTCCAGCACCAACACCCACTAAAATTATTACCATTTCTCCCACTCGTTTTTTTATCTCCACTTCCTCTGCCACTTTTTCGGGTGTACTCGGTGAGTCTACCGACTCTGCCTCGTTAAGCGCTGATATGGTTGTTAATATCGAAATCACTCCTACTTCGGAAAATATAATTAACAAACCAAAAAACTATAAAACTCCATTTTTCATTGGTCTATTCCTTGCCGTCTCCTCCAGCGCCTTACTATATTTTCGCCATCGAAAAGATTAAAATACAAAAGATGGCTCGTAAATTTCTTAAATACACTCCGGTAGTTCTCTGGATGATCCTCATTTTTTGGATATCCTCAATTCCGGATCTCCCCTCAAACAAGGTCTACATTCTTGATTTTTTCGTTAAAAAATCCGCTCACTTCCTGGAGTACACTATTCTTTTTTTGCTCTGGTACAGAGCGATAGGGGAAAAGAATCCTTTCCTGGCAATTGTCTTTTCTCTGATTTATGCTTTCACTGATGAAATCCACCAGCTTTTTGTCCCCGGTCGTACCGGCAAACTTCAAGACGTAGGTATCGATTTTAGCGGCATGCTTATCTCTGCCCTATTAATAGTAAAATTTGACCTATGGAAACTACTTTTATCTCCACATCCTACGAAGAAACTCGAGAAATAGCCAAAAAGTTTGCCGAAAAACTTGAAAAGGGCACCACGATCTGTCTCTATGGAGAACTTGCTGCCGGCAAAACCACTTTTACTCAAGGGATTGGTCAGGCTTTTGGCATACAGCGACTTGTTTCACCCACCTTTCTCATTATGCGTCAGTACCCGGTCGAAAATCATCCCGTCATTAAAACCATTTATCATCTCGATCTGTATCGTCTTGACTCCATCGAAGACATCAAATCTTTTGCGGTGGAAGAAATCTGGTCCGACCCCGAAAACCTTCTTGTTATCGAATGGCCGGAAAAGTTTCAGGAAAATCTTCCCCAAATTCGTTACGACATTTTTTTCAAAGCCAATAGTGAAAATGAAAGAGAAATTAAAATCCACGAACACAAATGAGAATCTACATCGACTCCACCGATAACACTAAGGCCGTCATAAGAATCAACGACAAAGAATATACGAGAAATGTGGAAAGTCCTAGGGATCAGGACGTTTTAGGTTTTCTTGTTCATTGTCTGGAAGAGCAAAACATTAAGCCCGAAGACATCGACGACATTGAAGTTAATCCCGGACCCGGATCTTTTACCGGTACTCGTGTTGGCGTTGCCATAGCCAACGCCTTAGGATTTGCCCTAGACATTAAAGTTAACGGCTCAATGACACCCGTCGAACCAATCTATTCTTCACCTCCCTCAATCACCCAAAAGAAAGAACCAATCTAAAACGTTTCGTCGTTGTCGCCAACTAGACCTTGTGCCATAATGAAATAAGTTATGGCACATCCGTTTATTACCCTTTTCGCACCCCATCCTCACAACAATCACAAAGCCAAAATTCTCCGGCCTCGTTCGATTGTTATCCTCATCGGACTTTTCATCATGGGCCGCTCCATCGTCGACATCACTGTCGGCCTCAAACCAGGAGTTCTCGGTTTTGCCTCTCAAATCGATCCGGACAAAGTCATCGAGCTGACCAACAGCGAGCGTCTCAGTGCCGGTGTTACCCTTCTTAAAGAAAACTCTGAACTAGACCAAGCAGCCCTTGCCAAGGCTACCGATATGTTTGAAAATAATTACTGGGCCCACGTTTCTCCGACCGGCACCGAACCCTGGTACTTCGTTACCCAGTTTGGTTACCAATATAAACACGCCGGTGAAAACCTTGCGCGCGACTTCAGTAATCCAAAGGACGTTGTGACCGCTTGGATGGCCTCTCCAACCCATCGTCAGAATCTTCTTGATGATCGGTACAAGGACATCGGTGTCGCCGTCGTCGATGGCTATATCAACGGTGTCGAGACCACCATCGTTGTTCAACTATTTGGTTCAACTCAAGACTCTGTTGCCAAGATTGCTTCAACTACGGTGTCCAATACTGTTTTTGCCAGGGAGGTTCCGGACAAGCTTATTCCGAGCTCCGGGCTTTCTCCCATGGATCTCTCTCGTGCCTGGTCGCTTGCCTTTGTCATTCTTATTATGTTTGCCCTTAGCCTTGACTGGATCTTCGTTCTCCGTTACAACATCATTCGTATCTCCGGCAAAACCTGGGCTCACTTAACCTACTTTGTCGGCCTCGCCATAATTCTCCTTATTATTCGCCAGGGAATCGTCCTATGAAAAAACCAATCCGCAGCCTACTGGATTATCTCCTTCTTACCATTCTGGTCTCGGTCGCCATTGTTCTTACCCTTTACTTCAACGGCAACAAGCCCTTCCAGCAGGTCATCGTTATCGGTTTATCTATACTATATATAGTATGGGGTATTCTTCACCACCTAAAAGAAAAAACCCTCCAGAGACAAATCATACTCGAGTACGTCCTTTTCGGCCTCCTTGGGAGCCTAATAGTTATAGGCTTATTAAATTAACAAACATCTCTCGCTGTATAATAGCAAAATATGAAAGGAATTGTTTTAGCCGGTGGACGGGCAACAAGACTCAGACCACTAACCTGGGTAATCAGTAAACAGCTTCTTCCCGTTTACGATAAGCCCATGATCTACTATCCCATTGATACCCTGGTCAAGGCTGGAATTAAAGATATCCTCATCATCATCTCTCCTGAAAACTCCGGTCTTTTTCTCAACTTACTCGGAACGGGAGAGCAGTTCGGTTGCCATTTTAGCTACGTCATCCAAAAAGAACCTCGCGGTCTCGCCGAAGCTTTCATACTCGCCGAAGACTTTCTTGATAAAGACGATGTCACCATGGTTCTTGGAGATAATATCTTTGATCACGACTTTTCTAAAGAGATCCGGTCATTCAAAGGTGGCGGTCAAATCTATCTCAAAAAACTCGATAACATTGAAGACGTTAAAAGACTCGGTGTCGTCGAGCTGGATGTAAACGACAAGGTAGTCTCTATCGAAGAAAAACCGGAAAAACCAAAGTCGATGTATGTCTCAGTCGGACTCTACACTTATGACCACCGCGTCATCGAAATCGCCAAAAATCTTAAACCATCTGCCAGGGGAGAACTGGAAATCAGCGGCAATCCGAGTGTAAACAATACCTATCTAGATAACGAAGAACTTAAAGCCTGCATCTTTGATGGTTACTGGCAAGACGCCGGTACTTTCGATAGCCTTTTAGAAGCGGGCAATCACATGTCAGAAAAAGCTTTACACTAAATTATGAAAATATTAGTCACAGGCGGTGCAGGTTTCATCGGTTCCAACTTTATTCATTACTGGTTAGAAAAACATCCCGATGACGAGATTGTCAATTTTGATAGCTTAACCTACGCCGGACATCTCGAGTCTCTTCAGACAATTAAAGACAATCCTCACTACTCCTTCATTAAAGGAGACATCACTGATGCCAAAGCTGTCAATGAAGTTGTCTCCAAAGTTGACGCCATTATTCATTTTGCCGCTGAATCCCACGTTGACCGTTCCATTCTTGATCCGCTCATTTTTACCAGAACCAACATCATCGGCACTCAAAATCTTCTCGAGGCAGCCAAAAAATTCGGCATCAAGAAATTCCATCATGTTTCCACCGATGAAGTTTTTGGAGCATTACCTCTAGGAACAGAAGACAAGTTTAATGAAGCCACCCCCTACAATCCTCACAGCCCCTACGCCGCCTCCAAAGCGGGCTCGGATCACATTGTCAGAGCATATTTTGACACTTTTAATGTTCCGATAACAATAACCAACTGCAGCAACAACTTCGGTCCTTACCAAGACC
>CAZWYN010000003.1:0-44654 GCA_964638575.1 uncultured Pseudomonadales bacterium | reverse complement strand
TTGGGAAACTGATTGCGAAAGTAGATCATCGCCGGGCAAACAATAAACCTCACAGCAATGTGGGGTTTTTTGTTATCTTAAGGAGTTATTATTAAAACAGATGAAAAAAATAGGGTGGTTGATGATAGGAATATTTTTGGCAGGACTGATTTTTGCTCAAGTTTTTTTGGCAGGACTGAGATTTGAAAAATTAGTATTTAAAAGGATCGTGGACGGAGATACTTTTTGGGTAACAAATTTTCGGGATGGAAGCGAGTGGAAAGTGAGATTGTGGGGAGTGGATTCTCCCGATCAGGGTAAGTGCTATTTTGACGAGGCGACAAAAATTTTGGAACAAGAATTAACGACAAAGAAAATTACTTTTGATCGAAAGGGTTACGATGGATATGGCAGAATTTTGGCGAGAGTATATGTGGATGGAGAGAGTGTGGAAGAAATACTGGTGGCGACTGGAGCGGCAGTAGCATATGACGCGAGTGAGGTTCATGATGATCTTAGACCCGGTAAAGAATATTTTGACAGGCTTAAAAAGCTTGAAGAGAAGGCAAAAAATGAAAAATTAGGGATGTGGTCTAAAGCCTGTGTTAGGATATAACCATGAGTAAAGAATTGGAAATCAATGGGGTCACTCAAGAACTACTGAACGGATTTGCAGATGAGAGATGGGTAGAGGAAAACTGGAATGGTTCGTGGAGTTTGGATAGTCTGGACGGTAAGGAGTTCTTTGTATTTTCCGATTTGGGTTTTGAGGGAGCAGATGATAGCTCAGTTGAAATTGCTTTGTATAAAGAAGATAACCAAATTTTTGTGTTACAACAGGAAGTTAAAGACGGAGTAATTAGTTTTAGGTTAATTGTGCCTCCGTACAAAGACAGATATTTTAATCCGAGAGATAGCTGGTTTGGGGTAGTGTATGGTCCTGATGGGGAAATGGAGCCCATTAGGAGAGTAAAAGGACTACCAAGAAAGATTGATATGAATAAGACAGTGGAGCTGTTTCTTAAACAAGTGGCGGAGAAAAATTTTTCAGCGCCTATTTTAGTGGAGGCATAAAGATGATATATTTGGAAAATGAAAGAAACAGGAGATGAGATTTGTTTAGGAGTTGAAGAGACAAAGTCGGAGGTGGTGAATGAGGTGGAGAGATGGGTTTATAATCTGGGTTTTGAGGCTTTGGAGATTAATGACGACAAACCTTGGGGAGCATACTGGAAAATTGATGATGAAAGGATTGAAATGTTTGTGGATATTTTTTTCCCGGAAATAAAAGGGAAGCTTTTGAAGAGTAGATTTAACTTGAGCCCTAAGTTTTTGTTGGTGGCTCCGGGTGAGAAACTGTCTTGGCAGTATCACAACCGAAGGTCTGAGGAATGGAGAGTGGTAGCCGGAGAGGTAAAAGTGAAAAGGAGTAATAAGGATGAGGAGCCGGTAGAAACACAAGTCTTCACGTCAGGAGAAAATATAAGTTTGGGAGTGAGAGAAAGGCACAGACTGATTGGGGGAGAAGGTTGGGGATTAGTAGCTGAGATTTGGGTGAGCGTAAACGCAAATATGCCATCAGATGAAGAAGATATTGTGAGACTGAGGGATGATTATGCGAGAATTTAGGAAATAAAAAAGCCCGCCGAGGTGGCGGGCAAGAACCGATTAGACGTCAAGGAAAATAAAAGCTATGAAGAGAAAGGCTAGTCCCCAGGCAAGAATCGTGGTGATCAGAATCAACAGGGAATAAGCGATTTCTTCTTCTATATCCCTACGGACAGTGATTTTGGTCGGTGTTTCCGAGTAAAAATTGGCCGAGGCTTTCAGAAGGATATATTTCCCCGGAGGAGGACTCTTAATGACAAAATGAGAGTTGGTTTCTCCGATGGATGGGGGAATAACTTCAGGAAGAGTGATTTCTTTGGAAACAGGATTCTGAATTTCAAAATAGTCTTGACTGGTGATAGTGATGTTGGACTCAGGTATGGTCACCGTGTCCATATAGGAGACGGAACGGATTTCGTGGGGTCCAATATCAAAGGTATTGAGGCTCCATAAATCGACAATCATACCGATGGCAACGTAGAGGATGAAAACAACAATAAAGATCAAAATATCAATTCCAATCTTGTATTTCATAGTGCCTCCTTTGGTGTTTTAAAGTTCTGGGGTATGTTATCAGTATTATCGGCGACAGTCAAGGGAACGAGCCTAGAAGAGGGCATTTTGTGGTACAATATGTGAGTCGAAAAGACAGGAAAGGAATTTTTATTAAAATGAGCAAAGCTCAAACAGAAGTTATTACTAAACAGTCCATGTCCGTTATGGACAAGCTAATGGAGGGTGCCAGTGCGTTCCCCGGAGCCTTGAAAAAGGGTCAAAAGGTGGAAGGTGTGGTTTCCTCGATTGGCAAAAAGATGGTTCTTATAGATATCGGAGCCAAGACGGAAGGTGTCGTTACCGGTGAAGACTTGGTGGAGGCCTACGATGTGCTGGCCGACCTTAAGGTAGGCGACAAAACCGAAGCCTACGTTAAGTTCCCAGAAAACGATCAGGGACAGATAATCCTCTCTCTTAAACAGGCTGCCGATGAAAATCGCTGGTCTCGCTTTAAGAAGCTGATGGAAGAAGAAAAAGAAGTGGAAGTTACCGGTGTTGAGGTTAACAAAGGCGGTATGGTGGTCAAGGTGGGCGAGATTCGCGGATTTGTACCAACATCACAGTTTGGGGAGAAGTTTTTGGGCAATATGGAGGAACTTCTAAACAAGACCTTTAAGGTCCGGGTGATTGAAGTAGATAAGGATCAAAACAGATTAATCTTCTCCGAGAAGATGGTGTCCGACTCAGAATCTCTTGCCAAAAAGGGTGAAGCTTTGGAACTTGTAACCGTGGGTGACAAACTTGAGGGAACCGTGTCCGGAATCATGCCTTTTGGTGTGTTCGTGACCGTCAATGTTCCAATGAAGGATAAAGAGAAGGAAGGCGAGACAGCAAGGGTTGAAGGTCTCATCCATATTTCTGAGATTTCATGGGAGAAAGTGGAAGATCCGAACGAAATGTTTAAGGTGGGTAAAGACGTTAAGGTTCAGGTTATCGGAATCGATAAAGGAGCCGGAAAACTTAACCTATCCATCAAACAGATGACTGATGATCCATGGAAAGAAATAGAAAAGAATTATGCTGTGGGTACCAAACACACCGGTAAGGTTGTACGTATTGCCCCTTACGGTATTTTCGTCAACTTTGAAAAAGGAGTCGATGGTTTGATTCATATTTCCAAGAAACCGGCAGACAAAGAGTTTGCGATGGGCGATAAAGTGGAAGCTTTTGTGGAAATGATCGACGTCAAAGCTCGAAGAATGTCTCTGGGAGTAGTACTGACTGAGGTTCCAGTAGCATACAAGTAATATTTAGGAAAGAAGCGGGCATAAGTGCCCGCTTCTGGTATTAATAAATAAGTATAAAATAATAGATATGGCAAAAACTAAAATGATTGTAAAAGAGGATCAAATCCTCGTGGATGTAGAAACCATCTTCAAAGAGATTGAGGCAGCGGGTGGAGACTGGAAGAAAGTTTGGGAAGAGTTCAAAAGCTACCTAAAAGACGTCAAAGGCGAGGACAAGTAGTCTTTATTCTGATTGATAGCCGAGATCGGTGATGATTTTCCTGATGGAGTCAAGGTCGGTTTTAACTGGATCAAAGGTAATTTTGGCCTCGGATTTTTGGTAGTTGGTGTCGGATGAGGAAATCCCCGGTGTATCCTCGAGAGTGAGGTCGATGTTTGTGGCACAGGAAGTGCAGTGAAGACCGGAAAGTTTTAGTGTAACGGTTTTTAAATCCTCGTTTTGTTTTTTTGATTTAGAAAAGTTGAACATGGTTTTAAGACTAACTAATTGATAATGTTGAAGCGTCCGGTGTACATACCCATGGAGCAGGAAAAGACAAGGGCACCAAGTTTTTTGGGAGTGAACTCAATGACGGTTTCCCCATTTTCCGGGAGAAGTTTTTGAATGTTGAGTGTAGGAATGGTGAAAGAGCGTGAGCAAGATTGAACATTGACAGTCTTAAGGGTGAGACGGACAGGAACGCCTTTTTTTAGAGTAAGGGAGTTAGGGGAGTAGCCTCCATTATTGACAGAGATGGAGATGTTTTGGATACCATCTTTAATCGGAGCATTGGTATCATCGGTACTTGCTGAGAGTACCGAGGGATTGACAGCGGCGAGGTAGAAGTTTTGGATGGTGTAAACAGAACCAGTCAAACCGACACCGTTGTTTATGGAGTAAATGGACATACCAATAAGGGTAGCGGCGGCAATTTTAGGAAAATACTTTTGGAAAGCTTTGGCGCCGGAGTTAAGAAGGAAGCCAAAAAGCAGGAAAGTGGGTGAGGTACCTAAAATAAAGGCGAACATAATGGCGGCACCGTATAGGGGGTTGCCAGTGCCGATGGCAATAACTTCGGTAGCTTGGGTGACGGCACAAGGAAGAAAGACGGTTGATAGGCCCAGGAGAAAGGGGGCAAATAGAGACTGACTTTGAGATTCATTCTTGGCTAGGCGGACCAGGAATTTGGGGGGTTTGATAACAAAGTAGCGGAAAAATGGGTGGAGATTAAGAAGGTTGCCAGCGATGCCTAAAAGATAAATACCGATGGCGATCTGAATCCAACCTCTGGTAATGGGAGAAAGTGTCAAGGTTTGGCCGAGGGCGCCAAGAAGGAAGCCTAAGAGAGTGTGAATTAAAAGTTTACCAGCGAGGAAGGAGACGATGGGTAGAGTTTTATTGGTTTTAACCAGACTGTTTTCCTGATTGGCGATTACCGAGGTAAGAAGTCCCCCCTGGATAGCGAGACAGGTGAGTCCGCCGGTAGTTAGGCCGGTGAGGAAGATGAATAGTAAGTTAGTATTTTGCATGGGAGATTATATCTTAGCTGATTTTAATCTAAGGGAGTTGGTAACGACGGAAACTGAGGAGAAAGCCATGGCGGCGCCGGCAATGGCGGGATTTAAGATTATGCCGAAGAGGGGGTAGAGAAGACCGGCGGCTATTGGGATGCCGATGATGTTGTAGAAGAAGGCCCAGAAAAGATTTTGTTTGATAGTACTCATGGTGGCTTTGGATAGCTTGATGGCCTTGGCAACTTTGGCGATGTCACCATGAAGGAGGATAATGCCGGCGGACTCGATGGCGACATCGGTACCGGTGCTCATGGCGATGCCAACATCGGCTGAGGCCAATGCCGGTGAGTCATTGACGCCGTCACCAACCATAGCCACTTTTTTGCCTTCGGCTTTGAGTTTTTCAACAATGCGAGCTTTTTGCGGGGGAAGCACTTGGGCGTAGATATTGTCAATACCAGCTTGAGCAGCAATGAAGGCGGCGGTATCGTGATCATCTCCTGTGATCATGACAGTTTTGATGCCTAGGTTGTGCAAATCGGCGATGGCTTGGGTGGATTCCGCCTTAAGAGTGTCGGAGATGAGAACTATACCGAGAAGTTTTTTTTCGGAGAATAAAAATACCGGAGTCATGCCCTTTTTGGTGAATTCGTTAATCTCTTCCATGTCAAAATCTATCTTGTGATCCTTGAGGAGAGTGAGGTTTCCCGCTAAGTAATGTTTGGTGGCAAATTGCCCAGCGACACCCTTGCCCGGAATTTCTTTGAAGTGCTGAATAGTGTGAGGAGAGACGTTTTGTTTTTTGGCATAGTCAACAATGGCTGAGGCTAGTGGGTGGCCTGATTTTTTTTCCAAAGAATAAAGGATGGAAAGAAGTTTCTGTTTATTCATGTCGGACTTGGTGATAATGTCGGTGACTTGGGGTTTACCGAGAGTGATGGTGCCAGTTTTGTCGAAAACAACGGTATCAATGGCATGAAGTTTTTCCAGAACACTGGCATCTTTGACCAGAATACCGTTCTCGGCACCCTTACCGACTCCGACAATAATGGCTGTTGGGGTGGCGAGGCCGAGAGCACAGGGACAAGCAATAACGAGAATACCTACAAAGGCGGAGATGGCCAAGGACAGATTTCCAAAGGCAATCCAGACAATGAAGGACAAAACAGCGAGAATGAGAACTGTAGGGACAAAGTAAGCGGAAACGGTATCGGCAAGTTTTTCGATTGGAGCTTTGGAACCTTGGGCAGTTTCAACCATTTTGATAATTTGGGCAAGTAAAGTATCGGCACCAACCTTTTCTGCTTTGAATTTGATGTAGCCCTGTTTGTTTATCGTACCGCTGACGACCAACTCACCTACGGTGCGGTCGACAGGGATAGGTTCACCGGTAATCATGGACTCGTCTATGGAGGTAGTACCTTCGGTAATTTTGCCGTCAACAGGAACTTTGGCACCTGGTTTGACAATGACAATGTCACCAACTTTAACTTCAGAAATATCGATTTCCATTTCCTTACCTTTTCGTTCCACAAGAGCAGTTTTGGCTCCCAGCTGAAGTAGTTTCTTGATGGCTTCACCCGTTTTTTGTTTGGAGTTGGCCTCAAGATATTTTCCAAACTTGATAAAACCGATAACGACGATGACAACATCAAAGTAGGTAGTTTCCGGGAGTTGGAGAGAGGCGGCAACTGCAGGGAAGAAAAAGATAAAGAGAGAGTAGACATAAGCGGTAACCGAGCCGATACCGATGAGAGAATCCATATTGGCGACCCCGGTTTTAATATAGCGGGGAATGGAGGCGAGAAATTCACGCCCGAAGAAGATGAGAATAATGGAAGCGAGAATTAGTCCAATAAAATTGAAAACCGTCATTGGGATTGGGAGAGGAGGAATTTGGGTAAAAACCCGACCGATGGCGTCGTAGAGCATAAGGATAAATACAATGAGAGAGACAGGAAAGAGGAATTTAACTTGGTTTTTGAGCATAGCAGTGTGCTGGGCGTCGGAGTGGTGCATGTGGTTTTCCATTTCACTCTTCGTATCGCCACTAGATGGAACTTCTAGACTGTAACCAAATTCCTTGACGTTTTTGTTGATTGTCTCGAGAGAAGTTTTATTCGAATCGAACTCGATGTTGGCTTTATTAGTAGCGATACTGACATTACTTTTTATTACCCCCGGGGTTTTGATGATGGCCCGATTGACAATGTTTGAACAAGAGGCACAGTCCATGCCATTGACGGGAAGAGTTGTTTTTATATTCATATATCGTGCTTTTGTTTAACAAATACTAACTTAGTTTACAGCTCTTTTGAATTTGTGGTAGCAACCGGAGGCGCAAAAATAGTAGGCGGTGCCTTTGGATGATAGAGAGAAAGCGGCGGTTTTTTTTGACAGCTTCATACCACAAACAGGGTCGATGAAAGTAGGAATGATGTCGGTAAGGTGGGAAGTGAGCTCTTTTTTTATTTTGGTGTTGGTATGTTGCTTTACCAAAACTTCCCGAAGGAGATCACAGGCGATAATAATTTTGGGATCGGTGATACGGTAATTAATTTGTTTGCCTTTTTTCTTAAAACTGACGACGCTGTGTTCGCGGAGAATCTGGAGATGCTGACTGAGGTTAGCTTGGGGTAAATCAAGCATGTTTTGAATATCAGAAACGGAAAGGGACTGATCTCGGAGAAGATGAATTATCTCCAGGCGCTTGGGGTGGGCGAGACTCTTTAGAAAGTCGGTGTGGAGTTTAAAAATGTGTTTATACATATTCGATTATTCGAATATATCTTTTTATGTATGAACTGTCAAGTAGATGTAGTAGAATCGAGGTATGAACGAAAAAATAAGGCCAGCACCAGTTGATTTTAATTCGGAAAAAATAGAGATCGTTATCAGGGCAAATGACGAGGGGGCACTGGGGGACATAGAAAGTTGGAAAGAAGCTTTTCCGGAGGTTAAATTTATGGATGTTGATGAAGCTTTTAGCGGTGATGAAATTGATTGGAATCAAAGGACGGTAGTCGAGAAGGCACTGTTCGTTGCTTTTATGAGAGATCCTAAGTCGACAAGTATTAGTTATGAAATGAAGCTGGACAATGTTTACCTATCAAATATAGTTACCGACTCCGAGAGAGTCTGGTGGATGTGGATGGCAGGCTGTTTTTCCGGCGGGAAGCTTGATGAAAAAGCAATAAGAACGTTTTTGTGGTATGTAGATGAGAGCGATTTGGCAAGACAGCTGACAAGTGACGTGGATTTGGAGGAAGTAAAAAATATCAAGTACAAGATAAAAGTAGCGCCTTTGGAATAACAAAGAACCTCCTTGCGGAGGCTCCTTGCGAAAATCACTTGCGTAACTTTCTGACTTGATGATTGCTCATCAAGCTATTTATAACTGTAATATATAATACAAAGTTTGTCAAGGGGGTAGTTTGGGTATATAAAAAGAGACCTCCTTGCGGGGGTCTCTAGCTTACAACCTGCATTGTAGAGCTAACTGTTTGTAGCATATATTACAAATTGTGTCAAATAAAAATAAGCCCCGGGTTAGCGGGGCTTTTTACTTTAGTGAGGCAGGCTGAGGTTTTTACACCTCTTAATCTCGTAGCGGAAGGAAGTATCTCCTCCTAGGTCAACGAGATCGTTCTTTTCCCATTCAAGCAGGTCGCCTGTCTGCATAAGACGCAGTCCGACATGGCGATTAAAGGGGACGGCCTTCCAATGAAGCCGAGCATCAAAGCCAGACTTGAAGGCCACGGTTCCTACTCCGCGGAGTAGGGAGAAGGAGACGACCAGGCCTTCGGGAAGGTTCTCGGGTGAGGGCGAGTATTCCTCAATGACGAAGAAAAAACGTCCGTTTTGATTGGCAAGGCCAATGTTATACGAGTGACCGGGAGTCTCCATACAGACCATGTTAGCTGGCCAACGGGCAATTTGTCCGGTGCCTGTCTGGCAGTTGACAGTGAAATTCTTCGTATACCCTAGTTCGTTTTTTGCCTTGGGGACCTTTTGTAATCCTTGGGGGTTGAGGGTGAAACAGTTGTGTTCACCTTTAACCTCCAGGTGCAGGTTGATTTTGGTTCCGTGGCGAAAAACGCCGAGAAAACCATTATCCTCATTCGGAGCGATGGTGCGGCCTGACTGGTCAAAAATGGATATACAAACGTTGGGAATGGCGGTAGGGGAAAACAGGAACTTTTGCATGAGAAATCTCCTAAGACAGACGATATAAAAGGATTTAAGGAGCAAGCCCGTCGTTGGGCTGAGAATGAGTCCTATAATACTACGGAGAGGCTAAAAAGTCAAGTCTGACACCTATTTTTTACCAGAAAAAGAAATGGCGCGAATGGTTTTGTGAGTGTCCGGAGAGAAAATTTTGTCGTAGCCGAGGGCTTTGGCTTCTTTGAGCATTTTGTCGGAGAAACCAACCTTGCGAATCTCTCCCAGAAGCCCAAGCTCGCCAAAACAAATGGAGTTTTCGGGGAGAGGGGTGTCTTTGGCTGAAGAGATGATGGCTAGGGCGATACCGAGATCGGCTCCCGGATCTTTGATGTCTAAACCGCCAGTGACGTTGACAAAGACGTCTTTTTCACCGATGGGAAGGTGGAGATGCTTGGTGAGAATGGCGCAGATAAGCTGGAGACGGTTGGTGGAAATACCTTTGGCAATTCGGCGCGGAATAGGGAGGGGAGAAGAAACAACAAGAGCTTGAATTTCGACAGTAAGAGGCCTAGTCCCTTCCATAATCATGGTAAGACAGGAACCCGGAGCACTCTTAATGCGACCTTCCAAAAGAATTGCACCCGGATCCTTGACTTCTTCTAGGCCACTACCGGTCATTTGAAAGATACCAGCTTCGTCGGTCGGACCAAAGCGGTTTTTTATGGTTCTAAGCAAGCGTAAAAGGTGCTGTCTATCGCCATTTAATTCAAGAACTGTATCAACCATGTGTTCAAGCATTTTTGGTCCAGCAATGTTGCCATCTTTGGTAACGTGTCCAACTATTATGAGGGGAGTTGAGTGTTCTTTGGCGGTCTGGATGAGTAACGAAGCGCTATCTCTTATCTGGGATGGAGATCCGGGGGTGGTGACGTTTTGGTTGGTGTAAACGGACTGGATGGAGTCGATGATGATGAGGGAGTTAGGGTTTTTAGCGATGGTTTCACAGACGCTATCGACGAGAGAGGTGTTTAAAAGGTGAATGTGGGGAGTTTCTTTCTTACTAAGGCGTTTGATTCTGGTGGCAACTTGAGCTGGGTTTTCTTCCGAACAGATATAGTAGACATCACTTTTGACAGAGATGGCCAGTTGGGTCAGTAGAGTAGACTTGCCGATACCGGGTTGGCCGGCAAGCAGGTAGACACCACCACGGGTGATTCCGGGACCAAGGACACGGTCAAACTCGCCAATGCCGGTGGAGAGGGTATAGCCTACCTGGGAGGTGAGGGCGTCTTTAATCGAGAAAGACTCGGCGGGTTTGGTGGAGACTTTTTTGGTACCGCCCCTTTGAGTTTTCAAGAAAGGAGTGGCTTCGACGAGAGTGTTCCATTCATGGCAAGCGGGGCACTGGCCAGACCACTTGGCAAACTCGTTGCCACAGCTGTTACAGAAAAAGACGGTAGTGGATTTGGACATTCTATCTTTAATATACACGACAAAAGGGGAGACCTGTAGGGGGTATATTTGAGGCTAAAAATAGTATAGGGTATGGTTAAAATCGGCTATAGGTTGATATGCTTGACAGAGTGTGATATATTTTCAGATAGATCCAGTAAATTTAAAAAACTAATGATAAAACTGCTCATCAAATTAGTGAATTCTCGTAAAAAATCGGTTCGCGTTAACCGTAGTTTTGGCCGTAGAGCCGTGTCTTTTCAGATTGCCAAAATGGGTAAAATGGGCCAACAGTTGGTGGTGGCCAGCCGATAAAACCGGATAAACCTTAAAATTTTGAACCTGGAATAAGTGAGTTTTTTTAGCCTTTAATCTAGGCAAGAAAAAAGCATTACTACCGTAGCCTAACTCGAATAGCAATGCTTTTTTGCAGTGGTTAATGAAAGGACAGTTTCCATCAACCACCTACAGATTAACACTACAAAAATTTACTGTCAACTAGAACAAAAGGCCTCAGAGTGGGGAGTGATGACGAGTTGGGCAGGCACGTCATCACCCCTATTGTGAGGCTTTTTGGTAGTTAATATTGTCTATTTGAGGGAGAAAAAATGGATGAGAAATGGAAGTATTTGGTTCTTGAAATCTGTGCCGGAAAAGTATCAAAAGTTCAAGTGTTAGATGAGGTTTTGAGACGAATGTTGATGGGATTGTCTGCTTTTGAGGCGATGACTTGTGCCGGTGCTGCCGGTTGGTCGCTCGTAAATGTATTGCCCAACGATGGACATCCCGAACAATACGGTATGTATTACTTTAAGAGTCTGGATTGAGAAACACCCCCGGTATTTTACCGGGGTTTTTATTATCTACTCGTCTTTTTTTGGGTAGCGATTAAGGGTGAGGAAAATGACGAGGGCAACGATGGGGGTGAGAACCAAAAGGGTGAGACCAAAGAACTCAAGATACTGAGGGAGGTAGACAAGAAGGAGGCTGGAGTTACCTTCCGGCAGATTCCAGGAGTTGTGCCACGAAGAGGTATTGGTTGGATCCAGCCTGGGCAAGAAAGGAGAGACAAAAGGGGTGATAAGAGAAAGTAACCATGAGGGTATTTTGGTGTCTGTTCCGGATACCTGTATGGCCTTCCACGAGGGCGATTGGGTTTGATAGAGGCTGAGTGAACCTTGGCCGTTTGCTATATTAGCGGTGTAAAGAAAGGGATAGGGATGGGTGGAGCTTATGATCTGTGATGGGGAGTCAGTGATAGGAGAAGAGATGGAGATATCTTGGAGGAACTGGAGAGGAATGGGGCGAAGGGAGATAGACTTGAGGAGATTTGAGGTGATGCGATTGCCAAAAGATTGGTTGTAAATATGGAGAGTAAAACCAGGGGCTTCGGAGGGGTTGGTGATGGGCTGAATGAGAGACTGGGTTTGGTTGGTTTTGAGGAGACGCTCGTGGACATCACAGCGACGGGAGGAGTGGTTCTCAAGACAGACAGTCGGAGCAAGACCTCTTTGAAAACGGTAATCGAAAGAGAGGAGATAGTTGAGGGTGTGAGGTAGGTGACGAAGACTTAAAATATCGCATTCGGTAGCGTTTTGACTTTGGTAGAGGAAACCATCCTTGGTGACCTGTTTGACCGTTTTGCCATCGTTCCATTGATCGCAGTTAAGGTTTTCAGGGAAGAGACTGTTGGCTTCCGGAGTCTCATTTATGTCGAGCTCGGTGTCTGTTTGGAGAAGAGATACCTGAACACGTTCAATCTTATTTTTGAGAACGATGTTTTTTTGAGGAATGAGCGGGAGAGAGGTATTGGAGGAGTAAATTAGGGGAAGGATGGTGATCTCGATGTTGTCGTAGTTTGTTTCCTTGACGGTTTTGGTCTCCCCGGCTTCGAGGAGTAAGTTTACTTGCTGGAAAGCTCCGGTAGAGGGAGTGAAAATGCGGGCACGAGAAGGTTTTTCTTTGGTTTCGAGCGGTTGGGGAAGACTTTGGGCAGAGAGATCCGACCCTGAGATATTGACACTGGCCGAGGTGAGAGTGGGTGAGGAGTAAGTAAAAGCAAGGGAGATGAGATTACCTCGGGAGGAGTACGGAAGAGGGGCGGAGAGACAGCCAACGACGTCGGTGCCGATTAAAGAAATACCATTTTGGGTAGTGATTTTTTCGACCTTGCGATTGGGTTTTATTTTGTAACACTGGTCGGGAGTGGCTTCACTAAGCCTGTCGGTGAGGTCGTACGAGGCGATTTCGGAGCTAGAGAAGAGAGAGACAGAGAAGGTATCGTGACTGGGGAGATAGACGGTCGTGAGGGGATAGAAATCGGAGAAACTATCAATCTCGGCCGGGAGCTGGAGTTCAAAGTAGTTTTTGTCCAGTTCGAGAATGAAACCGGTGCCGGTAGTTCCCGGAATGACGAGAGTAAGAGCGTTGGTTTGGAGATCTATTTGACTACTGTCCAGGAAAATTGTAGGAATGACGGGAGTAAGACGAAGGTTGAGACTACTACCCAGTTTTTGGTACTCGACACGGACAGGGAGAAGAGTTTCGGAAGAGGTAAGAGAAGGGATGGTGAGGGTATCTCCTTCGTTGCCGACTGTCGAGGACGCAATGTTTAGATATTCGCCCTTTTTGGTCCAGTCGGTGTTGGGGCGAAGAGAAAGAGAGTCAAAGGGGCGGGTGATTCCGGCGGGGCTTTGGAGGGAGATAAAGTTTTGCGGTTTATCTTTTAAAGCAACTTGGTAGAGAGAGATTTTGTCGCCGAATTTTTGATTCAGGGAAAATTTGGAGGAGTTGGTGACGTATTTTTTAAGGGTAACTAGACCGGAGTCGGTAGCGTTTTCAGGAAGAGTAATATGTTCGTCAATGAGGATCCAGTTAACTGAGTATTTGTCGAGGACACCTTCAAATGCATTTTGATTGTCGGAGTAGAGAGCGGTACTCATTTCCTCGTAGTACTTTTCACTGTTTTTGTCCCAAACATCGAAGGCGCGATCCAGCAAAGGCTGACGCAGGCCATACCAAAGGAAACCTGAACCACGATATCCCCAGTCATAACTTTCCCAACCCCAAAAGGAGAACTGGGGAAAGTTGGCCACACGAGTGGCTCTGTCTTGGGTTTTCATGTAGGCAAAAAAATCAAAGTATTCCTGAGGTACCCGTTGGCGCATTGAGGGAGAGATGAGGTTGCCGGAGAAAGCCGGAGACATAAAGAGAACGAGAGAAAAGGCAACGGTAAAGAGGGTAAGGTAGTAGGTTAGTCTGGTATGAAGAAAAGAAAAAATATCCAGTAAAAAAATGGTGCCAATGGAAAAAAAGAAAGAGTAAGCCAGGGAGAGAGGAATGGAAAACTTAGTGAAGGGAGAACGGAAAAGTTCGCCGATGAGGGGAATTTTGTTGTTGAATAGTAAACCACCTCCGAGGAGGAAAAAGAAACAGAGAGCGAGAAGAGCAACGAAGGACTTGGTCCAGGCAAAGCGTTTTTTGAAAGAGTAGTAGAGACCGGTAAGAACAAGAACGAAGGAGAGGAACCCAAGGAGACTGATGATGGAGATGTCAAGGTGACTGCGCCAGACGGAGAGGAGATAGGTGTACTTGTTGTCTTGGCCAAGGTCGAGATAGTTAAAGAGGTATCCCTTCATAAGGGCAGTGTCTTTAAGGGTGGCAAACTGGAGATTCCGGGCATAGGTTTCGGGAGAAGAGAGAAGATTGTTTTTGGCTTGCTCAGGAACGGTGCCGTTGGTGATGACAAAAAAAGCAACGGGGAGGAGCCAGAAAAGATGGGGAATGACAAGAGCAAAAAGGGAGAGAACGGAGGTTTTTAGATGTTGAGCTTTGTGTTTTTGTTGTCTTAAAAACTCGACAAAGAAAGGAAGGATGGCGACAAAGAAGACGAGAAAAATGGTCTCGACATAAAAGGAGGGAGCGGAGAGGAAGGCCATAATGAAGAGGACGAAGAGATTAATTTTGGTGGGTTTTTGAAGGTAGGTGATGGTGAAGTACAAAAGCCAAGGGAGGGCACCATAGAACCAAGTGAAAGTTTCGAAAGGGACGAAGAAAGTCTGGAGAGTGTTGAGATTTAAGAGATAGTAGAGAGCACCAAGAAAGGAAGCAAACTGAATGGTTTTGGCGTCGAGCTTGCCTTTGAAAAGATGATTGTAAAAAAGGAGGTAGACACCAAGGGGGCCGAGAACCAGAGGAAGGAACGTGGTGAGATATCGAATTAGGTCCGGGGTGAGTTTGGCGGCGAGAAGAATCCAGACCAAAAGAACACGAGGAAGGTCGGCGGCATGAGCCATGCCACCAAGTAGTCCGGGTCCACGATATTCTTGCCAGACGGAGAAAAGAGCTCTACGGAGGTTTTCGGCGATGTCATACTCAGGGTGAAGATTATCCCAGCCGGTGAGAAAAGTGTTTGGTTCGTAGTTTAAGAAGATGAGGAGAAGGGTGACAAAAAGGAGGGCAATAACCGGCCAGAGACGGGTGACGAGTTTGCTTAGGTGACGAAGCTCTCGAAGAGGAAAGCGGTGCTTTGCTTTGGTAATATTCTTGGCCACAAATCAGTTTAACATTGTTGGCAGTATTGACACTATGGACAGTATAACTTATAATATGACAAGAGGGTGAGCAATTGAGTCTCACCTACGCACATTCTGATATAAGGAGAAAAGAGATGGCAGATCCTGGTAAGAAGCAAGATGGTGATGGTAAGAAGCAGGACGATGATGGTACTTATTACATCAGTGCTGATCAAAGAGTGTCCTTCACACCCCAAGAAGCCGTTGAAAAGAGTCTTCAATTTGAAAGTTCTTCAGGAACCGGTGTTGGGTGTAACCAGTCGCCTGAAAATGTTGTAACTCCTGATAAGTAGTACTTTATTCGGAATTTGGAAGGGTTAATACCCCTTCCTTTTTTATGAGTTAGAATATATTTACAAAATGATTGATAATGGTCAAATTAAAGTTGAACAAGTTGCACACGAATATGAAAGTGTTTATCGGGAAAACAACTTAACCGACTCAGCTGAAGACATTGTTTTAATTGCCGAAGAGGAGAAACGGAGTGCGATTGAGAGATATGGAAAACTTCCAGGTCCAAAAATAGCATCTCTAGAAGCATATGTAGTTTATTGTGTTCGAAAAAAAATAATTACCGATATTGGGGAAAAAACAATTGAAAAAGTCTCAATAAATAGCAGTAATCCTGCTTCGTCATCTTTGGCGGAATTGTTACAATCGACCCCAAAAAGTTTACTGGAGAACACAGCAGAAGAGTTGTTTGTAAAATTGCCCTTTAGTGAGCGGAAAAAATATTGGAAAACTAAGGAACCTTTGTTTGCAGATTTTGAGAAAAAATATTTGAAGGTGGTCGATTCAAAAAATATTATGGCAGTAAAGAAAGGCTACAGAGACTATGTTGAGTTTAATTTAGTAAATGACAAAATTCCCAAGGAAACCTTTCAGTTTTTTTTGGCCAATTTGGATAAATACATTGAGTATTGTAACGAGCAGGTGAAAGAAATTGTGGTAAAGAAAGATGAATTTTTTAGTGAGTATTCTTCGGCACCTTGTTATATTTGTGCTCAGGAATTTTTGAAAATTAAATCTGCCGACGAACTACTGGAGTTGATGGCTGCTGATTATCCAGTGTTAAGAAAAAACAAAAAGAAGATACAAGTTTCTTTGGGAGATGGAGCAGCAACAAAGTATATGACGGAGACAGATTCTTTTTTGGTGACAATTCGAAAGAAGGTTAATTCAAGGCATCAAATTTTGGATTTAATACATGAATTTAGTCATGTAATTTTAATGATGGAGGACATGAGTAAAGGCGCCGATTATTTGGGACAGGGAAGATATCTTCAGGAGAAGAATGTATCGGAAATTGTGTTGAGATTATTGAAAAAATATTCCCCAAAAGTCTATGGGGCATATTTGGGAAACAAACTGATTGATTTACAGATTGCCCTGTTTGAGTTGGAAGTTTACCGTAACACCCCAAAAAAATTACCGGAGTTAAGCGCGGAGATTTTTAACAAGTGTTTTTTGGGTGCTAACCAAAAGGAAAATCCCTTATACATGTTGAATACTTACCTATTATTTGGACCGCTGAAATCCTTATTGTATGCGATTGTGGATGTCGAAACAGTAATGTCCTCAGCCAATAAATTGGAGCCTAATATGAAAGGAGGTGATTTCGGATGAGTGAAGTTGAAACAATAAAAAAAGCTGAAGAGATAAATATTGAAGAAGTAGCAAGTCAGGAAAAAACCAAGAAGGAAATGATTTCGATGGAGGTAGAGTGTAACAGAAAAAGTAGCCGTTATCCCGAAGGACGAAGGCCTCATTATTAATATAGAAAATGTGAATTATGGTTTTTCCTAAAATAACTCTCAAGAGAATTGGTGGTGGACTGGATCTAGAGGCAGTTTGGCCCGAAAGGGAGTTGCCGGAAAAAGTAGTCTATGAAGATGGCGATTACAAAGCTTGGGGGTATCAGGTTGATTATGATGGGGTATCCTTTGAGGAAAAAGTGAAGTTGATGATAGCCGGGGGAGAGAAAAAGATAGCCCTAATAGATGGAGATTTATTAATGGTACTTTGGAACAAAAAAAAGAATGAGGTGAAGGTAATGGTGGGCATGTCGGGCATGTTTCCATTATATTTTGCGAGAGAAGGTGACGCGCTTTACCTTTCTCCGGATTTTTATGAGGTTTTTAAGGAAATAAAAAAACCAAAAATAAATAAAGATGAGGTGTTGGATTATCTATTGCAAGAATATTTTATTTACCAAACAGATAAGACCTTTATCGATGGTGTTTCCAGACTACCGGCCGGATGTTTGCTGACCATAGAAAGCGATTTGAAATACCAGGTTGAAGAACTAGTTGATCTTAAAGAAATAATTGCAAATCCCGGAAAGGACTTGAGTCCTACTGAAGCCACTAAAGAAATTGAAAACACCTTAATGACAGCAATTAAGAAGAGGGTGAAATATTTTAAAGACAAACCCCTCGTTTGTGATTTTTCGAGCGGGTTTGATTGCATGATGGTGGGTTATCTGATGAAAAATTTGGGGGCAGATTTTACCGGGTATAGCTGGTATACCAAAAAAAACAATGATGACAGTGATCCGAATATCGTGGCAAGATGGTCGAAAGTCAATGGGGTAAACTGCAAGTTTTTTGACGTAACAAATATTTTATTTTTTCATGACGAGGAAGACTTGAAATGGAACGCGACTCATTTTTTTCCTGCCTGGCATTCTTTGTCTTTGTATTTGATAATCGATAGAGAAAAGGCAAAACTGTTTGGAAAGAATGTGGTGAGTTTTACCGGAAATGGTGGAGATGAATTTTTACACGCGAGTGACCTTCCGGAGTACTTGGGTGATATTAATAAGAATGAACATAAATTTATCAAGGAATATGCCAAAGAGGGTGCTGAAAATATTTATACAAAAACGGCCTATGATCGATTGGTGAGTGAGGAGAGGGCTAAATCGACAAAGTTTTATGGCAATAGATATGGTTCGGCAGTTGGAGAACAAAGCTATTTTCCGATTTATTGGGAAACGGAAACATGGGCGAGCAATCCTTATGATACCCTGCCTATGTTAAGGCTTTCCCAAAGACTGCCAAAAGACAAAAAGGGAAACACAGTCAACAAACAGAAAATATATTTTGGAAATACAAAAGCATTCATTCCCGAGCAGTACCGGGTAAAACTACCTTACCATGAACAAGTTTATCGATTCTTGGATGAAAAAAAAGATATTTTGATTAAGATTCTGGAGAACTCGGTGTTGGGTAAATTGGGAGTTGTTCAAGCGGAAGATTTACTTAAGGCTTTGCGTGCGGGTAATATTAAAGAAATAGTCAAAGAGCACTATCTTTGTTTTGGAAATTTATGTCGTTTGGAAGTGTTTTTGCAGGCTAACGGAGTAACAGAATGATTGTTTATTTGAAATAAATTTTTCAATCACCCTTCCGCGTTTTTTCATCTGACCAGCAAAATTCCTGGTCATGAGGAAGTTGTGAACAACCATGTGTTGAGCGGTGTGGTCATGAACGATAGAGGTATTCGGAAAATTCATGAATTACCCTCTCAGCATTTTCTAGCTGATTGGGAAATAACAAATGGTCTTTCAATTCGTCACGAGTTACCCATTTTATTGTCCTAATTCCGTCTCCTGGATTAACTTCATCTTCGATTCCGTTAAATTTAACCCAAAACTGAGTCAGCTCCGTTCCACGCCAGTATTCACCTTTCTCTTTAAAAGTTTTCTCGATGACATGATCGGGCCATTCGTATTGGTATTTATTTTTGCTCTTTCCAATAATCTGAAATTTTTCTGATTCCAATTCTTCAACCAACTCCCTCATTACCGCTTTCTCTGGTGTTTCACCTTCATCAACGCCACCACCAGGGAATGACCACCATTTGTCTGGTTCGTAGACTTCTTTGTTTACAACAAGGAATCTACCATCGTTATTGGCGACAATTGCTAAGGTACTTTGGCGATAGGGCAATTTTTCTTTATTCATATTGTTTTGCGGTATTCAAGCTCGGGATAAAATTCAGAAATTGTACGCGATAAATCAGTTATTGCTTCTTCAAGTGGTTTGTGAATAGTTGTTCCGGCTGCACCTCTATGACCCCCTCCGTTTTCACCAACGGATTTAGCAATAACACTGACATCATAGGAGTTTTCGTCACGAGTTCTCAAGCTTACAGTTACTATATTTGGTTCTGCTTCTACTAAGCTTGCAACTACGCTCCAACCAACTACAGATCTTAGAGTATTGCCGATTAGTCCTTCCATTGCGTCCTCTTTGGAAATATTTCTATTTTTAATTTCCTTATTGGAAACGACAGAAAAAACTACTTGGTCTGAATAAAATTTACGAAGATTAGATAAGGCTAAACCCATCATTTCCAGCTCAACTGGTTTTTTATTATTTTCAAATTCAAAAACAAATGGGTGATAGTTGGGGTAAATTAATGAAAGCTCCGAAAATATTTTGATTGTTTCTGGTGTAGCGTTTGGATATTTAAGACCTCCAGTATCTGCGAAAATTCCCAGTAGCAAATAGAGAGCAATATTCTGTTCAATTTCTACTCCCCAAGTGTTGAATAGTTTATAGATAATCTCAGACGTAGAAGAACTCTCGGAATCTACCAAATTAATGTTTCCAAATTTTGAATTTGTTTTATGATGGTCAATTACAATTGTTTTCATTCCTTCTGGGAAAACGAACCCTTCTTTTTGTGAAATTTGAGAAGGAGAAGAACTATCTAGAATTATGAATAGATCGTATTCATTCGGGTCTATATCAGAGTAAGATTTTTTTTGTATCCTATCGTGGTTTGGCAGTGAATTTAAATAATCTGGGTACTGAGAATCGCCCGCAATGCACGTGACATTTTTCCCCATTTTTGATAGGGCTGCATCCATCGATAACACAGAGCCAATGCTATCAGGATCAGGATATGGATGGCAGTGTAGCAATATCTTCTTGGATTGCTTAATGCTATCCAAGATAACATCTGCGATGTTGTTAGGGTTGGTGCTCATGACTGCATTTTAGCATTAGAATTCACCTTCCTTGGTCATAGTGTGGTCGGCATGGTATTATCTTAGATATGCCAGAGAATGAAAACTACTGTGCTGATTGTGAAAATAATTGCTGCAACAATTTTAGACTCTATCAGTCGGGGGAAGAAGTGGCAAAGTTGATAGAAAAGTATCCTTTTTTGAAAGTAGTGAAAACTGATGTTGGAATGTTGGGAAATAGGGAAAAGGTATACAGAGTTTTGGAATGTAATCGTCTTCAGGAAGATGGGAACTGTAAAGATTACCCAGAGAATCGACCACCATTTTGCGAAAAAACGGGGGTAGAGAATAGACCGGCGGCAATCTGTAAATTAAATGATATGTTAAAAAAGAAAAATGGATGAGTCTAATAGGATAAATGTCATGGTAGTCTACGGCGGAGTAAGTCCAGAACATGATGTGGCTATCGTAACGGCCTTACAGGTGATGAAAGCTTTGAAGAAAGCTGGTTTTGAAGTGATGCCGGTATATATATCTAAAGAAGGAAATTGGTATTTGGGAGACGAGAGTTTTCTAAAACCTGAAGTATATCGAGGAATAAAGACGTTACTTAAAAAAGGAAAAAAAGTGGTTTGGTCTGCAGACCCAAATTTCGGATTAATGGAGAAAAATTGGTGGGGTTTTGGAATGACGGTTAAACAGCCAGATGTAGTGTTTCCAGTGATTCATGGGCACGGTGGAGAGGATGGAACCTTACAGGGACTTCTGGAAATGGCAGGCATTCCTTATGTGGGATGTTCGGTGACAGCAAGTGCCATAAAAATCGACAAATATATTGCCAAAAAGATAGCGGAAGCGTGCGGGCTTTCGGTATTAAAGGATATTTTGCTAATTAAGGGTGAAAAAATGAGTTTGATTGAGAAGAAGAAAATAAAATATCCGGTAATGGTAAAACCTGTCGGTTTGGGGTCGAGCATTGGTTTGACGAGAGTGAATAACCAGAAGGAACTTGATGATGCTTTGGAGGTAGCCTTTTGCTATGACAGACGAGTAATTATTGAAGAAGCACTGGATGATTTTTCCGAAGTGAATATTTCAGTATTGGGTAACAATCCTTATCAGTGTTCAATGACCGAGGAACCAAAAAGCAGCGGAAAGACATTATCGTTTGCGGATAAGTATGAAGGACAAAAAAAGTCTAGTGGAATGGCAGGCTCAAGGAGATTAATTCCGGCAAAACAAAAACCGGAAATAATTAAAGAAATTGAAAAAGGAGCAATAGACTTTTTTAGAGCAATTGACGGAAAGGGAATTGCCCGGGTCGATTTTATGGTTAGCAAAGAAGGAAAAGTATATTTTAATGAAATCAACACCATGCCAGGTTCTTTGGCCTTTTACCTCTGGGAAGCAAGTGGGGTATCTTTTGAGAAGTTGGTAAGTAGGTTGGTGACGTTAGCTTTAGAAGAAAAAAGCGGAAAAGACTCTTTGGTTAAGACTTTTGGAAGCAATATTTTGGAAGGGTTTGCCACCTCAGGACTTAAGGGAGGAAAAGTTTAAAAGGTATCAGGAAGGTCATTTTCCAGAAGAATCCAGTCGTATTTCTTGGAGAGGTCTTCAATGATTGGCCAAAGATTGGTGTCATTATCAATGAAACTAATAATATTGGAGTTGTCGATACCGATTTCTAAGGATTTGGTTCTTTCGGAGTGACCAACGAGAATGATTTTATCGAAAATAGATCTGGAAAGTTGACCCAGTCTTTGATGGATTGGCGAGGTTCTTTCTCCCAACTCAATTATCCCCGGAGTGAGTAAAACCTTTTTACCCTTGAGATTTTTGAGATCATTTAGTATGGCAGTAAAGCCTTCTTCGTTTGAACTGAAGGCGTTGTCGATGAGGGTTGCCCTGTTGATTTTTTTTAGTTCCAGACGGTGTGGCGAAGACGAGATAGAGGCAGCGGTTTTTTTTATAATTTCCGGGGGGACATTGAGGAGTAGGCTCATAGAAACGGCAGCTAAGAGGTTGTATAGATTACTGGTTCCAAATACCAGTGAAGTGATATTCAGTGACGTTTTTTTGTAGACAACATGGAAAGACATCCCTTTTGAAGTGAGAATATATTTGTCGACAAAGAAATCAGCTTTAGGATCTAGAAGAGAATAAGTTTTAACCCCTTTATATTGGGGAAGAGAGAGATGCTTCCTTATGTGTGGATTGTCAAGGTTAACGAGGGTATTTTGGGGAGAGACAGAGTCTACTAGTTCGAACTTGGCGAGGGTGGTATTTTCTAGAGTCCTAAATCGTTCCAGGTGTTGAGAGCCAATGGCGGTGAGAATAGCATAGTTTGGACTGACCATTTTGGTGATCTCGGCAATTTCGCCTCGAGTGTAGGCACCCATTTCACAGATAAAGAACTTAGTCTTGCGGAGGATCTCCATTCTAACCACCTTGGCGATGCCAAAGATTGTGTTGTAGCTTTCGGGAGTTTTGACGGTCTGTTGGTAGCTGTTAAGAATTTCATAAAGAAAATCTTTGACCGTGGTTTTACCAAATGAGCCAGTAATGCCAATGATTTTTAAGTTATGACTATTGAGGGTAAACGTAGTTTTATTTTTGGTTATCTGGCGATTGATTTTTTCATAGGGGGTGATGAGGAGTACGGCAAGAAATAGAAAAAGAAAGGGAGAAAAAATAAAAAAGAAGAGAAGTAGGATAGACAGAAGATATAGTTTAAGAAACAAGGAAATGGAAAACAGAATAATAAAGAATATAAAAGATGAAAAAAGAAGGAAACGAGCTTTGGATGTGAGAACAAGTGGTTTTTTTGAGGAGATGGTGAAAGAGGTGGGGTGTCTAAGCCACCAGGTAAAAAAACGTGAAATAGAGTAACCCTCCTGTTGGAGAATGGTGAGCTGGGTTTTAATTGCCTTAGTAAGCATTATTTTTGAGAATGGTATTAAGAAGAGAAATAAACTTTTGGGTGGAAGTGAGGTGAGGGCTGTGGTCGGCACCGTAGAGAACAAAGAGATGTGATTTTGGAATGGTTTCGGCAAGGAGTTTGCTACTGTTGAAAATCGTAGTGTCCTTTTCTCCCCAAATAATAGAAGTGTCGACGGAAATGTTTCCTAGTTTTGAAGAATAGTCTTGGTAGAGGATTTTGTTGAGAATTTCTTTTTGGGTGGGAGTAGATTTGAGGTAGTTTTCTGAAGCTACTCGATAGAAAATATAGTCGTAAACTTTAGGGGAAAGAGTTTTAAGGAGTGGTTTGAAAGTTTTGGCAATTTTTGATTTTTTTCTTGGCGTAGATTGGCGGATACAGGCAGGGGAAAGGAGAAGAAGATGGTTAATTAATTTGGGGTAACGAAGAGAAAAATCGACGGCGATTTGACCACCGAAAGAGTGTCCCAGAAGGATAACATTTTTGAGCTTTAGTTTAAGGATGAAACTTTTGACGAAGTCAGAGTATTCGCCGACACCAGGAGTTCCGGGAAGTGTCGAAGTGGAGCCAAAAGCGGGAAGGTCAAGGGCAATGCCGGAGATATTGCTAGGTAGGTTCTCAAGAACCGTCTGCCAGTGTTGGGAAGACTGCCCCCAACCATGGAGGATAAGGAGGGTGTACTTTTGGTGAGGGTTGATGGTTCGATAGCTGGTGAGAATGCCGTCGAGTACTATTTGCATTGAAACTATATTATACGATTTAGGGAAGAGGCCTGTGAGTATTATAGATTGTGTGAAGGTTTGGGGTTTGTGAGTGTGACGATTTTTCGTTTGTGGAAAGAGAGTCAAAGAAAATCGGACGAACAAAACAGGTTATTTGTTAGAACAATAACCGACAAGGAGATAGAAGAACTAACGGAGTTTCAGGAGAAGTGGTTTAAACACGAGATAGTGAGACAGGATTGGTCTTGATTTGAGATAGATAGTATCTATAATGAAGTTAGTTTCCAAGATTCTATTTATGTTATGAGATTTGCCACATATACAAAAACAGCGGCGGTCGGTTTTTTGCAGGTAGCTAATTACCGGACTGAAGTATGGTTCTTGATATTCGCAAAGATATTAGTTTTCGCCGGAATTTTGTTGTTTTGGAGCGTGGTAGGAACGGGTAGTACCGGGAAAACATATTCACAGCTAATCGCTTATTTTTTTGTTGCCAATGGAGTAAGAGAATTGATCGACGCGTTTTATGGGAAGTTTGGGAGTGTGATAATTGATGATATCAAGGCAGGAAAGATTAGCTCTTATCTAATCCAGCCGACACATACTGTGCTATTTATGTATTTTAAACAACTTGGAACAAGAGGAATCTCAATAGCCTTTTCATTTTTATCAATAGTATTTGGAATAATACTTTTTCCACCAACTTCGATAGTGTCAGGTTTATTATTTTTTGTCGTTGTAATATCCGGCGCAGTCATATGTTTTGCCCAAGGCTCGATAATCGGATCCGGAGCCTTTTGGATGACAGAGGCTAAGGGAATTAAAAACGTAGTGAATCATATTTCTAAAGTGTTTAGTGGGGCATTAATTCCATTGACCTTTTTCCCTGTTGCATATCAAATACCTGTGATGTTGTCGCCATTTGCCTCATATGCCTATTTACCGGCAACTTTACTTCAAACGAAGACAGTGGATTTGTTCTTATATTTACAGGTGGGAGTATCGATAGTGTGGGCGATAGTTTTATTATTTGTTAGCAGGCTGGTTTGGAGAAAGGGAATAAAACGATATGAAGCGATTGGAATTTAAGCAGGCAATAAAAATCCGTTGGGTAATTATCAAATCTTGCACGATGTTTGGTTTTAGAGAGTCGATGGCATATTCACTGAATAACTGGGGGAACCTGTTATCAATGGTTGTTTATATGACAACTTATTTAATCTTTTTAGACGTACTTTTTGGAAGGATAAAAATGATTGCCGGCTATGGTTATGCGGAAATGCTCTTCTTTACTTTGATTATTCAGGTTAATTATTATCTGATGTTTGTGATCACTCAGGCAAATACGGAAAGGCTGGACACCAGCATTAACACTGGGGAGCTTGATCTGTGGCTTGTAAAGCCGGTGCCTGCATTATGGTTCGTATCTTTTAGAAATATTAATTTGGGAGAGCTTTTATTTAGCGCACTTCCGGCAACAATTCCACTGCTTATTATTTTGTCAGGAAAATGGAGTATATTGGCCATGCCATTTTGGGGTGTAATGGCAGGAATCCTATGTATCATCTTGGGGCAGATAATTATCCATTGTTTTGTATTTATTATCGCAATGACGGCTTTCTTTACAGGAGAAGGTAAACAAGCCAAAAATCTGAGTGTGGAGCTAACTATGTTTGGAGACACAATTCCTTTTGAGGGATATCCTAAATGGTTAAAATATGTCGGTATCTCAGTAATCCCGTTTATTATCAGCACAGCTTTATCGGTGTCATTTATTTTAGGAAAAAACATCAACTACTATTATTTGATTTATATCATTGCTTTGGCGTTGGTATTTTTGTGGCTGAAGGTGGTTGCTTGGAAATTTGCTTTGAGACATTATTCATCAGCATCATCATAAAAAATATGGAAAAAATTATTGAGGTTAAAAACCTCTCCAAAAAATTTAAGGTATCGGTTAAACAGGGATTCTTGCGCAGTCTGTTTATCCCAAAAAACAAGGAAGTGATTGCGGTGGATGGAATATCTTTCTCAGTGAAGAGAGGCGAGGCTGTTGCCTTTTTGGGTCCAAACGGTGCCGGGAAAACAACGACACTAAAAATGCTCACTGGACTTTTGTATCCATCAAATGGGTCGGTGAGGGTATTAAACACAATACCGGTGGAGAGAAAATATAATTTTTTGCGAAAAATCGCACTGGTCATGGGGAATAAAAGCGGACTGTCCTGGGATCTTTCTGCCCGTCAGAGTTTTGATTTGTTTGAGAGTATTTACGATCTCAAGCATGAAGAGGCTGTAAAGACTGTTGATAACTTGGCAAAGATTTTGGAAGTTGAAAGAAATTTGGATATGCCAATTCGTAAACTGTCTTTAGGACAACGATTGAAAATGGAATTAATTGGGGCAATTATGCATAATCCGGAAGTCGTGTTTCTGGATGAACCGACTCTTGGACTTGATGTAGTGGCTAAGAGAAATATTCGTGAGTTTTTGAAAAAGATTAATAAAGAAAAAGGGGTGACGATAATTCTTACCAGTCACGACATGGCAGATATTGAAAAAGTATGCGATCGAGTAATTGTGATAAATCACGGAAGGATAATGTTTGATGATGCAATTGGAAAACTGACCAGTAAGTATCGTGATAGGAAATACTTGACCTTGATCTTTACGGAAGAAGTTGCATTGGAAGAAATAGAGAAGTATGGAAAGGTAATAGATATTAAACCATTGACCTACACCATCGAGGTCGCAGGAGAGGACCAAGCAAGGGTTATTGCGACAGTAAGTGAGAAGTTACCAGTTGATGATATCGATATCACTCATGTGCCATTGGATGAAATAATGGCGGATATGTTTAGGAGGGGGTAAAGCTACAATAAAATCTCATTTCGTGAGTTTGTAAACGCTCGCTTTCTGTCCAGAAACCAAGATACTTAGCTTTGTTTCCACCTTGAAATTTGAATCAGTTAGTGCTGCTTCAAATCCAGCTTCTTGGCCAACTAGAATTATAGTCATACCACCATCAACAAGAACCCTGTAGAACTCAAGTAGCATTTTCTTGTAGAAATCAACCATATTTTCTTGTGGCCTTTCAAATAATCCCCAAGGTGGATCAGTGATGATTTTATTGATTGAACCATCGTCTAAATTGTCGAGATTGAGAGCATCATGTTTCTCGACAATAATTTTTTGTTGCCCCCATTTTGTTTTTCGTTTTAGTTCTTCCACCAAATCTTCTTTATTATCACCGGCAAAGAACTTTTTATACGGAAAAGACTGAACTCGTTCTAAAACAATGGCTCCAGAACCAGCGAATGGATCAAGGATGACATCTTCTTTTTGATGGTCTGAGAGAAGAACAAGGAGGTGTGCCAGTTCCTGTCTTAGCTCGCCTTTGTTGTATTTTCTAGTTGTTTCTTTTCCTAGTGGAGTAATTCTAGCTCCAAATAAAGAGATTTCTTCTTTTCTAAAGATAAACCAAAACTCGATATCTGGTAATGTCCTATGAACTTTCAGGTGTGTAGAATAAAATATTTTTGCTTCTATTTTCTCTAACAATGAGCGATCTATTGGGATAGTCTGATTCTCTTTGGAGACAATAGCCCTAAAAAACTTCACAAACTTAAGAGAAGTGGCCTCGCGGGAACGATTAAAATCTGACATCCTTAATAATTGTTCAACTACTGACTCTGGCTTCTGTCCATCAAGATATGTGGATTGGGAAAGCCAGATAAAACTATTGTTTAAAAACCTCAGTTTCTGAATATCTTGTATAGTTGACGTGCTTTCATAGATGACAAGACCATCTAACAGTTTGAGAATTTTGATGTCTGCCAACATTCTCTTGAGTTCTAATTCCACTACCTTCTGGAATCCAGTTATGAAAGTTGAAAAATATCGATTCATGCCTATATTATATTCCAGTTGACGCGCTTAGAAACAAAGTATACTGATGGTCGGCGTACACTAGTTTAACCACAGCCCATAAGGTGTTACAATAGAAATACTACGGTAGGCAAGTCAGCCATCCAGTGAGATGGACCGTTAAAACTTGCAACGGTAGCAGGTCTGCCACTCGAAAGTGTGGACCGACAAAACCTGCGATGAAACACAATATTGAGGTATCAAACAAAAAGGATTTGAAGAACCTGATTGAAAAGGTTCTTTTGGCTCATGGTGAAGATCCCAATCGAGAAGGTCTTAGGGACACCCCTAAGAGGGTGGTGGAAATGTACTCCGAGCTTCTATCAGGATATGGTCAGAATGTTTCAAATGTAATTAAACTTTTTGATAGTAATGGATACTCCGACCTGGTAACGGTATGCAATATAGATTTCTACAGCCTTTGCGAGCATCACATGATACCTTTTTACGGGCAAGTTCACATTGCCTATATTCCGAACAGTAAAGTTCTTGGACTGTCGAAATTCGCAAGAATTGTTGATATATATTCGAAACGCTTGCAAACCCAGGAGAATTTAACTAGGCAGATATCAGATGCGATTGAAAAATATGTCAATCCAGATGGAAGTATCGTATACATAGAAGCCGAACACTTATGTGTGAGTATGCGCGGTGTCAAAAAAAAGGGATTTTTAACAAAAACAAGTATAAAAAGAGGTATCTTTGAAAGAGATCAAGATCTGGTAAAACAATTCTATCAAGATACCGATTCAAGAATGGAGGTTAAAAATGAAAGTTAGCAAGCAGATAGAATGGGACATGGGTCATCGTGTATTGAACCACCATTCAAAATGTAAAAACATCCATGGCCACAGATATAAAATGGAGATCATTTTAGAGGGAGACTTAATCTCAAAAAAAGGATCGTCTAATGAAGGAATGGTGATTGACTTTGGGGAAATAAAAGATATTGCTTTAAGCAACATTCATGACGTCCTTGATCACGGTTTTATGATTTGGGACAGAGACAAGTTACTTGTAAAATTATTTTCTAAAAATCCTGAACTTAAACATGTTGTTGTTCCCTTTACAACTACTGCCGAAAATATTGCCGCATGGAGCTTCAAGAAGCTTGAACCTTTATTTGCAGACCGTTTTGGCACAGGTTTGAAGTTACATTCTGTAAAACTTTGGGAAACACCCACAAGTTTGGTTATTTGTAAACAAAAAGATGTCAGATAAAAGAAACAAGTTACCCCACAAACCAATGCCTGAGGATCTTCTTAGAATTAGTCCTCACAAAAACGAACTTAAAATTAGTGGCGACAAGATATTTTCGACTAGACAAGGAGAGGGACTCACGCCTGCAGAAGGCGGATCCGTGGGGATGCCTGCAATATTTCTACGACTTCATTATTGTAATCTAGCGTGTGGTTTCAAGAGAGGTTGGAAATGTGATACTGGATACACCTGGGATAAGTCAAGGTCTGAATACTGGAAAGAACCGGTTGATTGGGACTACCTGTATACAGTTAACGAAATTAACAAGGCTTGGTCAGAAAGTTATCCTAGAGATTCGAACAAAAGACTCGTTTTAACAGGTGGCGAACCATTACTTCAACAGGACAAAGTGGTCGAACTTCTCAAACTTATTCCTGATTGGAATATAGAAATTGAGACAAATGGGACCATATTACCAAGAGTTGAATTATCATTATGTCAATTTAATTGCTCACCAAAGTTAGAAAATAGTGGAAATGACCTAAGTTTAAGATACAAGCCCGATGTCTTGAGACACATTGGTGCTCTAAAAAACTCGTGGTTTAAGTTTGTGGTGGTAAACAATGAAGATCTTGTTGAGATTCGTTCAATCGTGGAGGAGTGCCAACTCCCAAAACAAAAGATTTTGATAATGCCGGAGGGTCACACAGTCTCTGATGTTGAACTTCACAAGCTAAATGTCCAACAAGCCGTCAATAAGGAAGGTTGGAAAATAGCAATTAGAAATCAATTAATTTGGTATGGCACAAAAAGAAGAACTTAATATGATGTTGGGTAAAATTGGTGGTAAACAGATTGACGACGTAAAAATAAGTGGTATGCAAAACGAGCTCGTAGATGTTTCGGTTAGACTTGCATTATTAACTGTTTTAGCGGGATATTTGGAATTCGATAAGATTGTTATAAAGGGCAAAAAATTCGTTGATAAATATTTTTTTAATCGGTTTCTATCTTATGTATTAAATGATAAAAGGGCTGCACCAAGAACCTTTAACATAGATATAGATTTTGATGGATCGGATAATCATATTCTCCAAAATGGTATGGACGATTACGATTTAATTCTTTCGTTTAGTGGTGGAGCTGACAGCACAGCCGGCTTATTATATGCTCTGGATAAGAAACTTAAGGTGAAACCTGTATATGTAGGTTTTGGACAAAAAAACGAAAAAGAAGAAATTGTTTATGTTAAAAGAATATTAAAAAAACTAAATATTGAACCGCTAATTATTATGATAGATATTAATGAATATATTGATCAGGACTGGAAGCGGTGGAAATTGGGAATAATTCCGGCAAGGAATTATTTATTTGCTGCCATTGCAGGTTCGGTTTTATCATTATCTAAAAGTAAAAAATCTAAGATTTGGATTTGTGCTCACCAAGAGGAGATAAACACGACCCATACTGATAAGAGTAAAAGATTTTTTAAATCAGCTTCAAAAATATTATCAAATTTGTACGGTAAAGATATTTCTGTGACAACACCATTTATGAATATAACCAAACCGGAAATACTAGCATATTGGCACAATAAGTGGGAGAAAAAGTATAATTTAACCGTAAATGAAACTGTTAGTTGTTATTTTGGCAATAACTGTGGTGTATGCAAAGCGTGTATCAACAGAGCGGTGGTCTTTTGTTGTGCAGGAATAGAGATTGAAAATTTTAAGGTTAACCCCTTTCTTGATAAGAAGAAGTTAATACAAAATTCATACATTAATTCTTTCGATTCGTTACATGCAGAGCGAAGACTTGATTTTCTTTTTGCCCTTAACGAACAAAAAAGCGTATTATCTAAGAATTTGAAAATATTTCTGGAATTGAATTACAAAAGATACCAAAAGAAAATCAATAAAAGAATTAAATTTATAAGAAGCGTTAATAATATTTAAAATGAAAACAGAATATATTCTTGGCATTAATGGATGGTTTAAAAGAACGCACGACGCTTCTGCATGTCTTCTGAGAAATGGAGAGTTGGTTGCTATGGCAGAGGAAGAGAGATTTATTAGGAGCAAACATGCTTTTGGAAAAGTGCCATATAATTCTATTGCTTATTGTCTAAAAAAAGCAAGAATTACCTTAGATGATGTGGATATAGTTGGTGTTGGCTGGAACTTTAATAAATTGTATGGGAATGCGGGAGTTGAAGAACCGAAATTAAAGGATTTAGCAGAAGTATATTTTCCTAAAAAGTACTTCAAATATATAAAACAGCCTCGAATTGAATTGGTTGACCATCACCTCGCTCATGCTGCTTCGACCTACTATTTTTCTGGGTTTAAAAAAGCAACAATCATAACACTTGACGGTCAAGGTGAGGATGATTCTGGATCGGTCGCACTTGGAAAAAACGAGAAAATTAATATTCTGAAAAAATTTCCGATAAAGGATTCTTTGGGATTTTTTTATGACGCTATTACCCAGTATCTGGGTTTTGATTTTATGAATGCAGGAAAAACGATGGGTTTGGCTTCTTACGGATTGCCTATCTATAAATTCAGAGAATTTGAACTAACAACCGATGGGTATAAGGTAAACATCAAACCGCGAGAGAACATTAGAATAGAGAACAAACCAAGATTAGATAAAGAAGAAATGATTTCAGATACGTGGTTGCGAGCATTATCCAGAATGGGAGATCGCAATGTGCCCAGAGTTACATATAATTTAACTAATTCACGATTGTGCGAGTCTTTACACCTAACCCAAAGACATAAAAATATCGCCTCATCCGCACAAAAGATTTTAGAACAAACCGTTTTGCATCTAGTTGATAAAGCCGTACGTAAAACCGGATGTAAAAACCTGTGTCTATCGGGAGGGGTAGCACTTAATTGCATGTTGAATGGAGAAATAATTAAATCAGGTTTAGTCGATAAGCTATTTGTTCCACCTTTTCCTAATGATATTGGGGTTTCAGTAGGGGCAGCGTTATTATTATCAAAAAATAAACCCAAAAAGACGCTAATAAGTGCTAGTTGGGGACCAGAATTTTCCAACAGGGAAATTAAAAAGGTGCTAGATAAGTACTCTATACGATATAAAAAAGTGAACAACATTACTAAGGTAATAGCAAAGCTTATTTTTCAGGGAAAAATAATTTCTTGGTTTCAAGGACCAATGGAGGTTGGACCAAGAGCATTGGGTAATAGAAGTATTCTTGGGAACCCTTGTTTACCAAAAACGCATAACAAACTTAATGAAGCCAAAGATAGAGAGAATTGGAGACCACTAGCTCCAAGTTTTATAGCAGAAGAAATGGATAAGTATTTAGAAAACTCAGTTTTCTCCCCATTCATGATTGTCGGTTTCAATGTAAAGAAACAATATTATAAAAAACTACCTGCACTCGTACACGTTGACGGTACAACCAGACCTCAATCTGTTTTAAGGGAAACGAATCCAAAATACTATAATTTAATTTTAGAATTCAAAAAATTAAGTGGGTTTCCTGTAATAATGAACACTTCTTTTAATGGAAAAGGGGAACCAATCGTTTGTAATCCGATCGACGCAATTAGATCGTTTTATTCTAATAAAACCGATTATCTCGCAATCGGCGATTTTATAATTTCAAAATAATGCAACTTTCTATCGTAATCCCAGTCAGTAATGATCTTAGGTTGAAAAATTGTATTGAATCTATCGATGAAAAAGTTGAGGTAGTTATATCTCTAAATAAGCCGTCGAGAAATATAAGAAAACTCGTAAAAAATATAATAAAAGAGCAAAATTCCAAAAATTTTTTGCACATTATAGTATGCCAAATTAGCGAAGCTAGTATTGCGAGAGCATACAACAATGGCATAGAACATTCTTCGTATAACAAAATCTTGTTAATGGACTCAGATTGTATTTTTGAAAAAGAAACTATACGAAAATTGGACACTAACTTAGGCAATAATCTACTGTCGAAAGGGAGGGTGGTGTTTGGTAGAAATTCCTGGCTGACCTCTATTATTGCAAGGGCACGAGAATATCACACATCAGACAAAGTTAGTGCTTATTCGCCACCCTTACTTTTTAGAAAAAAAATTAGGGAATATATAGGTGGATTCTATTTTCATCCCAGTCTATGTTGGTCAGAAGATAGTGAGTTTGATATGAGAGTCAATAAAGCAAATCTCAAAATCGCATATAACCCAACGGCAGTAGTGTACCATCCTGCACTTAGCATATATTCAGATCTTAAAAGCTCTTTTTGGTATGGGGTGGGCAGAAGGATTGGGGTTGAAGTTGGGGTACGTGATAAACCTAAAGGTGTATTTGATAGTTTTAGAAAATACGTTTTTGACGCATCTAAAGAAAAGGGAATCTTAACAGGAATTTACCTCTTTATTTGGAAAATGACTACACTTTTTGGATATCATGTTCAGGAGGTTTTTAAACTTAGAAAGTAATCTTTGATTATTTATATTTCGGTGTTTGAAACTTATCGAGAATAAACTCAATCAAAAAACTACATAGAATCAAGCAATGGAAGAATTGATGAAAGCTTTTTGATTTGAAAGACTTCCGCATATTTTAAATTGTCGTGTAACAATCCTCGGTACTGGTTTAATCCCTTTATGGCTAGATCCCATCGTGTTGTTTTGAGCTGAGAAGAGTAAATAGTCATGGCATTCATTTTTTTGTCCATTTCAATTGAAACATCCTCGATCAAGTTGTAGGATGACATTGGTTTATGTACTTCATACAGAACGAGTGCCATAATGCGATTATCCTTCGATGCAAGTGCGTTATATCTCCAGAGTGACTCGCTCACGAGTTTATTCGCAGTGAGATGCTCAAAATCAGCATCTTCGTCGTGGTTGACATAAATAATTTGGGGCTTAATCTCTGAAAACACCGAAATTATTTGATTAATATTTTCCTGTTTTACCACAAATTCTGAACCCTTTAATCTAAGAAAAAAATACGAATTAATATTTAGGAATTTACACGCTTCTTTTGCCTCCTCCTCCCGAATAGATTCGATGTTATCTCCCGAAGATAAGTATAGTATGGAAACTTGATTGCCTGCCTCGACGAGCTTACAAATCGTTCCACCACACCCCAGGACTTCGTCATCTGGGTGTGCAGCTACTATTAATACTCTTTTTCCCATAATATAATTAACGACAACATTTTATCATAAAAATGAAGATGTCCTACAACATTCATAAAGACGAATCGGATAATAAAAAACACGTCGAAATAACTGAAAGAATCAAGATAATTAGCTCTGGTCCAATGATTCTTAAACGAGGTGAAAAGGCTTCACCAAAAATAGTTAAGCAACTTTTTTGTAAACCGAAGGCGGATACTACGATATTTTATCTTGGTGACAGCAGCTCCAAATTAGCATACATTCATGCAAAAACGGATTCTAAGTTTCTCGAGTTTGAAAGAGTTAAGGCCTTAAAAAATGATATAGGGTTGTTTCCCGAAGTTAGATACATTAATAGTAACACCAGGGAAGTAGTGGTCGAATGGATTGAGGGTAAACAATTGGGATATTTTGATAAACCAAAAGAAAAACAGCCGGTGGTTACGGATTCTTTAATGAATGATATTTTAAAAGCAATTGTAGGATTACACAAAACAACCTCTCAGAAATTTAATCCACTAGAAGTAGCTCCTAGAGCCTTAAAAAATGCGGTTGTAGACGATATGTTATTGCACAAAGATTCATATTTTAACCTGTTGGTTGAATGGTATCGGAGGGTTTATGACTCACTCAATATAGGTAGAAACATGAACAATCTCGACATATTATTTTTAGATAAAGTTAGTAAGCTAGTTAGATCTGGTGAAGAATATCTTTCTGCACATATAAAAAATATAGCTATGCCTCCTAGTTTTTCACTATTACATGGGGACTTACATCCGGAAAATATTCTCAAAACTAGAAACGGGGTAAGACTAATTGACTTTGAATACATTCATTTTGGTGACAGAGCTGCGGAAATGGCATACTTTTTTGAACAAGGATCACAGTCTGGATATATAGATGATTCTAATAGAGAACAAATATTAATGAAATACCTTCATCTATTGGAGAAAAATGCGGGAGTTTTGGATCCTAGTTTCTCTGACAGGTTTAATCTCATGGAAGTTTATACTACGTACAAATTTCTAGGTCTTCTTTGTGGAGGCTATACTTCGAGTGAAAAAAATAAAGTAAATGAAGTATTGTTAGAGGATGTATACCAAAGAGCAATAAAATTAGGAAATAGACTGAGAGTTTGAGCACAAACAATTCCAAGCGATATAATAGAAATACGATGGATGAAAAAGAACTTAATAGAAAGATTTCTGACGCCAGTATTGTTTTAGATATCAGGGAAAAAGATATTTTTGCCTTACTGGATAATATTTCGAAGAACAAATCAATTGATTCTAAACTTCTCCTAAGAAAATTTGGTTTCCCAGAAATTCATTTTAAGAGAATACTTGAGTTTTTCAGAGAAATTCTGATGCCACCTACTAGCAGGGTTGAATTGAAAGATAATGAAAATCAAATACATCAGTTTGTAACTGAGAGTCTAACTAAAATTAAAAATATCGATAAGAAATCAATTAGGGAGGTACTTGAGAACATTCAAAAAATTAGGCCCATCCCTGATAGACAGTATGATCAGTTTACCGCCACAGCAATCACAACTTCTAGACGGGCATCGGAAATGGCGAAGAATGGGGATCTTTACAAAAGAAGCGTTGTGTTCTTGGGTGATGACGACTTGACTTCGATTGCGGTTGGTATTACCAAGCAAGCCAAAAGAATTACCGTTTTCGAGATCGACACGAGAATTACCTCACTGATAGAAAAAATTTCTTCAGAATACAATCTAGGCATAGAGGTTATTAAAAGAGATTTGCGCTCTGCATTTCCAAAGGATTATCTATCTCAATTTGACTCAGTATTTACTGATCCTCCGTATACCCCTAGCGGTATTTCGTTGTTTTTAAATCGTGGAATTGAGCTATTAAGAAAGAGATACACGTCAAGGCTTTACCTTTGTTATGGGAACAGCGACAGAGCTCGGGAAAGAGAGCTCGAGATCCAGAAAATTATTACCGATAAAGAACTGCTAATTCATTCGAAGTATTTTCAATTTAATAAATATACTGGCGCAGAAAGTATAGGCAGTTCTAGTTCGTTGTATCTTCTTGATTGGACACCAAAAACCAAACTGACTGAGATTTACGGGAAGTTTTACACAAATGAATAAATTCCCATACTATAACCATTTTGCCGTTAAGATTATTTTAAACGCCGATATTATTCCGGATCGTGTCCACGTCCAGAATCTTAGTATGAAAGTAATTAAAGACTTGGAACTTAAGGTTGTTCATGAAACAGACTTTGAATTTACCCTCCACGGTTTAACAAAAGTTTGGATTTTGTCTCAGTCCCATTTAATACTTCATACTTGGCCCGAGTATTCGTCTATACATATCGATCTTATGACCTGTAATGATACTGTCTCTAAAGATAAATTAGAGAAAGTATTTTCTAACACTTCAGCAAAAGATATAGTGATATCTGAGTTAATATATTAAAATCGACAATTCTGTGGATTCTAATTTTGAAATTGTTAAAAAGACAGAATGTCCTGTTTGTAATTCTACTAATCTGCACTCTCTTAATTGGACTCGTAAAACGAATTTTTGTGGTTCCGCAAGGAGGCTTTTAAAGAAATTTAAAGCGTTGAGATTGGGCAAGTAAGTCTCAATCCATAATTGGGAGAATTGGTGGGCATTAGCATTTGTGGTTAACGCATACGATACATTGACTTGGAAGGGGAATAAAAGTATTATAAGTTTATGGAAAACAGAACTGAGCATTTTTTGGAAGAGAAGATATATTGCCATACATATGACGGTTTGGTGCGGGAGATGGCTTCCGCCATGGAGGTTGACTCTAAAAAACTGTTCCCAAATACAGAAGGAGAGTTTGACCATGAAGATATCGAAAGTTGGATAGGGGCAGTAAAGTTTAAAGAAGGAAAGGTTCCCGATATACAGGCTAGTTTGTCGTCTGACAGAGGACTGAACGTAATTAAATTTGATGTGGCTGACCAAAAAGGAATTGGGTCATTGGACGAGAAAGCAACCAAGGAAGAGCTGGTTTACTCAATGGCTTTGACCGAAGCAAAGATGAAAGTGGTTTCGGATATTGCCGAAGAAGTATATCCGGCGGTAGCTTTTCAGATTAAAGATTACAAGAGGGAAATCGAGAAAGTGCGTGAAGAAATCCTAGGTGACAAAAGGGAAAATACCAGTCTGGATGAGGTCATTCACGGAGTACTGTCCAAAAAAACTCTGGCAGCCGCAGTGATAATTGGGGGAATGGTACTTTCGGCTTGCGGAATTAGTGTGGAGATAGTGACACCTAACGCCACGGCCACCGAGACACAACCAAGAGTGACAGAGACGGTAGATATAGGGATAACGGAAACACCATTCCAACCAGGAGTGACGGAAACAGCACCTGGAGTAAGTGAGACACCGACCTTGGAGGTTACGCCAACTACGGAGGCGACGGCGACTCAGGAAGTGGCACCTGTAGAGCAAAAGAGGATATTGTTAAGTGAAAAAATTGAGTATTCTGGATACCAGTTTGATTTGGAATTTTCGATGCTTGAAAGTGACAAAATAACAAAGAGTACTTTTGATAAATATGGAGTTGAGTCACTTCTTTTCAATGAAAACAAACCTGGCGCAAGAGAACTATTGGCAAAAGCAATTATTTATACATTTTTGGATACATATAATTTCCAAAATAAGATGAATGTGAGTTTGGATGAGTATGTAGCTAATCCCGGCAATTATCCAGCGAAAATAATGTTAAGAGACGATGAGGGGAAGATAGCGGAACAAACACTAACAATAGATCAAGTCAAGAGTATCGAGATGAGATATACCAGTGGGCTGGATGGAGAACTATACATGAATTTTCCAGGGCAGACGACGATAAGTTCAGGATATGGTTTTGATGATGGAAAATTTATTATGTATTCGGGCTTGGGTGTGAGATTGAGCTTCATTGATGAAAATTTATTTTTGAAAGAAGATGAACCTGAGGCTTTTTCTCTTATTGAAGGTTACGCTTTCGCGGGAATAAATTTAAGAAACGCCTTGGGAATGATGCCATACACGAGTTTTAGACTGGTAGAGCGAAAAGGTAATCAAGATTTAGATAAAGATAGTATATTTTTTGATTTTGACGTAAGAACTGAAACGCTAAGACCTAGAGGTACTACTACTACTCTCGAAGAGTCGCTTCTGTGGATCAAGACACACTATATTTTTGCCGCAAAAAATAAATGAGATAAGATTAAGTAATGATAAGAAAATTCATCATATATTTATTGGTGTTTCTTTCTTTGGCGGCTATTGGAACTGCTACTTTTATCAGCCTTAGTTTTCGACAGTATGTGGATTTTAAAGTTGTTTCGCAAGTGGAGGGGAAACAGATAAAGATTGTCAATCAGATAAAGATGGTGCAGTATCTGAAACTCTTAGGTCTTACAAGAGGGGTTGGGATGCCGATAATGGGAGAGTCGCTAGATAGTCCAATTACAAGTGTGAGGGTCGAGAAAGTAAATGTGGTTTATACGGATAAGGAACAAAGTTATATGAGAGGTTATGGAGTGGAAGGAGTAATGGCATCTTCTTTTGGGCAGAGGTATGAGGAGGGTAGTAAGACAATGAATATATATATTTATATAAATAGAGACGAAATTGAGGGCGGGGATTTGGTTTTATCGCAAAGCTTTGAATACACAATGATACAGAGCTTATTTGAACTAGTAAATTACTATCCCAAGTATGAGTCATACCTGAGACAGGAAAGGATGAAGGAGTTTTTGAAAAGCTATGTTCAAAAAGAGAAAAATAGGCCGGTAATCATAAAAATTTCAAATTCTAGGAAAGCTTTTTCGATAGTAGGAACGGTGTATGCGGCATGCAACGGTGATTATGAGTGTGGTGACTACGCTTGCGTTTGTGATACTACCGGTTTCTCATGTACAGGTAACGGCACGGAGTGCGGACCTGGTGGTAATGGAAACTGTGATTGTAATGTTTGTGTAGGTAATGGAATACCAAAGTCTTGTGGCTATAAAACTGAAAGCCAGTGTCCGAGTGGTGGTGGTCAGTGTGCGGTAACAGAATGTGTAACCAATTATGGTTGTGATTGGATTTCGTGTCCGGCAGCACAGAGTTGTCCAACATCCTGTGGTTATCCTGGCGGTACTGTTCCAAATGGATCTTGCGGAACTACTAGTTGTTCCGCTACTGAGCCGTGTTGTAGTTCAAGTGGTCCGGATACACCAACATTAGCCAGTCCAGCTAATGGGGCGAGTGTTAAAGGAACGGCAGTGACATTAACCTGGAACGGTATAAGTAACTGGGGGACGGAGTGTAGCAGCTCGACCAGTAGAGACTATCAAGTCTGTGCCGGTACAAATGCCGGTGATCCCTGCAGCGGAGGATCGGTTTTTACTGTAGGTAGTGGAACTACTTCTCAAGTTTATACCTTCCCCGATTCGTTACCCAGAACATACTACTGGAAAGTGAAAGCAGACAATACGAATCCTTCGGCTTCCGGTTGGTCAACGATTTGGAGCTTTAGTGTGACCAACAACGCTCCTACAATTGTTTCCACATCTCCTTCGACAATTCTGTCTAATGGTAATGCCAGCTTAACGGTGGTGACGAGTGATGCCGACGGCGCGACCGATTTGCGAAGAGTCTTTTTTGCGTTTAATAACTGTAGTGTTGATCCGGGGAGTGCAAACTGGAGTAATTTTGAGCACAATAATGCTAATTATTTCGGAGCATTTACGTATGGTGGGGCAAATATTAATGTGGCAAATAACAATACGGGTGCGGCCTGTACAGGCACATTGGCTAGCCCGCCTACTCCGTGGGGTACAGTAGCGCCGTTTACAAATGCTTTGGGGACATTAAGGATTAATAGCGTCAGTGACACTCGACTGGGAAACAACTGGACCTCGGTGTTTAACGTAACGACGACTAACTTTCCCGGCGGAAACTACAACTACTATGCAATGGTACAGGATAACGAGCTGTTATGGCACCCGGGTGGACCAAGCTGGAAGAAAATGGGGACGGTGTGTGTGGAGGGCGGAGCAGTACTTGGAGCATGGGGAGCCTGTGATGGCAATCATAAACGAACTCGAACATGTACAGAAACCTGCGGAACAGATAACTGTACGGCAGCCGGAGCTGTGGCCGGAGTGATCACCGAGGATTGTATAGGAACGATTAAAGGAACTTTGTTTGACGCTTCTGATCTTTCCTCATGTCCGGCCACTATTGGGACAGACCCAGGATATGCTCCCTTACGATTGGGTAGTGCAGCGTTTGATATTCTTGGTTTGTGGCCGGCAATTACGGCACCGGTTAGTACCGATGCCAATGGAAACTATACCGAGCAGGTCTATGCCTCGACAGTCAACGGAACATATTCTTTTGATTATGCCAGCCTTATTTCCTCGGGTAGAGTGTCCGGAGTTAAACTCCAGTGTCAGGGGGCATCGGTGTCTTTGACCACCCAGGGACAAACGGTGACAAAAGATACCGGTTTTTGGAGAGTGTATAGCGGATGGTGGCAGGCAGTGGGCGGAAGCGTTTATGCAAGGAGCGGATTAAAGAGTTATGTCCCCGCAAGTGTGAGCCCGGCAGCTAACCAGAAACTGATCTTGGCTAATGCGGACGGAAGAGTGGGGGTACTGAGTCATGGATTTGTTTGGCAGGGAACAGAGCTGGGGAGTAATCCCAATGCGGGGGTGAGCAGTGCTTTGTGGAGAATCCAGAGTCTCTATGAGGGGTTGCGCTATGACTTTAATTTTTACAAAACAAGAATGGATGTGTTTCCCTTCACGGCGTGGGATGGGGGAGTTATCAGCTATGATGACGGAGGAAGGGGATATCAGATATTCAAACATACGGGGGACGTAACTTTAAATTACAGCGGACCAACGGGAATACAAAAAGTAATTTTGTTAGTAGATGGAAATGTAACAGTGAGCAACAATGTCACAGTACCAAACGGGGCGTTCTTGGGAGTAATTGCCAAAGACAGTATCATCTTTAATTCAAATTTGACTACGGCACAGGGATGGTTTGTGGCGGAGAGTATAAGCGCCCCTTGTAGTGATGCGGTGGCTCCGCTCGGAACCTGCGATAAGACGGACACTCAGCTTGATGGCCAAGGGTCGTTTGTGGGGTGGACTGGTATAAACTTGAATAGAGATATGGGGGTAGTGAATAACACGGCTCCAGCCGAGAAATTTACGTATAGGGTAGATATGGCGCTGAATGCTCCTACACCTATAAAAGTATTTGCGAAAAAGTTCTCTCCCTTTATTCCTTAGTTTGAGGCTAAACGGAGGTTGAGGTTTTCGAGTTTCTCTTTGATCTTGGTGCCTCTAAGGAAAGTGTAGAGAGGAAAAATGAGGGCACTGGGAATAACAGAGAGGATGAGGGACTGGGTTCCGGCTAAGAGTCTGGATTTTAAGTTTGGTTTGTAGCCATATTTGCTGACGGCGAGACGACGAACTTTTTGGGTGACATGGAAGGTGTGTTTGGGGTTTCTAAAGGTTTCTGAGTCTCCGTGCTGGCGGTACATGAGGGTAGTAGATTTGAGGTTGGCATAAAGACCAAATTTGCCTAAACGGAAGTAGAGATCGAGATCTTCGGCGGGAGTGAGATGGGGATTGTACCAAACGAAGTCTTGAGGTAACAATCTTCGATTGATCATGATACCAGGGTGTTGCAGGGGATTGGCGGTGAACATAAGCTCGTGAATGGCGATGTGGTTTATGGGGAAGAGCTTTTTTCCTGTAAGATGGCTATCTTTGTCGATGGTGAGACATTGGCCACCAACAATGACAACACCGGGGTGATTGGTGAGGAAATTAACCTGTTTTTGAAAACGACTAGGCAAGGCAATGTCATCGGCGTCCATGCGGGCGATGAGGTGCCCTTTGGCCTTGGTGAGACCGAAATTGAGGGTGTTGGCGATCCTGAGATTTGTTTTGTTGCGATATACCTTGAAGCGGGAGTCTATTCGGGCATAGTTTTTGAGAATCTTGTAGGAATCGTCTGTTGAAGCATCATCTATGGCAATGACCTCGAAGTGGGGATAGGTTTGGTAACGAAGACTTTCAAGGGCCTCCACGAGATACTTCCCGGCGTTGTAGACCGGAAGAATGACGGAGATGAGAGTGTTTTGGGTAATAGTATGTCTCATAGTGATATATACAGGATAGTACGTGGATATCCGTTTGTCAAGTATTACAGGGGAAAAGATATTATTTATGCCTACAGAGTAAAAAAAGGCCCCGACGGATTAGGTCGGGGCTTGGCAAAGGAGGAGGAACCTCTGGATGTTGTTTATTTTTTCATTTTAGTGCTGTAGGCTAGGACTATTAGTCCCAGAACAACAAAAACGAGTCCGGGAAGAGAAAAATGAGGCTGAGGATCGGTTCCATGGAGAAAAATGAGGATCGATCCGAGGGCAAGGCTGATGGAGCCAGCAAAAACGACAACGCTTTTTTCCATTTCACACTCCTTTTTTTTGAATGAGCATTAAGCTTTCTTTTAAGGTCGGGTTTCAGCCTCAAGAGAAAACTCCCCTGAGCTAGGCTCAGGGGATGGTCGTACTATTGGAAGCTATTTGAGAAATTCGGCCGGGGGCGGAACAACCAGTTGGTTGTAGGTTTTACCTTCGTGCTGGGGTTTAGCTCCGTAGTTGCCTACGTGCAAGTCCCAGGCACAGTCCAGCCCAGCCTGATTGGGGAGAGTCCACCAATGGCCTTTGACACCATGAATGGTAATTGTCTCGCCGACATCAACGCGCTGAACTCCTTCGTTTGTGCCACCAGTCCACCATTCGTAGATAGCAGGACCTTCAATGATGGTGACGACATAGGGGTCAAGCTCGCCCATATCAGTGAAAGGGACGGTGCTAGGGTCGCAAACGGCAACCGGGGCCATGGGTACGAGGATGGGGTCGCAGGTTTGGACGGCAACCGGAGTTTGGGCAGAGTTGTACTGCTGGTATATACCAAACAGGAACTTGCCCATAAAAATACTGGCAATACAAAGCAAAATTAATGCGAGTATTGCAACGACAATCCACAAACCTCTTTTAGTCATTTTATTCCTCCTTTGGAACAATTGAATTTTCCGTTTTAGCGGTTTTTTAGCTTCCAATTTAAAGTGCGTAGACTTTTGAGATCTACTCTCTGTCCTCTAGTTAGGCTCGAGGACAGAGGTAAGTTTCAAATGAAGTGCCTTAGTGTTTTAAAGTCTTGGCTTTGACGAAGGAGAGAAGGCCACCAAGGTAAGCAATGCCAGCTAGGTTGAAGAGGGCAGCGCTGTCAGCACCGGTATCAACAGTAATGTGCTCGGTGCAGGTATCGGCTGAGCCGTAGACCGGAGTACAAATAGTAGTTTTGGTGACGGTTTTGGAAGCGGTAATTGACTGGCCGCCTTTAGTGATTTCCTTTTCGGTAACTTTGGGCATGGCAGTAGGGGTAACGGAAAGAGTAGGGGTGATGGTTACCGTGGGAGTTGGAGTTAGGGTGCTGTCGTCTTCAATCTCGTTGGCCGGAACACCGAGGCTGTCAACCGGTTTTTGAGGAACAACTCTTTTAGCCAGAGAATAGGTGATCGCGCCGGTGAGGACGAGAACGACGAAGATGATAGGCAAAATTGATTTCATATGGGCGAGTGTAACAGATAGGTAGACAATTGTCAACCTATAGTGAAAGAGAGAGGGTGTTTTTTTATATCCTGTTGGCGTACACAAAAAATCTCATGGGACTGTTCCATAGCTGACACGTGTACAGAATTAAGTCCGTGCTGTAATCGGTGATTTTTGTGCCTGAGGAAACAGAGTAAACTTTGTATTCATATTGACGCTGACCCCAGTTGATTTTGATGGTGTCACCGACTTCCACGTTAGGAAGACTGTAAAAGGAGTTGAGTTTTCGGAAAGCGGCGGACCAGTCGAGATAGCCCCAACGATGGGCGGCGAGAATGGTGGGGAGAGAGCTGTCTTCCGGGGTACCAAATTCGGGGACGCGCCAAACACCTTGTTTAAGTATCTCTTCCCAGTCTGTACCTTCGTGTATTTCTCCTTTAACGCCAATTTTGTCGATGAGGAGACCATTTTCTTTGGGAAGTGAAGGATCGGTGTCCGGGAGAGGCGGGACAACATCGAGGGTAGAAGTTGATGATGGAAAAGATGTAGGGAGAGAGTCGGCGGAGACAGTTGAGGCGATTGTAGAGGCAAGTGTGCCTGAAGTTTGCGGAAAAAGACGGTAATAGAGGTGGGGCCAGGAGGGAAGGAAGGCTAGAAGGGTGGCGGAAAGCCAAAAAGTGACCCCGATGATGACAAAGGATCTTTTTGTAAGACGCATATATATTAGTTTAACAGTTGTTTGGAATAACTATTCTTGCATGTGATCAGGGACAATGTTGATCATTTTTTACCGGGATTCCCGGCATTTGTCAAGATTACCGGGATTCCCGGTGTTTTGTAAGTTATTCTGATCCTGGAATGTTTTGTCGGCTTAAGAAGATCTCTTGGTGGAAGATGAAAGGGGAATGGTGATGCCTTAGTTTACATATTGATATACTTGAGTAGACCTATATAACATATGTTGACAAAATTAGGTTCAGATGATATACTGCCTCTTAGTTTGACATACTTTTGATTCGATTGAA
>CAZWYN010000002.1:0-48498 GCA_964638575.1 uncultured Pseudomonadales bacterium | reverse complement strand
TGATCGAACTTCGTAAGGCTTCAGCCAGAATTCGTCGTCGAAACAAACGCGCAGCTGGGTTAACAAAATAATTTATATTCAAATGCTTTACTCACAGCTAAAATCTGAGTCGGTAAATGCCCAAAGGGCGGGAGATGCTCGTCTGTTGGGAGTTTTGCGCTTGCTTTTGTCTGAGCTGGGCTATGCCCAAGCCGATTATAAACAGGGAGAACTTCCGGATGAAGAGGTGGTTCGCGTTTTGAATAAAGAAGCCAAAAAGCGTAAGGACTCAATTGAGATTTATGAAAAAGTGGGTGAAACAGTTCGTGCAGATCAAGAAAAGTATGAGCTGGCTCTAATTGAAAAATATTTACCGGAGATGATGGGAGAGTCCGAGGTAGAAGCCGAAGTGGCTAAAATTGCGGCAGAAACTGGACTTACCGGGGGTCGTTTGATGGGAGCCGTTATGGGGAAACTAAAAGGAAAGGCGGATGGGGGAACAATCAATAAGATTGTTATGTCCAAGTTTTCGTAGTAGAATCTTCGGTATCTAAGTTCGTTTAAAAAAAGGAGGATTAATGGCTGTAATTGTGTTGCGCAGAGGGGACTCTATTTTCCCTATGGATATTACTTGCTCACAGTGCGGTTCTGTTCTTCAAATAGAGCATCCGGCAAACCTAATCATACGTGGTGACGCGTCGAGCAAGATTCCATACTTTGTCTGTCCCGTGTGTGATAAAGAGTCGGCTTTGTATGAGGCTGACAGGGCTCAAGCTTTATTTGAGTATTTTAGGTTGAAATGAAGCCTAATTGTATTTACCGGTGTTTCAGGACACCGGTTTTTTTGGTTCTATAATAGGGATAATGGTAAAACTTGATTTAGACATAGCGGCAGACTCCCGGTATCCGTTTGACAGAAAAAGAGTTAAGGAGGCCCTGATCCGAACTCTGAAGGAAAACGACATCGCTAAAGGAAATGTGAAGATTTCCTTGTCGGTAGTAGGGGAGAGAAAAATAAAAGAGCTGGAGAAGAAGTATTTCCACGAAGATAAAGTAACTGATGTGTTGTCTTTTCCTTTGGAAGAGGGAGCGGAGATGCCCGATGACTTTGATGGGCTAAACTTGGGAGACATTGTCATCTGTTATCCTCAGGCAAAAAGACAGGCAATCCAGTGGAACAGAATTATCGATGAAGAAATCGAGTTTTTAGCCTGTCACGGCCTCCTTCACCTTTTAGGTATCCACCACGATTAGGATTAGGCTTGGGGTTGTGATATACTATGGGCGATTCAGATCTTTAACATATTATTTTCCATGGAGGTGGAGATGTCTGAGAAAATCATGATATTGAGCGTTGAGGATGGAAAAATGGTGGCCGATCGAGTTATCGGGATGCTTGAAGGGAGGATTTTTGACGTTGTTAACTGCCATTTGGCGTTTAACAAAGATGTAACTGTTTTGGAAGAAGTGCGGGTTGGTTGTGGACCAGTAGTAGTTACCGATACCCTGGTGAAGATTCCCTTGTATCCACGGAGGAGTCTTTGCTTTGACATCAAAGAAACCCCGATTGTTGTTTTTGAGTCTGACCGTCAGATAGTCATCTCGCGTAAATTGTCGGCGAAAGATACACTGGTCAAAGTTATTTTGATCAACTGAGACGGAGATCGAGAGGAGTAAGATGACAACTAAAAGATACCAGATGGTTATTTTACGTTTAAACGAGATGTCAACTCCGATTAAAAAATTAACCGAGTTGCTCTCAGGTCGCCTGTTTGATTTTAAATATAAATTGGGGAAAGATGGCGGTTCAGTTACAGTAACCGATCAGAAACTCAATCTAAGTCTTCTGAACCCTATTCGTTTGGAAGTAAGGGGGGAGAAGAACCATCGAAAAGAGTATCTGGTTTTTGTTGTTGAGGGTACGGATGACTTGTTGATATCGGTGTCGGACTGGAAGGGAGTTTTGGACATCGAGATTAAGGATGATAAAGAAATTCTCATCACCAATTATGAGGGTGATTGGTATTTAATAAGCCTTCACAGAGGAAAATAATAGAGGTTTACCCGGGATTACCCCGGGTATTTTTTGGTAAAAATGAGGTTTTAAAGCGATGAGGGTGAACTAATTTCTGGTATTGAGTAAGTTTTAACGATTTTTGAGAGGGTATTTGAAAAAGAAAATTGATATAGTGCAAGGGAAAACTGAGTGGTTGTGATAGGGTTATTAGTAGTTGACACGAGTGAGGGGGACAACATAAGGTGTTAGTGTGAGTTTTTATCAAAAATATCGACCAAAGAAAATCGGTGAGCTGGACCTGGTGTCTGTTCGGGAGTCTTTGGAGTCGAGTTTAAAGAGTGGCAAGATATCCCACGCATACTTGTTTGTGGGCCCTCGAGGGTCGGGAAAAACCAGTGCGGCCAGAATCCTTGCTCAGGTGGTGAATTGTGAGAAAAACCAGGGCAGGAAAGACGGTTTTGAAGAGCCATGCGGTAAGTGTGACGCCTGCGAGAGTTTGACCGCCGGTAACAGTGTAGACGTAATTGAAATTGACGCTGCCTCCAGTGGTTTGGTGGACGACATCCGTGACCTACGCGAAAAGGTGCGTCTGGCCCCCGTGCAGCTTCCTAAAAAGGTTTACATCATCGATGAGGTGCATATGGTGTCAACGGCAGGTTTTAACGCTCTTCTGAAGACTCTGGAAGAACCTCCCAAACACGCAATCTTTATCCTTTGTACAACAGAAGCCCAGAAAGTGCCGGAGACGATCATTAGTCGTTGTGCCAGGGTGAATTTTACAAAGGCAACCAACAAAGAAATAGTGGGGTCTTTGATGAAAGCGGTCAAGGGAGAAGCTCTAGATATCGATGAGGAAGCACTGCAAGAGATTGCCGAAGCAACCGATGGCAGTTTCCGTGAAGGGCATAAATTTTTGGAACAAGTAGCAGCTTATGGAAAGACTATAGACTCGGTTTTGGTTTTACAGGTCTTGGGAATTGTCGGACGGCAATCGATTAAGAAGTTATTGGAGGCTGCCAAAAATAGGGAGTCCGCTAAGATTGTGAGAATATTTGGAGAGATGGAAAAAGCGGGGATAAAGGCTCCGGTACTGGCAACATCGCTACTGACGGAAGTAAAGTTTATGCTGGAAAATAACTTGGAGAGAGGTTCCGGCATTGAAGACGAGATAAAGTTGGTAGATGAGCTAATTGAGGCCACCGACAAGATAAAAGTGTCTCCATTACCGCTATTGCCTTTGGAAATTGCCTTGTTAACTTTAGCTATCGATGACAGCGGTGGAGGGGCGAGTGTCCCAAAAGTTGAGGCGCCTGCCCGGCAAGAAGAAAAGAAGGATGAGATTAAATCTGTAAGTGCAGATAGTGCTATACGCGGGGAAGATTCGGAAAATAAGGACAACCAAGTTGTACAGAATTACGACGGTCCTTTGGCCAATATCGAAAAAATAAAGACGGAGTGGATGGACTTTATAAACGTGATGTCTGCCAGCTATGGATCATTGGCCGGAATGTTACGACTAGTGTCGCCGGTGGATGTTAGGGGAAAGTCTCTAACATTGTCGGTTACCTCACGATTCCAGCAAGATATGTTGGAGCGGGATGTCAAAAAGAAATTGATTGAGGAACAGATGACCAAGATCTGGGGACCGATGACTTTCAGGTGTGTTCTCGGGGAAAAAGGACCATCCAGGACGGAACCTGAGCTGCAGGATATAAATGTTGAGCCGGTGAATAAGGACACGGCTGGGGATAAGGAAATCATTGGGGCGGCGGAAAAGATTTTCGGAGGATGATATACAATAGGTTTTGAGAAAAGTTATTAATATATTTTTCAAAAATGTTCAACGGAATAAAACAGTTTGGTTCACAAGGTGCCGCTATTGCAAAATTGGCAATACTGCAGAAGAAGATTCAGTCTCACAAAACCGAGGTAGAAGAAGATGGTGTTAAAGCGATTGTTACAGGAGACGGAAAGTTGAAAGAATTATTCATTGACGATGAGAACATGAATAAGGCGGTCAAAGTGATTAATGAAGCTATTACCAAGGCTCAGAAGTACTCGGCTGAAGAAATGAAGGACTCGATGGGAGATCTTTCCAAGGTACTCGCAAACATGCCGAAAGGGATGTAATTTGATTATGAGAAGCATCCGGCCGGTTCAGAAAGTGATCGACGCGTTTGAGTCCTTGCCGGGAGTAGGACCGAAGTCGGCAGCGAGATTAGCGTACTATCTTTTAAATGTGCCTCAGGAAAAGCTAACTAAGTTTGGTGAAGCATTGGAAAATCTCAAAAAGAACACCAAACTTTGTGCTCTGTGTTTTAATGTGGGTGAAGAGGAGTTTTGTCCGGTATGTCAGGATGAGGACAGAGATAGATCCCAGGTATGTGTGGTGGAGAACGCTCTTGACCTTTTGGCTTTTGAGAGAGCCGATGGCTATAAAGGGGTGTATCACGTACTGGGAGGAGTAATTAATCCTTTGGCAAATATCGGACCAAATGATTTACGAATTCCACAGCTACTGGCGAGAGTTAAGACGGGAGAAATAAAGGAGCTGGTGATCGCCACCAATCCAAATATGGAAGGCGAAGCAACAGCAATGTATATTACGTCAAAAATAAAGGATATGGAGCTCGGGAAAGGGATGAAAATCACGAGAATAGGGAGGGGTTTACCGACCGGAGCAGACGTGGAGTACGCTGATGGCCAGACACTTCTCCGAGCCTTGGAGGGTAGAAGTGAGATGTAGTAAAATACGGACAACAGCACCTTGAAGGAGGGAAAAATGGGAATGATCGTAGTGCAGAGGATTGAAGGTGAGCGTACCGAAGACTACTGTAAAAGAGTTTTTGAGAAAGTTTCTCGAGAAAGAGTGACGGTTACTTGTCTTATCGGCGAGAAGTTGTTTGAAGTATCGCCGAGTATGAATTTTGATTACTGGCAAGGATATTTCAAAGGTCTTCAGGACGGTTTGCGACCCGAGTTTTATTTAGAAGCAGACTAAGAGATTATTGATGTTGCCCCCGAAGAGGGGGCTTTTTGTGATTAAATGAAGGTAATGCCCGGTGTATTAGGTCAGGTTGGTCAAAGCGTGGCCGACAATTTATTCGAGATTGGTCAGAGTGCCGTAAAAGGAACGGTAGGGGCGGTGGCAGATATTGCTCATGAGTCAATAGAACAGATTTCATCGTCTCCCAGTTCAGTCGTGCCGACGACAGACAAAGAGCAAAATAAAGGTGTCGAAAGAAATAGGGTCTGGAGAGAAATGAAGGAGGCCGAAAAAAGACGATTCGAACAGGTAAAAGACGAGTTGTCCCGATATATTCAAAGAAAACGAGTGTTGGATCAGAAGATTGCGGAAGAAAAAATGATGGAGAAACAACAAGAAACCGAAAAGGTTGAACAGAAAAAAATGGAGCAAGAGTCTTGGGTAAAAAGAATAATAAACAGGTCACAGACCACAACCGAAAAAGGAAGAATAGCGGAGTAGGCATTTGCTACTCTATTACGGTACAATTTGGATATGTTGCATCTCTATAACAGTCTGACAAAAAAGGTGGAGGAGTTTGAGCCTATCCATAAAGGACAGGTGGGGATGTATGCTTGTGGACCGACGGTTTATGGTTTTACTCATATCGGACACGGTATTAAGTATGTTCATGATGATATCTTGCGACGAGTGCTGGAGGTTCTGGAGGAGCTGAGGGTAACTCACGTACAGAATGTGACGGATGTGGGACACCTAACTTCGGATTCCGACAGCGGTGAAGATAAGATGGAGAAAGGGGCGGCAAAGATGGGTAAGACTGTTTGGGAGGTAGCAGAGGAGTTTACCGAGTATTTCAATAAGGTGATGGAACAGCTGAACGTCTTGCCCCCGACGGTAGTGTGTAAGGCAACCGAACACATACCGGAGCAAATAGCCCTGATCGAGAGAATTTTGGCAAATGGGTATGGATATGACACACCCGAGGCGGTTTATTTTGATGTAACTAAGTTTGCCGATTACGGCAAGATGTTCAACCAGTCGTTTGACGACAGAGCCGTTGGTGCTCGAGAAGAAGTGGAGACCGGGGAGCACAAGAAACATCCGGCGGACTTTGTTTTGTGGTTTAAAAGAGTGGGAAGATTTGCCAATCATGTGATGCACTGGGAGAGTCCTTGGGGGGACGGGTTTCCAGGATGGCACATTGAGTGTTCGGCGATGAGTATGAAGTATTTGGGTGAACAGTTTGATATTCACACCGGTGGGGAAGACCATCTTTCGATTCACCACCCAAATGAGATTGCCCAGAGTGAGGCAGCAACAGGTAAAAAACCATTTGTAAAATACTGGATGCACACCGCTTTTTTGATGGTTGATGGCAAGAAGATGAGTAAGAGTTTGGGAAATTTGTATAAACTGACAGACTTGGCGGAAAAAGGTTTTTCACCGTTGGCGCTGCGTTACTATTTTCTAACGACACACTATCGCAAACAGATGAACTTTACCTGGGAAGGTCTAAACGGAGCAAAAACCGCTTTGACTAAATTGAATAAAATGGTGGTCGATTTGGCCGATATCCCGGTAACTGCCGACGGATGGTCTCCGGAGGGGGGCGAGTATTACAAAAAGTTTGTGGAAGCGATGGAGGATGACCTGAATACATCATCGGCGCTTTCTGTTGTTTGGGAAATGATGAAGAGTGAGATATCGGATGCAGCAAAGAAGAATCTAATCATTGTGATGGACTCTGTTTTGGGTTTAAACCTGGGAACCGAAGAAGATAAAAATGTGGGAGTCCCCGAGGATATAAGAGAAATTTTGACCAAGAGAGAAGAGTTTCGAAAAGCAAAGAACTGGGAACAGTCTGATGCTTTGCGTAAAGAAATTGAGGACAAGGGATACAAAGTCGAAGACTACGCGGAGGGGGCGAAGGTAGAGAAGATTTGATTGTGTTAGACTGATTTATGGCTCTGAAAAGACCGTACCTGGTGATGCTATTTATTGTGTTCGGCTTGGCCGGATGGAAGGTTTGGGATGTAGTGACGAAAGGAAGTGAAAATGTGTTGGCCCTGACGACTACAAGAACAATGGAAGAAAGAGTGACTTCTTTAGAAAACCGGGTTTATTCTTTGGAAAAAAATGCCGGACTGATTTCTTATAAAAGTACAAGTAAAGCTAAAGAGTCTTTTGTGTCCCTTTTGGGTGGAGATATAAGCAGTTTTGGCTGGACAAAGATTTCGGGGACAGACTTTACTTTGGACACTTCTTTGTATGGGAAAACGGTAGAAGTTTCCTGGCAAGGGTGGTTGCAGGGAGCGGGGGCGGTTCGGCTTTATGACTCGACCAATCATCGAGCGGTAGATTTTAGTGAGTATTTTTCGAGTAGCGATGGAAAAAAGAGTTTTTATTCCAAGGTGATGTCTATCTGGAGAGGACAAAATCAGTATTATATTGAAGGGAAAACAATCAATGGAGTAATAACCTTGTCGGCACCCAGGTTGAAGATCGTGGCAAAATGAAAGACTGGTTGGTATACATCCTGGAGTGTCGTGACGGAACATTTTATACAGGGATAACCGATGATATTCAAAACCGTGTGGCAGCGCACAATGAAGGTAGGGGAGCAAAGTACACCAAAGGGAGGGGTCCCGTTCTGTTGCTTTACAGTGAAAAAGTGCAGGGAAGAAGCGAAGCATTAAAAAGAGAGATGGAGATCAAAAGGATGGGCAGGAGCGAAAAAATGAGGTTGATGGGGATTTTGAATAAAAAGGTGGTAAAATCCTGAGTAGAAAATCACATTGAAATTGGGAGGTGGAAAATGCTACCAGTGTTTATGAATAATGACGTGGGTGGAATTGTTTATGTCGGGAAAAACGAGTTCTGTGTCCGCTTTTCCGTAGGAGTTGAGCACACTTTTCGGATTGATACCAATAAGTTATTGGAGGTTTTGGAGTCTCGTTCGAAGGATGAATGGGAAACAGACAAGTTTTTAATTGAACCCATGTATCGGGATATCAATGGAGCGCTGATGGTAATTATCACGGTTAAGTTCTCCAAACAGGACGACGACAAAGCTACCGTTTTTCGGTGTGATTTAATCACGGCACTGAAGACTGTGGAATGTTTTGCTTGAGTAGGTTTATACCCCGCCTTAAAAAGGTGGGGTATTTTATTGGTTAGACACCTCATCTGCGTGATATATTATCCCCATGCCAAGCATTGAACAGTGCGAGCGAATCCACATAAAGGTATCCGGAAAGGATTTTCTGGATATGGATGTGTTGACCGGAGAGAAAAGAGGGCTAGGTCTTGTAGAACACAGAGATTTTGCAGGAGTACCTGAAGAAGGAATGGGACTTATGAGAACCGTGATGGTGGCACATCTTATTGCACCATTTTTCCCTAAAATTGTGGAGACAAATTTTGGGGTGACCGAAAAAGTGTTTATTGATGAGTTATATAAGTACTACGGATATCGACCACCTATTTTTAAAATGTCTGAGGAAATTAAAATTGAAAAGCAGAAGGAAAAAGGGGAGGATCTTCAAAAAGTCGAGTATGCCAGCGCGCATTCAGGTGGTTTGGACTCGGCCTATCGACTGGCGCTAATGCAGGAGAAAGAGAAGCCGGTTGTGGCGGTTCACTTGAGGAATTTGAACAGAAAAGGAAATCATGAGGAGTTTTTGGCGAGCAAAAAACAGTGTGAGGAGTGGAAGATACCATATGAACTAGTGCGTCTCCGAAACAACTCAAAGAATGATGGTTTTGATACTATGAGAACGCGTGACTTTTTACTGGCGATTGTTTCGGCGGTCACGGTTTATCCTTACGGGGTAAATAAAGTTTTGGTTGAGGGAGATATGGTTGAAGATCCAACAAAAAGTCATTTTAGCGAGAATGCGGGAGCTTGGAAGATGTTTAACAAGCTAATTGCCGAGGTTAATTTAAAAATGGAGGTAGAAGGTGTGGACGTGGGGGATATCGAGACGGTAGGTGAGGTAATTAGACTGGAAAAGAGTTTGGGGATAGAGATTATTCCTCTAGTGCAGAACTGTTTTAGTGCTACTTATCAGCTACCGAATTCGAGGCAAAAATGGGTACGAGAGACACCGGAAATTGCCAAAAACAGCTCTGGACACTGGTGCGGAAGCTGCCTAAAATGTCGGAGAATGACGATGGGAAGGCTTTTGTATCACGATCCAAGATTTGAGTCGGTGCCCCGAGAAGAAATAGAGTACTTTGTAAAGGATACCTATGGCTGGCTGAAAAAGTATAGACACAACGGGGATTTGGTCACAGCAAGTTTCATGAAGCATCTGGAGCAGCTTGGATGATAAAAATAGGTGGTGTCATTTAGAGCCGGAACTATCGAGATACTGTTCCATTTTTAGAGTTTAAGTTTAACTTTGTACTTCCCAAGCCTCGGAAAGAGAGAAATATCGTCATTCGGAACCAATTAGGGCAGATTGTAGCCTCGAAATCATTTGGCCATGGTGCCTGTACGCATATTTGACAAAATACCTATAATATATTACACTGCTCCAGTTCGTAGTTCTTTAAAGTAATTCTTAATCCTCGTTTTTTACCCTCAAAAGGAGAATAAAAGTCATGACTAATTCGGTTTACGAAAAACTTGGCAAAGATATTATTACCAAGGGAGGCCAACTGTCTAAATCTCAACGAGAAGGACTCATAGCCCTCCTTAATGGCTTTGTTGAACCCTGGCTTCCTTTTCCCAGCTATTCGGTCTTCGTCAAATACGACCAGACCGTCGAGCAGATGATCGATGCTAATAAATACGACTGGTTTAATGATGACATTAATTCCGGTCGTTTCCTTTCCGGTGAGAGGGGACAAGTTCAGGTGTTTATATACCTAGTCAACTTCGGCCGTGAAATCAGCAGCGAAGACGCCATCGGGGAACTGGACCATCAGGGACTGCGCCCAGCCACATTGAAGGAACTTTTAGCTCTGAGCGCCTCTTATCTGGATCTTCAACGGGGCGACCCCATCGTCGCGCTCGGGTCCATCTGGCGTCCCTCCGATGGCCGCGTAGAAGTGCCTTTCCTCGAGGGTGACAAAGCGTACCGTTACCTTGACCTCCATAGGTGGGGTGATGACTGGGACCCACACTGGCAATTTGCTGCCGTGCGCAAATAGTTTTTAAATTCTTGGTCACTTTCTCTCTTGGCCTCTCGATTGAATCGGGGGGCCTTTTTTATGTCCTTGGCGTCAAAACAAATTTCTAGTGATCTTCTCCTGTAGGTTTCAATTATATTTTTTTAAATTACTTTTTTTGAGGCAGTCACTATCCATTTTATGGAAAAGGGTGGAAACAACTAAATAGTTGGCGTTGATTTAGGATAAAATAATCAAAATGGGATTAAAAATCGGAATAGTTGGTTTACCAAACGTGGGGAAGTCCACGCTTTTTAACGCGCTTTTGAAGCGTCAGCAAGCTTTGGTGGCAAATTACCCCTTTGCAACGATAGAACCCAATATAGGAGTAGTAGAGGTGCCTGACGAGCGTCTTAAGGTGCTTTCGGATATCTCTCACTCGGGCAGGATTGTTCCAGCTACGGTGGAGTTTGTGGACATTGCTGGTTTGGTGGCTGGAGCAGCAACCGGAGCAGGCCTAGGAAACAAGTTTTTGACCCATATTCGGGAAGTAGACGTGATTTTACAAGTTATGAGGGATTTTGAAGACTCAGAAATTGTAAAGGAGGGTTCGGTTGACCCAGAAACTGATTACAGTGTCGTGGAGACAGAGCTAATATTGAAGGATTTGGAGACAGTGAGTAGAGCTATGGAGAGTAAAGATATCAAAGCCAAAGGGGCAGAAAAAAAGAAGGCAGTCGTGGAGAAGCTTTTTGCCGGACTGAATGAGGGCAAGCCGGCTAGAGAAATTCTGAAAGATGAAGCTGGTTTAGAGTTGGCGCGTGACCTATTTTTACTGACAGCCAAGAAGGAAATCCGAGTTTATAACGTGGCGGAAACAGATCCTCATTTGCGTGAACCAATGGGGGATGCACTATATATAAGTGCAAAGGTGGAGTCGGAGTTGTCGAGTTTGGACGAGGTAGATGCCAAGGCATATATGGCCGAGTTGGGGATCAAGGAAAGCGGTTTAGATCTTTTAATTAAAAAGGCCTACAGTAGTTTGGGTCTGATTTCCTTTTTGACGACCGGAGAGATGGAGAGTAGGGCTTGGACTATTACCAAGGGGACGAAAGCTCCACAGGCGGCAGGTGTAATTCACACCGATTTTGAAAAGAAATTTATCAAAGCTAAGGTGTGCGACTATGATAAATTTGTGGAAGCTGGTGGCTGGAAAGAGGCGGCAGACAAAGGTAGGGTGAGGTTTGAGGGGAAAGAGTATGAGATGAAGGATGGTGACGTGGTGGAGTTTATGATTGGGGGGTAAGATTTGACTTTTAGGCACAATTGTGTTATATTACAGGGTATACATTGACATGCGGAGGAGAGATGGCGACTTTGTTTTGCGGGTCCTCGTTAGGGTTTTTTGTTTTGGCCGCGGCTTGTGTCCTGAGGATTCAGGGTTTTAACAATGGGCTACCAGTCAGTCCAAAAGCGGCAAAGTATCTATTTTTGGCCTTTGCTGTATTGGCCATCGCTATGTTTGTGGTATTCATCCTGTCGCTACTTAATGGATGACAGGAAAGTTATTCCCTCTAAGACTAATCTTAGAGGGTTTTTTGTGGCTATCTATGGTAGAATATCTTGTTATTAAAAACCAAAAAAGGTGAAAAAAACAAAGACAACCGAAACCAAACCGTCCATGGGTTCGACCTTAAACAAGTACGAGCTCGTTGTCATTTATCCTGTTTCCGAGAATGAAATCGGCGCAGAAAAAGCCATTACCGAGAAGTGCAAGAAACGCGCTTTGAAAGTAGTGGAGGTTGATAAGTGGGGAACGAAAACCATGGCTTACGAGATTAAAAAACAGAACAGAGGATACTACCTCAAACTGACCATCGAAGGCGCTCCAACTGCAGCTAAAGAACTGGAAAGAGATTTGCAGATGGATGACAAACTGTTAAGATATCTATTGATTAGGATTTAAAAAAAGAGGAGGAAAAAATGAGTACAAGAAGTTTAAATAAAGTTCAGTTAATTGGTAACCTGACCCGCGACCCCGAGTTGAAATACACTCCTTCGGGAACCGGAGTCTGCACTTTTGGTTTGGCTACAAATCGCGAGTGGACGGACTCAAGCGGCCAGAAACAAGAAGGGGCAGAGTTTCACCGCATTGTGGCTTGGGGAAAGTTGGGTGAGATTTGTTCTCAGCTAATGTCCAAGGGCCGCAAGGTTTATGTAGAAGGTCGTTTACAGACCAGGGCTTGGAAAAGCCAAGATGGTGCCGATAGACAAGTAACCGAAGTCGTAATCGATGAAATGATTCTTTTGGACTCTCCTAAGGGCGATCGTCCTGAGGGCGGATATGAAACTCACTACAGTTCAGACGATGTTGTTTCACCAATAGCCGACGTTACTGCAGCCGAAGAAGTGTTTAATCCTGAGAAAGAAGACAAGACTGAAAAAAAGTCGAAAAAAGAAGAAGCAGTAGAGGAGTCTGATGAGATTCCTTTCTAAATATTAGATATATAAAAATAAAATGATCACCAAAAAGAAAATCAGAAAGTCAAGTAAGCCATGTCCATTTTGCGTAAAGAAAACCGAGCCGATATACTCCGACCTCGAGTCTCTCGCAATTGGCGTGTCGCCTAAGAAGAGAATCGTGTCTCGCTGGACCACCGGTGTTTGTGAAAAACACCAGCTCAGGCTAGCCCGTTCCATCAAACGTGCCAGACACTTGGCTCTTCTCCCTGTGACCGATAAAGTTTAATTAGCAAATTTAATATCTGTTTTTGTCCATGAACCTAAAAAAAATTAGGCAGTTGCTTCTGGTTATCATTATTTCCGGGGGTTTAGTGTATGGAGGGTTTAGGTTGGGTGAGTGGAAAGCAGGACAAAAAGTTAGGTCTTTGACGGCGATTGACACGACATCGATGAATGATGTTTTAGGAAGGCTGAAGGAAAGTTATCTCAAAACTGAGGATATTGAGGCGACGAAACTAATGTATGGAGCTACCGAGGGAATGACGAGATCTTTGGGTGATCCTTACACAAATTTTTTTCCACCGGTAGACAACAGTAGATCCAAAGAAGATCTTTCAGGAGAGTTTGGCGGAGTGGGAATCGAACTGGGATTTATTGATAAGACATTAGCGGTAATCGCTCCGTTAAAAGATAGCCCAGCCATGAGAGCGGGAGTCAGGGCAGGGGACTTGATTTTGAATATTACTGATAAGAAAAACAATGTTGATAAGGATACTTCGGGTATCACAGTAACAGACGCCGTCAATTTAATTAGAGGAGAAAAGGGAACTGAAGTAATCCTAACCATGTTTAGAGAAGGGGATAAAACATCCAAAGAGGTAACTTTGGTGCGCGATACAATCAAAGTTCCTTCTTCCGAGATTAAATGGATCGATGACGGAAGAGTGGCCGTAATTACCGTAAGTAAGTTTGGTGAGCAGACACTAACGGAATGGAACAAAATTGTGGCAGAAGTAAAGAGTAAAAATGCGACCGGAGTAATTTTGGATCTTCGAAATAACCCAGGTGGATATTTACAAAGAGCCGTTGACCTGGGAAGCGAGTTTATTTCCAGTGGCGTAATTGTGAAACAAAGAGACAAATTTAAAACGGAAGCGATGAATGTTAACCGCAACGGAAAACTAATCGGAATGCCCCTGGTAGTACTTATTAATAAGGGATCGGCGTCGGCGTCGGAGATTTTGGCCGGAGCTCTGAGAGAAAATTTAGGAGTTAAGTTGGTGGGCGAGAAGAGTTTTGGCAAAGGAACGGTGCAGGAGGCTCAAGAACTACCTGACGGTTCGGGTTTGCATGTCACTGTGGCTGAGTGGCTTTTACCATCGGGAAAGAATATTCACGGTGATGGTCTTGAGCCGGATGTGACGATTAAGTATGTCTATGACGAAAAAAATCCAACGGCAGATAACCAACTTGATAAAGCGTTGGAAGTATTGAAGGGTGTAATCATTGCGAAAAATTAACCCCGTTTTTTATCAGCGACGGGTGTTTAGTCAAGATTGGCGAACTCGGCGATGGTGAATTCAAAGACGTTTTCCAGATTACCCTCCATGATTTCTTTGAGATTGTGCCAGGATTTACCAAGGCGATGGTCAGTAAGCCGGTTCTGGGGAAAGTTGTAAGTTTTGACTTTTTCGGCGCGCATACCAGAACCAACGGCTAGAGATCGTTTGTCGGAGAGGGCACTAAGGCGTTTTTCTTCCTGCAGCTGCCAGATTTTGGAGCGGATCATGTTGAGGGCGATTTCTTTGTTTCTGGCCTGATACCTTTCTTCGTGAACAAAGACGGTGATGCCGGTAGGTTTGTGAGTAAGGCGGACGGCGGTGTTGACCTTGTTGACGTTTTGACCGCCCGGACCTCCGGCTCTGGTGAACTGCCAGTCAAGATCGCTATCTAGAAGCTCCACTTGGGTTGGTTTTACTTCGGGAAGAACGGCGACTGTTGCCGTAGAGGTTTGAATGCGTCCTTGGGCTTCGGTGACGGGGACTCGCTGTACTCGATGAACTCCTGATTCATATTGAAAGGTCTCAAAAGCACCATGATTCCACAGGCTTCGATTGGGGCGAGAGAACTTGACAATGCCATCATCGATATTTTCAACAGTAAAACCTTTTTCCTGGGCGAAGCGAGTGTACATTCGGAGTAGGTCGTTGGCAAAAATTTTTGATTCGTCACCTCCAGCGGCACCACGAATTTCAACAATGGCAGGGGACTCGCTGAAGTTTTCGGAGTCTTCGGTCTCTTCCTCTTTGGAGGTCTGACTGTTTTGAAGAGACTCAAGTTGTTTCTGGAGCTTGTCGATTTCTTGCTTGGCGAGAGCTCCTAAGTCAGGATCATTGATTAACGCCTCGTTAGCGCTGATTTCATTTTCAATACGGGTGATTTCGGAAGCAATGTACGGATTATCCATAGTATTAGATTAATTGTACCTTGGTAAGGGAGACGCTTTTAAAGCGGGCTTCAGCTACTCGGCTGAGACTTCTTCAACTTTGGACTCAACGGCTTTGGCCTCGGCCTTTTTCTTGGCCTCTAGCATTTCTTTGAGAGTTTTGGGGTTGGTGTCGGCCTCTTTTTTCTCTTTGCCTTTTTTGACGTAGCCAACAGCGGCTTTACGTTTGGCAATGAATTTATCAACACGACCCATGGAGTCGATGAATCTTTGGGTGCCGGTAAAGAAGGGGTGACACTTGTCACACACGTCGACGTGGAGTGCTTTCGAGGTTCCACCGACGGTAAAAACATTCCCGCAAGCGCAGGTAATGGTAGTTTCTTGGTATTCAGGATGTAGATTCTGTTTCATAGCCTTCATATTGTATCACAGGAGGCTAGTTTTGGCACAAAAAAAGAGCCCCGTATGGGGCTCGCAGAAGAGTATCTTAGAAAGGTAATAGCTGAGGAAAGATGGCAAGTAAGGACAGGGCAATGGTAATCAAGCCGACGAAGGCAATCTCCGCACCAATAATCATTTTGTAGACATTATAACGTTCTGACACCTTTTCTTCGGTCATTAGGGCACCGGTTCCGAGAAGGATAACCCCAGCTAGTAGGCAGAAAATTTTGAGAAACATTATTTCTCCTCCGATTCAAGTTAGAATTTTAGGTTGCAAATTGATGGCCTATAGTAGCATGGAGAAGCTAGATAGTCAAGGAAGTTAGCGTTTTTCGGAGATAAAAACACCCACAATGATGAGGAACGTAGCCACGATAGCGACGGGAGAGAAAGCTTCTTTAAGCCATAATATAGAAAGGGGAATGGCGAAGGCGGGTTTGAGATAGGTGAAGATGGCCGCTTCGGACGCCTCGATACGTTTCTGGCCTTCTTGGTAGGCCCAGAAAGCGATGATGGAGCCTCCGATGGCCATGTAGAGAATGCTGGGAAGGGCTTCGATATTGAGAGCGAAAGAGAGACCTTGAGAAGAGTGTACAAGGAAGAAAAAGGGAATACTGACAATAAAAGAGTAAAAGGAAAGGTAGACAGGGTCTGTCTTGAATTTTTTGGACAAGAGGAGGAAAGAAGTCCAGATAATATTGCTTAGAATGATTAAGAGGTTACCCTGGAGAGATAGCTGGACATGATTATAGCCGGTGAGAAGGGGTTCAAAGGCAATGATGGCAGTTCCGAACAAGGCGATTAAAAGACCTTTTGTTTCCTTCGGTTTTAGTTTTTCGCCAAGGAAAAGAATGGCCATAACGATGGTGAAAATGGGGCTGCTGGACTCAAGGATGGAGGCTTCGATAGCGGAGGTTTGATTAAGACCATAAAAAAGGGGAAGTAAACAAAGAGGGGTGCCGAGAAGGGCAATGCCAACCGTTTTCAGGTGATTGACGCGGTGGTGTTTTCTGGAGCGGTAGAGGAGAAAGACAGGGAGAAAAAGAGCAGCGGCAATAAAATAGCGATAGAAAAGAAAAAGAGAAGGAGAGGTGAATTGGAAGGAGTACTTGATGATAGGTACGGAGAAACCCCAGAGAGCGGTGTTTAACAAAAGAATGGCGTAGGCAAGGGTGCGGTTATTGGACCGGGGCATTAATCCATTTTAGCCTAAGCTAAAGGGTTTTGGCGCGGGAGATGGAGAGGTTACCATCATATTCTTTAACGATACCCAGAATGACTTGATCGGCTTGGAGTTGGTCAAGCTTGACGGTGGATTTTTTGGAGAGGGCCAGAGTTTGATCGGCACCATTAATAGTTAGGGTAAGAGTTTTCTTTTTGATGTCTACGGAGACGACTTTGGCAATTACAGCAGTTGTTTTTACAAGTATCGGTTCGTCTTTGATAACCGAGACTCTTTTGGCTTGAACAATGCCGTCTTTAATGGAGGTACCAATGATAATGACTTTGTCACCGATGGCGAGAGAGGTAACTTTGATGGGGGAATTATTTTTAAAATAGACTGTTTTGGTGGTAGAGGTAACTTGAAGAAGAACACCATGCGAGTCCACGGTTAAGTTTCCCGAACTAATGGTGGTGATTTTACCAACGTAGCCGACAAGAGACATGAGATTAACCTTTTCTTGTAATTTGGCAGCAATACTGGAGACATTTTCTTGAACAATCAGTTTATATTTTTCCTCTATATCAGGAGTTGGGGTGGCCGAGGGTGTTGCCGTGATAGCCATTACGGGCTGAACAAAAACAAGACTGAGAAAAATGGCGGAGAGGGATAAAAAAAGTTTTTTCATTTTATTCGGGTAGGGTGGTGGTGCGAATAACGGTAATGGTGGAAGAAGAGGTGGCTTGCTTGTCGTCGACAATGGTGATGGTGATGATGTTTTCTCCTGAAATTAAGTTAATGGCTTCCGAAAAATTGCCGGATTTATCGGACGTGGTGAGGATATCATCACTTTCGGAGATAATGGCGATGTTCACGTTGGGCTTGGTTGTGCCTTTGAGGGTAAGCTGGGCTTCGGTGACAACAGAGTTGTTTGGGGGAAAGAGGATGGAGATTAGATTATCCGGTTTTTTTGAGGAGGAGGGAGTGACCTTTGAAGTGCCCTTTTCTGTTTCGGTGTTACCTTGGTTGATCTTAGAAGAAGAGGTGTTGGCGAGGTTAATACCATAGAGGATGACTCCTCCGAGGATTACCCCAATGATTACGGCTAGAATGACTTCTTTACGCATAGGCTTTCGAGTGAAAGGATAACAGTTTGGAACCACATTTGCAAGTTTTAAGGTTGTTGACACCACAATCCCTTCGGGTTCTTGGGTGGGCGCTGTGGTATTATTGTTTCATGGAAATCACATATCTTGGCCACTCGTGTTTTAAGTTAAAAAATAAAGAAGGGATGACAATTGTTATGGATCCTTTTAAAAGTGAGATGGTTGGTCTGCCTTTTGCGAAAGAGGTGGCCGATATTGTGACTATTTCTCACAATCACGATGACCATAATGCATTGGAAAACGTAACCGGCCCAGTTACTCGTCAGGATACATTTGTAATTGATAAAGAGGGGGAGTACGAAATCGGGGGTGTAGAGATAGCGGCGACCAAGATGTATCACGATAAAGAGGAGGGAGCCGAAAGAGGAAAGAACCTAATTATGAATGTAAGAATGGACGGGTTGAACATTTTACATCTGGGAGATTTGGGGCACAAACTTTCCGAGGCACAGATTGAAAAGATAGGTTCGGTAGATGTGTTGATGGTAGGTGTGGGTGGGGTAACGGTCCTAGAGACAAATGAAGTAATGGATCTTATTAAAGACATCCAGCCATCTTATGTAATCCCCATGCACTACAAAGTCGCCGGAATGACGGAAGAATGGTCAGGAAAACACACCCTGGAAGAGTTTTTAGACAAGAATAAATTTTTAGTAGCCGGAGAAGCCTTGCATAAGATAAAAGTAGACGAAGGAAGTCTGCCCGATGATACTCAAGTACTAATAATGAATGCCTAACACAAGGATACCGCCCCATTCAGATGAGGCGGAAAAATCTATTTTGGGAGCGATTCTGATCGACAAGGACGCAATCGTCGATATTGCGGTACTTTTACGACCGGAGATGTTTTATAGTGAAAATAACGGTTCGGTTTTTGAAGCAATGGTGACTCTTTATGAAAACCGCGACCCGATTGATGTCTTGACGGTTGCCGACTGGCTTAAAAAGGCAAAATTACTGGATAGGATAGGAGGAAAATCATATTTATCTGAGCTATCAAATGAGGTGCCGGTGGCCTCACATGTCGGGAAATATGCTCAAATTGTTCGTGAAACATATATAAAGAGAAAGCTGATTTCTGCAGGCGCCACTATGGGGGAGATGGGTTTTGATGAGAGCAAGCCTCTGAATGAAGTTTTGGATAAAGCTGAGCAAGAAATTTACTCGTTGTCCCAGACGAATATGCGGAGATCTTTTATCCCGATTAAGGATGCCCTGGCGGAGAGTTTTGATCGTCTAGACACGCTACAAAACTCTGCCGATGGTCTTCGTGGTGTCCCTACCGGGTTTTCAGACTTGGACAAGATGCTAGCCGGGATGCAAGACTCTAACTTGATTATTTTGGCAGCCAGACCGGGTATAGGAAAGACCGCTTTCGCAACCAATGTGGCTCAGTACGTGGCTGTAGAAAAGAAGATGCCGGTTGGTTACTTTGCTTTGGAAATGAGTAACTTGGAAATGGTCGACAGAATGTTGGTGTCTCAGGCGAATATTGACGCATGGAAATTAAAAACGGGAAATCTTAAGGATGATGATTTTGCCAAACTATCAGAGGGAATGGGTGTGTTGGCAGAGTCGCCTTTGTACATTGATGACACCCCAGGACAGTCGATTTTGGAACTTAGGACAAAAGCCCGTCGTTTACACTCCCAGGTTGGAGTGAAACTTCTAGTGGTCGACTATTTACAGCTGTGTGTGGGTGACAAAAATTATGAAAGTCGGGTGCAGGAGGTTGGAGCAATTTCCCAGGGCTTAAAGAACTTGGCACGTGAGTTGAAAATTCCGGTCTTAGCACTATCACAGCTTAATCGAGGAGTGGAGAGCAGAACGGATAAAACACCAGTTTTGGCCGACTTACGTGAGTCTGGGTCAATTGAGCAGGATGCCGACGTGGTAATGTTCCTTTACCGCAACGATGAAAATAATCTGGAGGACGTAAAACTATCTATTGCCAAACATCGTAACGGTGCGTCGGGGACAATCGATTTGAAGTTTAGAGGTGATCGGGTCAAGTTTTACGGAGTGGATAGGGGAAGATAGTTTTTGTGATAAATTGATAGTGTATTAATTATTACCTAAACTATGAGTAATCATTACCCGTTTGTATTAGAAGAGCTACCCTATGACTATGATGCACTTGAGCCGGTAATAGATCGACAGACGGTGGAGATCCATTATGAAAAACATCATCGGAGTTACGTGGATAATCTTAATAAAATACTGGAGGGAGTGCCGGATTTACAGGACAAATCTCTGGAAGAATTAATGAACAGTGAGGTGGCGGCGGTTAAAAATAATGCCGGGGGAGTGTGGAACCACAATTTTTACTGGCAAGAAATGAGGGGAGAGGGAGAAGGTACAATGCCGGTTGATCTGGGGAAGAAAATCGAAATGGAGTTTGGTAGCTTAGTCGAGTTTAAGGCATTGTTTGAGAAAAATGCCATAGGAAGGTTCGGAAGCGGGTGGGGATGGTTGGTGGAAGATAGCGAAGGGAAACTAGAGATTATGTCTACAGCAAATCAAGACAACCCACTTTCTTTAGGGAAAAAACCGCTTTTGGGAATAGATGTTTGGGAACACGCGTACTACTTGAAATATCAAAATAGAAGAGCGGAGTATGTAAGTAACTGGTGGAAAATTGTGAACTGGGAGTGGGTAGGGGAGAGATAAAAAAAGACCCCTGAATAGGGGTCTTGCGCAAACATGTTTATTGGGATTCGTACCAGCGAAGGAGCTGTTCGCCATACTTCCAACACTTTGAGAGAGCTGTAACTGCACAACCGTACATGAAGCCGGTAATGCCTTCGAAAACGGCGGCGTCAAATGAGGTGGCTGCAGCGACATCTTCGAGATTCTTTCCGGCAGCCATCTCGATCTGCATGAGTTGAGCCCATCGTTCTGCATAGAAAAAAACGGCCCCTCCATAACTTCCGGGTTGATTTTTTTCCATAAACATTTTCCAACCGGCTTCGTCTCGGAGTTCAATTTCAGGTGCATTGACCAAACGTGAATTGACGGCTTCTCGTTTGGCTTCTTCTTCAGCCCTGCGTGCCCTTTCACGCCTTTCGATTTCGAGATTTATTTTGGCACTGATGCGGGCATCACTTTCTTTTTGCTTGTCTGTGAGGATGGGGTCTGGGTTTGGACCAACATTTTTGTCGATATAGCCCCTGAGGGCCCTAACCCAGTCGCGATAGATGAGCTCTTTTTTCGAGTCAGAGTTCACGTTTACGATCACGCCATTGAACTCAAACCGAATGAGACGATTCTTTTCCGCCGAGAGTGCGATGGCTTCAGATATAGTCTCGTCGATTCCGCTTCCTACCATGACGTCAAAGATGTCACCACTTTCCTGCGGGAACAAGTTTCCCATGCGTTTTCTCCTCTTGTGAATGTAAATTTGCTTGAGAGCCTATAATATCATGTTGAGCTCAAATTGTCAAATATGGGGGACGGTGCGTGGTAAAATCAAGTATTGCCGAGATGGCGGAATGGTATACGCTCAGGTCTCAAAAACCTGTGGGAGCAATCCCGTGAGGGTTCGATCCCCTCTCTCGGCACTTTATTAATCCCTCGAAAGGGGAGTAGAATACTCAAATGATTGATGTAAACAAACTTAAGGTTGGTGTCACTTTTACCGAAGAAGGTAATCCTTTTCGGGTAATGAAGTATGACTTTACCAAGATGGGTAGGGGAAATGCAACGATAAAAGTGAAGGCAAAGAACCTTTTTAATGGTTCGATTGTGACTAAGGGATATATTTCCGGCAACATGGTGGAAGATATTCTTCTGGAAAAGAAACACCTCCAGTACTTGTACAAAGATGACGAAAAAGCATATTTTATGGACCCGGTGTCTTTTGAACAGTATGAAATTCCCTTGGCTGTTTTGGGAGATGACGTGAAGTTTTTGGTGGAAGGTGAAAAAGCCTGGGTACTTTTCTGGGATGAAAAAATTCTAGGTGTAGAACTGCAAGCCAGTGTCATAATGGAGATCACCGAGACTGAGCCGGGTGCTCGCGGAAACACGGTAAGTAACGTACTTAAACCTGCCACAACTGCTTCCGGACTTATCGTAAATGTACCTTTGTTCATTGGTGTCGGAGACAAAATTAAGGTAAATACCGAGACGGGGCAGTATACGGCAAGAGCGAACTAAGAGCGATAGAACTATTTAAGCAGTAGGATCAGGAGAATCACCAAGATCTGAGGAAGAAGACCCCAAAGTTTATGGGGAGTGGAGCGGTGGACCAGGCTATGGAAAGCGGCTAACTGCTTAATGGGGAAGAATCGTGCGTCCATGAAGAGATAGGGAAACTCCAAAAAATCAGGGGTAAGCCCAACAAACCATCCCATCCAGACACGCCAATCAAATGGATGTCCGGCTTGGAAAATATAGTAAACAACGATGATGGAGAGGGGAAAATCAAAAAACAGTTCCTGGAGGAAAGCGGCTTTGCGGGATTTTTTTTTGGCCGTAAGACCCTGACCGACGTCCCAGTGAGGAATTCTGTCTTCGATATAGTGAGAAAGAAGAACGAGGGGGATGCTTATCAGAGGGTTGGGGATTTTTGAGGCTATGAAGGCGCCAGTTGCGCCGTGGGCAATAGAAAGCATGGTGAATTTTAGTATACAATAAATCTGAATGAATGAAGCAATAATACGTATAAATAATATTCCTGTTTACGGTTTCGGTTTGTTGGCTGTGATTGCTTATTTGTGGGGGTCGTTTGTTTTTTTTAAGAAAGCCAATGAGTCTCATTTTGAGAGTAGATCAATTTTGGACAGTGTGGTGCTTTCAGCGTTTTGGGGGTTTATTGTTGGAAGAGTGGTTTTTGCGATCTTGAATATGGGAATGTTTGGAAATCATTTATCGAGACTGTTTTTACTGACAAACTACCCGGGTTTTGATCGCTTTGGCGTTATACTCGGAGTTGCTTTTGGCCTCTGGCTTTGTTTGCGGAAAATTAAAGTTAAATTTATGGATTGGTTTGATTTGACTGCTTTGGGTATTTCGGCCGGTACAGCAATTTTCCTTGCCGGCTTGGCTGTTCTTGCCTTCATGTGGCAGTACATAGTTTTGGCATTGATATATCTACTTGTCTTTATATATTTTTGGAATGTAGAAGAGAGATATAGGACTTTTGATTGGTATAGGAATAATAAGACATCAGCCAGATCAGGATTCGTTGCCGGCTTTTCGATTTCTTTGTGGGGTTTGTTGTTTCTTGCCGAAAAAATTCTGACCGGAAACTACTTTTGGCCAGTTGGATTATGGTCGGGAATATTGTTTGTTGGAGGATTGGTTTTAGTGTATATTAGGTCTGGCAGGACAATAACGGAGGATTTAAAAAATATTCTTAAAAATGGAAAAAAACAGTAAAAAAATATCGTTTCCCGCACAACTATTAAAACCCTTAGTGGCTTACTTGAAAGGGGAACAAAAGAAATTAAAAGTAACGGAAGAAGAACTTAAAAAAGTTGATCCTTTTGTGACCGGAAATAGAGATGCCGATAACTCGGTGGACTCGGATGTGGCCGAGAATGTACAGCATGACAGATCTTTTGCTATGAGACTACAGGTATCCAAGTCCCTGATAGCAATCCGAAAAACATTAACGAGGATTAAGTTAGGAAAATACGGCATTTGCAGTAATTGCGGAAAAATGATTGATACCGATAGACTGGCGGTGACACCAACGGCTGAGTACTGTATGGAGTGTGCTAGAAAGATGGAAAAGAAGTCGGGAGAGTGATTTTTAGAGGTGTTTTAATTCTACTGTTGGATTTGGTTTTTCAGACAGTATTTCGCGCATCCGACATTGGGTTAGAGAATAGGGGAGTATCTTTTGGGATGGCTTCGGAAATCGGGAATATTATTTCTTTTATAGCCCTTAGCTTGTTTATCGGATGGTTTTTGTTTGAGTTGATTAAATTCAGGAGGTTTAGACCGTCTTTATTTTTGGTTGCTTTAGGGGGATTGGGGAATATTTTCTATAGATTTATTTGGGGAAGTGTGTGGGATTATATCTGCTTGCCCTTTTTACCTTTCTGTTTTAATTTAAGCGACGTCCTTATTAGTTTGGGGGTGGTGTCGTATATACTGGGAGTTGATGGAAATAGAGGTACTCTACGAAGACAACGAGACGCTGGTAATCAATAAACCGGTGGGATTGGTAGTGAATCGCGCCGACTCGGTAAATGCACCAACGGTGCAGGACTGGATTGAGGAGAGGCAGGGAGAGAAGTTTTTTCAGTATACGGACAAGTTGTTTCGTCAGAGAAGCGGTTTTTGCCACCGACTGGATAAAGAAACGAGCGGCTGTCTTTTAATTGCCAAGAATCCGGATGCTTTGCGATACTATTTGAAATTATTTAAGGAACGAAAACTCACCAAGGAGTACGTCGCCTTGGTTCATGGGAGGGTGGAGCCTAGTGAAGGAACGGTGATTTTACCGATGAAACGAAGTTTGTTTGATCGGGAAAAATGGCAGGTTCACTACGAGGGAAAAAAAGCAGTTACTTCATGGGAGGTATTGAAACGATTCCGATACGAAAACTCGGAACACTGGAAGAATGCACTAACCTACCTTCGTTTGAATTTAAAAACAGGAAGAACTCATCAGATCAGAGTCCATTTGTCCTTTTTGGGTTGGCCGATCTTTGCGGATGAGAAGTATTTAAATAAAGAGTTGGCTGAGAGGGATCGAGAGTTTTTGAGCCACCATTTCCTGCATGCCGAAAGAATAGCCTTCAAAAGTTTTTCGGGCGAGGAACTGGAGATAGTGGCTCCTTTGCCGGTTGATTGCGAGATATTGCTTAAGAGGATGGTTTCCGATTAGAATGGAGTAATGGATTTGTTTATTGTTGAACTGGTGGCAGTGTTTGTGATTGCTGTCTTGGTGGGGATTATCTTTCGTTATTTTGGTTTGCCTTCGATTATTGGTCACGTTTTGTCCGGATTTGCCATTGGGTTATCCGGTTTCATTAGCTCGCCGAGTGTGGAAGTGTTGGAAATTTTGGGGACTTTAGGAGTGACGCTGTTACTGTTTTTGGTAGGTTTAGAGATGAACTGGACAGAGATTCGCAAGGTAGGTAAAGAAGCGGTATTGGTGTTCTTTGGACAGACATTGCTGTTGGCTGCAGTTTTCGTGGTGTTTGGCTTGTTCGCGATAGGCCTCTCGCCTTTGGCGGCTGTGTTTTTTGCTGTAGCGATGACTTTTGGCAGTACTATCGTGGTGGTTAAGGTACTGTCCGAAAAAAAAGAGCTCGAAAGTTATTCGGGAAGACTGACGTTGGGAATTTTGCTCCTTCAAGATATTCTGGCTATTGGCTTGTTGGTCTTTTTACCAAGTGCCGGAGGGGCAGCAAACGCTTTTGGTTTAGGAACGCTTTTGGTAAAACTTTTGTTGTTGGTTCTGGCAGTTAATATTGTCGGTCATTTTTTGATTTCGCAGCTGATGAAATACGTGATTAAAACGGCGGAGGACCTGGTATTGTTCAGCTTATCTTGGTTTGCTTTGGTCCTCTTTGGCTCGGTGAAGCTTTTGGGCTTATCTCCAGAGATTGGCGGACTTCTGGCGGGCTTGTCACTATCGACCAGTTGGGGGCATTTTCAAATAGTTAGTAAGATCAGAGTTTTGCGGGACGTGTTCCTAACGATGTTTTTTGTCTTACTAGGATTTCAAGTTGGATTGGGAGGTGTGGACTGGAAATTATTGTTAGTTCTTGTCCCAATGATCATTTTGGTAAAGTTTTTGATAACTCATATGGTGTCGAGACTTGCTGGCCTGAGTGGTAGAAATGCACTAATGCTTGGTATCAATATGACGCAAGTATCAGAGTTTTCTTTGGTGATAATGTCGGCTGGACTTGTCACCGGATTGTGGAATGAACCCTTGGTCAGGGCAGTGACTTTGGCAGGTTTGTTTTCGATGGCGCTATCGACTGTTTTAATAAGCAATTCCGAAAAACTAAGTATTAAGATAAGTAAAATATCGAAGTTACTGTTCAAATTCAGCGGGAAAAACAAGCAAATAAAAGTTGAGCACAGGGATCATGTCGTTCTTTTTGGGGGAGATAGAACCGGAAAGAGTATCCTGTCATTTTTGAGGAAAATGGGTGAAGAAACGGTGGTGGTGGATTTTAATCCACAGGTAGTGGCTGATCTAAAGAAGAAAGGGGAGGTGGTTATTTTTGCCGATGCGACCGATCCAGATGTTTTGGAACTGACTAATATTGCAGAGGCCAAGATGGTAATATCAACCATAAAAAGTCTAAATGATTCACTATCTTTAATTTCGGAGTTAAAAAATCGGAAGATTGAAGTACCGGTAATCGCGGATGCGGAAAGTTTGGCTCAGGCTAAGGAACTTTATCATGCCGGTGTTGCTTATGTGATCTTCCCGCATTTTGTTAGCGGCTGGCACATGGGGCAGGTGATTAAGAAATACGGAAGAGATAAAAATATTTTAGCTAAGTATAAAAAGAAACAGGACGGTGTTTTAAGGAGTACTTATGAGGGTGAGTATTAAAGACAAACTATTATTGATACTGGGGAGTACATTTTTGATAGTGCTTTTGGGACTGTTGGTTTATGATGTGACCAGAAGAGGAATCTACAGCCCAAAAATGGGTCTTAACGTAGCGATAGTGGGGGAGGATAGTGTAAGCGTACTGTTGCTCCGACCGGAAGAAGAAATGGTGGGCTGGATAAATATGTCGAAAAATATTCGGATAAAAGTATTCAATTCCGAAGCTCTTTATCCACTGGTGTCGGTATGGAATTACGGAGTGTCGGAAAAGAAACCCTATGAAAACATGGAAAAGTCTTTAGGCCAGGCAATGGGAGTGGTAATCTCCAGGACTATTAAAATTGACGACGTCTCGGCAATAGAAAACGTGCTGGGAAAGATGTTTTCGATAAGTTTAAAAACTGATTTGAGTATTCGTGACAGAATGCTTATTAGACAGTTTATGGCCGATGCGGTAAAGTCCAAAAAGGTGTTGGAAATGACGATACCGGAGTCGGTGTTTAATAAAGTAACGGATCCCGACGGGAAAGAGTTTAAAGAGTTTAATCAGACAATGAGTTTATGGACAAAAAATAAGTTTGTCATTGAACCCATACTTGATGAAAATGCGGATATATCAATTAATAATGTGTCAGGTATTCCCGGGATGGGGAGTATCTTGGCTAACCAACTGGAGTCGGCCGGAATGCATGTGATTGAACTGAAGGCCGATGCGGAGGAAAATGTAGATGAGGAAAAAAAAGGCTGCATGTATAGTACGGATAGGAGATACGAGATGACCGAAAAAGTATTGAAGGAACAAGTTGGCTGTACTAAAATTGCTCAGCCGAAGGCTATAGATGGAGACGGAAAAGTGAGGATTTGGATAAAATAAATTTAGCCATCTTCACCCATAAGAGGGTCGTAGATTTCCAGAGGAGGAAGCTCGCTTGACTCTCCAGCGGAGAGAGAGGGAAGAATTTCGTTGTCGTCAAGAGGAAATGAGGGAACACCCTTAAGCCGTTTGGCAGCGTGCATTTCCTGAATGAACACCTGGGGGGTTTTGGGATTGACAGACTTCATAACGGTTTTATATTTGTAGCCGGATTTTAAAAGCTGGAGAAGGCGGTGGGAAATATTATCGGGGAGGTAGCCAATAAAGATGTTTTTCGTATCGGAAACTTTTACTTTGTGTTTGCAGTTTTCCAGTTCGACCGGTTCACCTATATTAAGAGCGGAAAAGATCTTTGGCTCAGCTTGGCTGACAAGAGGAACAACTTTTGATTTACCCGGCTCTTCAATAAAGCTGACCGTTTGGATGAAGGGGTTTAAAAGACCGGTAGTCTTGTTGGCCTTTAAGCGGACTAAGTTGTTTTTGGCGATGGGATTGTGAATGTCGATCTTGAGAACTTTATTAAAATTTTCTTCTGCCTTTTTGTTTTTACCGATCATGGAGTAGGAGATACCAAGACGGTTTAGGGTAGAGATGTCTTCGGGATAAGTTTCCAAAATTTTGGTGTTTAAGCTTATTGCTTCGTTCCAGTTTTTACTGACAGCGGCTTTTATTGCTTCCTGTGTTAAATCGTGCGTAGAATCATTGTTCATGCTGGAAGCCATATTAAAGATAAATATGTCTAATGTCAAGCTGTAGATTGTTTGGTAGAATTGAGACATGTCCGGTCATTCCAAGTGGTCCACCATAAAACATCAAAAAGCGATTGAAGATAATAAACGCGGTGCGGTTTTTACAAAAATTGCAAAAAAGATTCATATAGCCGTCAAAAAGGGAGGATCTGGTGATATTAACGGCAATCCTTTTTTGAGAGCTTGTGTTGACGAAGCCAGAGCAGTTAACATGCCAATGGAAAATATTAAGCGGGCAATTGAAAAAGGTTTGGGTGTCGGTGGGGAAAATATTTCCGAAGAGGTAGTTTATGAGGCGTATAGCCGTGACGGTGTGGGAATTTTGGTTACGGCAGTATCCGATAACCGAAACAGGACTGCCGCAGAAATAAACTCAGTTTTGAATAAACACGAGGCAAAAATGGGTGGTCCGGGATCTGTCTCGTATATGAAGTCGATTTCTCCGATTCCGATGATTAAGCTTGATGAAGAGTCTAAAATTAGAACGGAAGAGCTATTGGAGGCTTTAAGCAACCTTGACGATGTGGTTGATATCTGGTCGAATTTTGAGTAACTATGTCTAAAAGAACAAAGTTTATTTTGATTAGTACATTGATTGCGTTTTTCTTATGGTTGACCAGCTTGGCTCAAGTAGACTATAGATTTGGTTTGGTTCTGGCTGTCGCTGCAGTTTCTTACATCTTGTCCGTTTGGGTCTTGTTTGACGACCTGAAGGGTATTGAGTGGATTACCTTGATTGTTTTACCGATGATGTTTACTTTGGGAAGCGGATTATTTTCAAATTTTTTGCCGACTGCGTTTCCTGGAATGTTTGGACAAACTCTGTCGGTGGAAACATCGCAGCTTTTGGCGGGAATTTTCAAAATCGTATACTTTCTGTTGGTGGGTTTAGGTTTGTACAGTATATTGCTGATTGAAAATATTTTTTCGGTGGCTTCAATTAGGACAATCCAGCTATTCCGTGCTGCTCGTTCGGTTAACTTTATCCTGACCCTGGTAACTTCATTATTTTTCTTTACCGTTGCCTTGAGTTTAAAACTTGCTTTTTGGTGGGTGGTCCCGATATCGTTTGCGGTGTCTTTTATACTGGCTTATCCGAGTCTGTGGAGTGTTGATTTAAAGAACGATTTTGGGCCTCAGGTTTGGAGATATGCCGTATCGTCCAGTTTTGTAATTGCCATTTTGTCCGGAGTGCTTTGCTTTTGGCCGATCAGACCATTTATGGGCGGACTCATTTTAACTTCAGGACTTTACGCATTATTTGGCATCTTGGAACAGCGTTTGTCTAATAGGGTATACCTAGAAAGCCTGCTGGAGTATGGGGTGACGGTGTTAATCATTATTGTAGTGGGATTTCTGACGACGTCCTGGGTGGGATAGAGAATAAATTATTCTTTTATATTGATGTTGTAAAAATATTTCGTTGCCATGGAAAAAGGGGAGAGGGAGATGAGTATAAGCCCTATAATAATATATCCTATAACTAGCAGCCTATAATAGTTTTCACGAAATAGGCAAGTTTTCACGAAATTTGGCAATCATGTGGATAACTTGCTAGGTGAGTGGGTTTGATATAGTTGACAAAAGAATGAAGAAAACACGATAGGTCGATCCGGAGAGAGGGTTCGGCTAAATCATTATTTAATAATAATTAAATATTTATCGCTGATGAGTTTAGCGGTGCTGATTGGGAGATAGGAGAAAGTTATTCTTCTGCACTTCCCTGTTTTGTTTTAAGTACCGGTGGAGAAGAATGATATCTTATACGTCGCACAATAACACTTTTGCGACGTAACTCACATAGTTGTGCACCAGATGGTATATATTCACCCATCATCAAGTTTCATACATAATCCCGAAGAGTTTTTGGTTAAAGCTCCCCTACGGTACTTTCTTAGTCATTCTTTTAGGATTTGTGCCTGCCAGCCTCATTTTGAGCTTATCTGTAGATAAACCCGAAATGTTAAGGCTAATGGCCCATGATAAAGTACCCACAAAAAGTTCCAGAAGCCGTTTTAGGGGCATTGTACGGACCGGTATTTTTAGGGTTTTTAGTTGAGGTTTGATGTTTCTTTAATAGACTAAAGAGAAGATGTGTTTGTGCTCAATTATGTTTTAATGACGCTTTAGTTAAGTGAATTAGGTACATATAGATCGGTATTTTATTTTGTGAATATTTAATTAATATTTTTAAATATTTATCAAAGGAAAATAATTTATATTTTGCAAATTTTCTTTTTCCGCAAAGAATTTATTTTTTGGGTTGTGGATAACTTTTTGGCTTAGATTTTGTAAAATTGTTTTAGTTCTCCCCTACTTCTTATCCCCTATTTTCCACGGTGTGAAAATTGTTTGTGTTTTTATTTAATAATTTATGGCTTTTGTTTCGATATTTGCGGTAAATTCAAGTGCTTTTTAGCGATAAATTGCCGGTTTTGGAGAATGCTTATTTCTTTTTGTTGTGTGCAACGGGCATGTATTAATAACGTCGCACAATAATTTGCTATGATGGATATAGATGGCAAAGAAACAAGCGTCCGATCTAACATTAAGGGTCCACATTAGAAGGTATTTAAGCTATATCGAGGTAGAAAAGAACTACAGTAAGTTCACTATTCGCAACTACTCTCACTACCTGAAAAAGTTTCGCGATTGGTTTGAAAAACATTATGCACAAGAATACATTGAAAAGCTAACGGGTGAAATGGTGCGCAGGTATAGACTTCATTTAAGCCGTTTTGAAGATATCCATGGTAAACGTCTCTCCCCCACCACCCAAAGTTATTATGTGATCTCCCTGCGTGCATTTTTGAAGTATTGTGCGAAAAAAGGCATCAAAACTTTGTCGCCGGAAAAAGTAGATTTACCTAAAGGCGAAGAACACCGAATTAAGTTTTTGGATAGAGACCAGGTGGAACGATTGTTGACGTCTCCGGATACTTCAACCATGGCCGGGCTGCGGGACAAGGCAATACTGGAGATATTGTTTTCGACCGGCATGCGGGTGTCGGAGATTGCCAAACTAGATATTGATAAAATTGATTTGAAACAACGAGAGTTCGGCATAATCGGTAAAGGACGACGGGCAAGAGTAGTATTCCTCACTGATCGATCGGCACAGTGGCTAAACCGATATCTGGCGACTCGAACCGATCCCTATCGGGCACTGTGGATTCGAATCCCCAAAAGTGGTGAATGGGATCCGGGAATGGGAGGAGAAAGAGCACGCTTATCCATCCGGGGAATTCAGAGAATTGTGGAGAAGTACCGTCGGGTTGCGGGCTTACCTATTAAAGTTAGCCCACATGTATTGAGACATTCTTTTGCCACGACCCTACTTCAACAGGGTGCAGATTTGCGTAGTGTTCAAGAAATGTTGGGACACAAGAATGTGGCTACGACTCAGATATACACTCACGTGACTAATCCCCAACTAAAACAGATTCACGACAAATATTTGAAGTAATCACTCTTGGAAGTATAAGAATTCTTACAAATTCTTACAAAAGTAGTGTTATTATTAGATTGGACAGCATTAATAATTTAATAATAATAAAAACGTATGGCGGTAAAAAAGGATGGTTTCGTATTTGCGGTGGTTTTTGTGATATTGGTGGCTCTCGGTTGGTATTGGTATATAAAAATGTATCCTAAGCAGAGCTATGTGTCACCTGAAACCATAGAGACGATTATTACGCCAACGGTAGCAGTTAAGGGAGAGGTATTGATTCGTCAAAATACATTTATTCCCGATATGATGACGATAAAGGTAGGTGAGACGGTTACTTGGGTAAACCAGGAAAGCTATCTTCATGATGTGGTAAGTGACGACGGAACCTTTGTAAGTCCGAGACTGGCGACGGGTCAGAGTTACAGCTTCACCTTTACAAAAGAAGGAACGTATACATATATATGCGGAATCCATCCTTTTATGCGTGCAACTATCGTTGTAACCAAATAACCACATGACCACGGCGACTAAGAAAGTGAATCTAAAAAAAGGAAATACAACGATATTGTTACTGGTGGTTATCCTCCTGGGAATATATTTTTTCTTTACTCAGGGAATGAGAAATACTACCGGTGACTGGCCAAGTGCGAATCAAAATTTATCCAATACAAGAGAGGCGGTAAACTCTGAAATTGTCGTGGATAATGTGTCCAGTCTGGGTGTGGCTTGGTCTCTGCCTGTTAAGGGAGTGAGTGAGTGGGGTGCGGTGGCAACTAACCCACTGATTATCGGGAATACGGTATATTTTCAAGATTTGAAAAGTAACGTGTACGCGGTGGATTTTAAGACTGGAGAACTGGTTTGGGTGAAAGACTACAATCTAGACAATGCGGGACCAAACGGGGTATCGGTTGACTCGGGAATGATTTTTGCAGTTAAAGGGCGTTACAGTGTCGTTGGCTTAAGTTTACAAGGAGAGGAGCTTTGGACAACAATACTGTCCGATAATCAAAATAGCGGTATTGATATACAGACAACGGCGTACAAAGGCATGGTTTATGTATCAACGGTACCGGGCGTGAGCAATGAAAACTTTTATAAGGGTGGGTCTACCGGGATTATTTATGCATTAGATCAAAAAACGGGTAAAATTTTGTGGAGTTTCGATACAGTAGATAGTAAAGATATTTGGGGAAATGTCGAGGTAAATAGTGGTGGTGGAGCATGGTACCCTCCGGCTATTGATACCGCAAAAAATATTATGTACTGGGGAATTGGTAATCCAGCTCCCTGGCCAGGGACGGTAGAGTTCCCCAACGGAACTAGCCGCTTAGGTAAGAATTTGTATACCAATAGTATGGTTGCTTTAGAGCTGAAAACAGGGAAACTTCTTTGGTATAACCAGGTGTTACCTCACGATTTATTTGACTACGATTTTCAGGTCTCCCCTATTCTATCGACTATGAAGGTCAACGGGAGAATTAGAGATATTATTATTGGGGCGGGAAAGATGGGCAAGGTGTATGCCTTTGATAAAAATTCTGGAGATAAGATTTGGGAGACAAGTGTCGGGATTCACCTAAACGATACCTTAAAGGTTTTGCCGAGCGGAACAACAAGAGTTTCTCCTGGACCTCTTGGCGGAGTGGAAACCAATATGGCGTATTCCAATGGAGTTGTTTATGTACCAGTTGTCAACATGGAGGTGCAGTACACTGCCAGTGAGTTTGTAGCTAAATCTTTCGATCTTGGAAAGGCTAAGGGAGAGATCGTCGCCATTGAGGCGGCGACCGGAAGGGTACTCTGGAATCATGTCTTTGGTTCGATGAATGTGGGAGCAGCTACGGTAGTTAATGACTTGGTGTTTACATCTACGCTTGAAGGAAAGATATATGCCTTTGATAAAGTGTCCGGAGAAAAAGTTTGGGAGTATCAAGCCAATGGTGGTATTAATGGCTGGCCAGCGGTTAAAGGCGATACAATAATTTTTCCTGTCGGGATGGGCAAAGAACCAGCTCTATTGGCTCTCCGGCTTGGAGCAGTTTCTCAAACGGCGACGGTGAGCGCTACTCCGGTTTCGGGGAGAGGAAAGGAGTTTAGCCAGTAGGAATCAGTAGAAAACAGTAGAAATTAGTCACTAAAAAGTCCCGCGATGGCGGGACTTGATGATGCTATTTGAATTCCCAGGTAAAGAAGATGGAATCGATTGAGATGTTTCTTCCACCCGAAGACGGAGTAATATAGAAAGAGGGACTGCCAACAATTTTCTTTCCCGGGTTCTCTCCGCACCACTTATTAATTAGATTAGTAAGATGCATGGCGTTTTCGTAGACTCCTCCCTGCACTCCTACCGGAATTACGACAAAAAACCCGTTTTCGACAAGCGGCATTTTCTTCTTTTCCATGGCTCCTCCACTCTACTGACATCCTACCTTTTGACTGGTTTGATTGGAAAGTACGTTGAAAATTATAACATTTAATCGCGAAAATATCAACTATAGGATATTGAACCTGAAGAGTATGGTATGGCTATTCCCCTTCGGAGTCAGATACGGTGGTCACGGCGGCGACTGAGTCACCATCTTTGGCAAAGCGCATAAGGATAACTCCCTGAGTGGCTCGACCGAGCCTGGGGATATTTTTGATAGGAAGTTTTATGGCTTGACCTTGGGAAGTAGTGATTAGCAGCACTTCGGAGTTTTGGTCAACTAAGAGTGCACCCGCAAGTTTGCCGGTTTTATCTGTTGTTTCACACACTTTTAGTCCTTGACCGGAGCGGTTTTGCACCGGGTATTCCGGAAGCGGAGTGCGTTTGCCCATGCCTTTTTCAGTGACGATGAGGAGGTCTCTAAACAACTTGACACGTTTGTCTGTAGATACCGGCTCTTCGGGACCAAAAACGTCCATAGAGATGACGTAGTCGTCATTCTTGAGCAAAATACCTCTGACGCCCTGAGTGTCTCTGTCGGTTGGTCGGACATCCGATTCATGGAAACGAATCGATTTGCCGTCCTTGGAAACAAGTAGTATGTGGTCGGAACCAGAGGTTTGATTGACCCAGACCAAGTTATCGTCGTTTTGGAGCTTAATAGCTATCAAACCATTACTTTTGATATTTTCATATTTCAGAAGAGCTGTTCGTTTGACGACACCAGCCTTGGTAGTGAAGAAAAGGAAACGGTTTTTCTCGACCTGTCTGGGCATTGGTAAGATACTCTTGATGGTTTCGTCGGTTTCGATGTTTATAAGATTGATGATGGCTTGTCCCTTGCTGATACGGCTACCTTCGGGTAGTTCCCAGACCTTAAGGGCGAAAACTTTTCCTTTGCTGGTAAATACCAAAAGTCGATCATGAGTGTTGGCGTTGGTTAAAAGCTGAATTTCATCTGTGTCTTTGATCGTCATTCCGGAAACCCCCTTTCCTCCCCTTTTCTGGGTTCGGAAAGTAGAGAGCGGCATGCGTTTAATGTAACCGGATTTGGTAAGGGTAACAATAGTTTCCTCGGAAGGAATAAGATCTTCTTCCGAGAGAGAACCAGGAGCCGCTGCGACTATCTGTGTCCTTCTCTTCTCTGGATAGTCTAAGGCCAGTTTGTCGAGTTCGCCTTTAATGATTTGGAAGACTTTCTTGGGATCCTTGAGAATAGCGACCAATTTATCGATGGTTTTCATTATTTCTTCGTACTCAGCCTCGATCTTTTGACGCTCAAGAGCGGCTAGACGACGAAGTTGCATTTCCAAGATGGCATTGGCCTGAATTTCGTCGAGACCGAATTTTGTCATCAAGTTCGTTCTGGCGGTATCAGAGTCGGGACTCTTTTTAATGGTCTCGATGACGTCGTCAATATTGGCCAGAGCTATGAGTAAGCCCTTTAAAATATGGGCGCGGTCTTTAGCGGACTTCAATTCAAACTGAGAGCGACGAACGACAACCATTTGACGGTGAGCAGTGAACTCCATAAGAATTTGTTTAAGATTTAGGAGGTGTGGAGTTCCGTCAGAAGTCAAAGCCACAACATTGGCAGGGAAACTGGTTTGCAGCTCGGTGTATTTGTAGAGATTGTTGAGAACACTTTTGGGCTTGGCGTCTTTTTTGAGATCGACGGCGACAGTCAGACCTTTTCTATCGGATTCGTCGCGAAGATCGGAGATACCATCGACTCTTTTCTTTTTGACCAGCTCGGCAATATCAGTAATTAATTTAGCTTTGTTTACTTGGTATGGCAGCTCGGTAATGAGGATTTGGAAACGACCATTTTTCTTTTCAACTATCTCGGCCACTCCCCTGACGATGATACTGGCCTTTCCAGTGTCATACATCTTTTTGATTTCTTTGGTGTCATAGATGATACCGGCAGTTGGGAAGTCCGGTCCTTTGATGTGTTGACAAAGCTCATCTATTTCGATGTCGGATTCCAGTGTACCAATGAGATTTTTGTAACTCGTTGTGTGGAGATCATCATCTTCAACGGGAGTTGTTGTTGAGACTTTGCTTTTATCAATCAAGGCGTTGATGGCGCTTACGACCTCAAGCAGATTGTGCGGAGGAATTTTGGTGGCCATACCGACAGCGATGCCATCGGAACCCATGAGTAAGAGATTAGGAAGTTTGGCCGGAAGTACAAGTGGTTCTTGTTGTGAGCCATCAAAGTTATCAATAAAATCAACCGTGTTCTTGTCGATGTCTTCAAGAAGCTCACTGGCTATCTTGGAGAGACGAGCCTCGGTGTAACGCATGGCAGCGGCAGAGTCGCCATCGATACTACCAAAGTTTCCTTGGCCATCGACTAAGGGATAGCGCATGGAGAAGTCTTGAGCTAAACGAACCATCGTTTGGTAGACGGCAGTGTCACCATGTGGATGATATTTTCCCAGGACTTCACCGACAATACGGGCTGATTTCTTGTAGGCACTTTTATGGGTGATGCCCATGTCCCTCATTGCAAAAAGAATACGGCGATGAACAGGTTTTAAACCATCACGTATGTCTGGAAGCGCACGAGAAACAATGACGGACATGGCGTAGTCTAGATAACTGCGCTCCATCTCTTCGACGATGGGAGCATTTTTTATGATGCCCCACTCTGTGTTTTTGTCTTCAATTACGACGGGAATAATTTGATCGTCGGAGGAAACGTCGATATTGTTTGTTTTGTTTTCTTCGTTTTGGTCTTCCATGTTTTATTTTTGAAAATGTTGATGGTATTGCTCAATTGCTATTTTAAGTTTAGATTCGGCTTCTTCTTTAGAAGCGTACCCATCGATGTCTACCCATTTTCCCGGCTCAATTATTTTGTAGTTTTTGTAGAAATATTGAATGTTACTGAGTGTTTGATCGTCAAGATCTTCGATGGTATTAATCTTAGTAAAGATGGGACTTGTCTCGGAGCTAGGGATGGTGATCAGCTTGGCATCAGTACCTTTCTCATCTTTGGTGGCTAACAAACCAATTATTTTTGATTCGATGACACTACCTGTCTTTATTGGTTCCGAACTCAAAACAACAGCGTCTAGAGGATCGTTATCCATACTCCATGTTTCAGGAACAAATCCGTAATTAAAGGGAAAGGAAAGTTTTGTAGACAAAATTCTATCAACGGTGAATTCTTCTGTGTCGATATCGTACTCAATTTTTGATTGAGAACCGGTAGGGATCTCAATAACCACATTTATCAGGGAGTCTGTTCCGTGCGCTTTAATTGAGTGAAGTAGGTTCATATTTAAATATCGAGATTGGCAAGAGTGGCGTGGGTGGTAATAAATTTCTTACGAGGGGCAACCTCTTGACCCATGAGAGTAGTAAAGACTTCGTCGGCGTGGGCGGCATCTTGAACGCTGATCTGCTTGAGGGTGCGAGTGGCCGGGTTCATGGTAGTGTCCCAGAGCTGTTCCGGATTCATTTCTCCCAAACCTTTGTAACGCTGGAGGCCTACCCTCGCTTGCTCCGCTGGGGTGAGGGTTTTGAGATAGGTCTCCTTTTCTTCATCGGTGTAGACGTATTTGTTGGTAGTACCGTGGCTAATTTTGTAGAGAGGCGGAATCGCCAAATAAACGTAGCCTTTCTCAAAAACCGCAGTTGTGTGACGATAAAAAAGTGTAAGCAAAAGAGTAGCAATGTGTGCGCCATCAACATCAGCATCGGTCATGATAATGATGCGGTGATAGCGAAGTTTGGTAATGTCTAAGGTGTCCCCTATTCCCATGCCCAGGGCAATAATGAGGTCTTTGACACTTTCAGATTCAATAACTTTGTCCAAACGAGCTCTTTCGGTGTTTAAAATCTTACCTCTTAAAGGAAGAATGGCTTGGTGGGCACGGTCTCTCCCCTGTTTGGCGGAACCGCCGGCTGAGTCTCCCTCAACGATAAAGATTTCTGATCGAGCTGGGTCTTTTTCCTGACAGTCGGCAAGTTTGCCCGGCAGAGTCATGCCCTCGAGGGCGCCTTTACGGACAACGGCTTCACGAGCGGCCTTGGCAGCCATACGGGCACGACTAGCAAGGGTGATCTTGGCGATAATGGTTTGGGCTGTTTGGGGATGTTCCTCGAGATACTCTTCAAGACCTTTTTTGGCAATTTGGTAAACGGCTGATTGAACTTCAGGATTATTGATCTTGGTTTTGGTTTGAGATTCAAACTGAATTTCGGAAGAACTCATCTTGACCCAGACGACACCAGTAAGGCCTTCTTTGAGGTCTTCGGGGGTAAAGTCAAGGTCTTTGGACTTGTTCTTATCTTTTTTATCAGGGTCTTGGCCAGCAGCCATGTAATTTTTAAGTACTTTGGAGAGTGCAGTCTTAAACCCAGTCAGGTGTGTACCACCGTCATAGGTGTTGATGGTGTTGGCAAAGGATTCAATGCTGTCGGTGTAGGTATCGGTGTACTGCATGACTACTTCTACTCCAATGGGGAGATTGTTTTCGGTGACACTGCCGGACATGGAAATTACTTCATGAAGAGCCTTCTTGTGTTTATTGTTGTGAGAAAGGAGAGATTTGAGACCGGACTCAAAATAAAAATTGGCTTGTTTGTCTGTTCTTTCATCAAGCAGATGAATATAGACGCCGGCAACGAGGTAGGCTCTTTCTTGGAGTTTGCTTTTGATGTTGCTGTAATTGAAGTCTGTTGTCAGTTTAAAAATAGTTGGATCCGGCCAAAAGCGAGTAAAAGTGCCATTTTGGACAGAAAGCAGCTGGTGATGATACTCAGGAAGGAGGGTTTTGGCTTCGGACACAGAAATATTTTTTACCGGGTAGTCGGGAGTTCCAACTTTGTAGGACTGAATAAAAAAATCGTCTCCGTGACGGACAACAACCTGCATTTTTGTCGAAAGAGCGTTGACAGCCGAAGCTCCAACACCATGTAAACCGCCTGACGCTTTGTAAGCAGAGTCGGAGAACTTACCGCCGGCATGAAGCTTAGTCATGGCAACCTCTAAGGCGGAGACGCCAGAGACGTGTTTGTCGGTGGGGATACCACGACCATCGTCGGAGATGGAAACTGAGGTATCTTTGTGGATACAGACATAAATATTTTTGGCGAAACCACCGATAGCTTCATCGAGGGAGTTATCGACGATTTCGATAAGAAGGTGATGAAGACCTTTTTCGTCAGTTGAGCCGATATACATTCCCGGTCTTTTTCTGACTGGTTCAAGCCCTTCGAGGACGGTAATATCTTTGGCGGTGTATGTTTGTTCCGGCATATTTTAAGTTTTAGCGCTGCGGGTTCATTTTAATGGTTAACCACTAACACATCAAGTACATCTGTTTGTACAATAAGCTAATGTTACCAAAGATTATAGTGGCTGGCACGTACGAACGAGAGACATTGCTTTCTTCTTTGGGCTTGTCTATTGCATCGACGATGAGTTACGAAGGTGGTGAAGGTAAGATAGACGATTTGCGACGTTTTATCAACTTTGGAAGAAATGTTTCCACCGGATCTGCCGGAATGAGTCTGATTATTTGGGATGCGGATAAACTTTCACCCGAGTGCCAGGCCGTTCTTTTGAAACCACTCGAGGAATCGAGTGAGTCGATGTGTTTATTCCTAGTGGCCGGAAATGAGAATGGTCTTTTGCCGACTATACTGTCTCGTTGTGTGATTGCAAATCAAATGAAAAAAAAGGAAACGGATGGAGTTTATTGGAAAAGTGTTTTGGAATGTTTTGCCAAAGGTCCCGCAAAGTGTTTGGCTTTTGCGGACGAGATGGAAAAGGCAGAGATGGAAAATTGTTTGGAAGAAGTGATAGTAAAACTTAAATCCGGTTTGGAATGGTCGGTAAATAAAAATAGATTAAAAGTGTTGAAGCTGGCGATTGATTATTTATCTAAAATCCGCTTCACGAATGTGAATGCAAAACTAGCGTTTGGAAATTTTTTGATAAGCTCGTGGAAATTGGTTAAGATGTAGATAAATTTGCTATAGTTAAGGTATGGATTATCAGGAAACTGCCCTACTGGATTATCTTCTTTCGACAGGTAAGCTGACGGAAGCGATGATTGACACCTTGAAAATCGAGGCGGTAACTTCCGGAAAATCTTTAACAGAGCTATTGATTGAAAAGAGATTGGTGGATGAGCGTGGACTGGCCGAGGCTAAAGCAAAAGTGCTAGGTATCCCCTATTTTGCCGAAAGCAAAATTTCGGTAGATCCGGACCTGATTAGTTTAATTTCGGTGGACTTGGCCAGAACCTACCAAGTGGTGCCATACACTTTAGACAAACAAAGCAAGACCTTGAGCTTGATTATGGTGAAACCGGAGGAACTTTCAACGGTTGATTTTTTCCAAAAAAGAACAGGTTATACGATAAAATCACTGCTGACTTCTAAAGAAAACTTGGATACCTTAATTGCCAATGTATATAGCCAGAGCTTGTCCGGCGAAATCTCAAGTGTTTTAAAGAGAGGTAAGGAAACAACCGATGAGGAGGGTGTACGTTTGGTAACGTCCGACACTATTTCACAGATCATCAAAGAACCAAAAATTGTTGAAATTGTGAGGAAGATTTTGGAACATGCGATTCGTTTAAGGGCTTCGGATATTCACATTGAACCAATGGAAAATATCACAAGGGTGCGTTACCGTATTGACGGTATTCTTGAAGAGAAGCTGACCTTGGATAAAGATTATCATGCTTCATTAATCTCTCGTATTAAGATTTTGGCCGGCATGAAGATTGATGAAAAGAGAGTTCCGCAAGATGGCCGCTTTAATTTTCAGTCCGAATGGGGTGAGGTTGATCTTCGTATCTCTTCCTTGCCTACGGTAAACGGCGAGAAGATCGTGATGCGTTTATTGAAGAAAACCGATAAAGTACCGACCTTGGCCGAGTTGGGTCTTCGCGGAAAAGCCCTGACCACCTTGGAAGAGGCAATACGAATTCCTCATGGAATTATTCTGGCTACCGGTCCTACAGGTTCAGGTAAAACGACCACACTTTACTCGATTTTGACCATGGTAAACTCTCCGAAAGTAAATATCGTGGCGTTGGAAGATCCGGTAGAGTACCAAATTACTGGCGTTAATCAAGTACAGATTAATCCTCAGGCTGGGCTTACTTTTGCTTCCGGACTACGTTCTTTTCTTCGCCAAGACCCGAACATTATTATGGTAGGTGAAATTCGTGACGAGGAAACGGCTCAGCTGGCAATACAGGCATCCCTTACGGGTCACTTAGTGTTTTCTACTGTTCATACAAATTCAGCTGCCGGTGCCCTCCCCCGTTTATTGGATATGGGAGCAGAGCCATTTTTACTATCTAGTTCAATGACCGCAGTTATCGGTCAACGTGTTTTGCGTACGGTGTGTGATAAATGCAAAACTGCCTATGTACCGGAAGCGGAGGTGGCTGCCGACATACAGGAAGTACTGGGAAAGTTACTGGATGGGTGGATTAAATCAAACCCTGTTAAAGCGGCAGAAGCACAAAAAAATAACACACCCTTTATGCTTTATAAGGGGGCGGGGTGTGATAAGTGCGGAGGGTCGGGATACTATGGGCGTATTGGTATCTTTGAAGTGTTGCGGGTAACCGACAAAATTGCCAGACTAATTATGGAGAGAGCCGATGCTACCATGGTAGAAAACGCGGCCAAAGAGGACGGCATGATTATTATGAAACAAGATGGTTATCTGAAGGTATTGGATGGAGTAACCTCCCTTGAAGAAGTTATTAGAGTAGCTCAAGTTTAATGGAAAAAAGCGGCAACATCATTCAGGATCTTTTAATAATGGCTGCCGAAAAAAAAGCATCTGACCTGCATCTGATGGCTGATTCCTACCCGATTTTTAGATTCATGGGAAAGCTGGTTCTTTATGAAGCAGCCGGGTTGATGAGCGCCTCGGTTCTTTTGGGATATATTACCAACTTGATGAATCAGACACAAAGAGAAAAATTCCTGAAGGATCTGGAAATAGATTTTTCTGTTTCTGTAGCGGGAAAAGCCAGATTTAGAGCCAATGCCTATTACCAAAAGGGGTCGGCGGCAATTTCACTACGTTTTATTCCAGATAAAATTCCAGCAATTGACGAACTGCATTTACCGGGTATTTGTCATGCATTTGCCAAGCTGAAACAAGGGTTTGTAATTGTGACCGGTCCGACTGGTTCCGGAAAATCGACAACAGTGGCCGCCGTTTTGGATGAAATTAACAGTACCAGAACAGAGCATATCGTATCGATTGAGGATCCGGTGGAGTTTATTCATGTAAATAAAAAGTCGATTGTGAGTCAACGTGAGCTAGGGTCGGATACCAGATCTTGGGATAATGCTTTAAAGTCGGTTTTGCGTCAGGACCCAAATGTGATATACATCGGAGAAATGAGAGATGCCGAGACTATGGCGGCGGCGATGACTATGGCGGAAACGGGTCACTTGGTATTTGCAACACTGCATACAAACTCGGCTTCACAGACAATAGAGAGAATAGTTGATAGCTTTCCTGAAGAACAACAGCCTCAGATTGTGTTACAACTTTCAATGGTGCTGGAGGCGGTATTGGCACAACGTCTAGTTCCGACTATTGATGGTAAACGAGCTGTGGCGACCGAGATTTTGATCGCAACGCCGGCAGTGCGTAATAATATTCGCGAAGGCAAGAGTTTCCAGATTGATAATGTAATTCAAACAAGCGGAAACTTGGGAATGAGCTTGCTGGAGCAAAGTTTGTCTGATCTGGTCAACCGAAGCGTCGTTGATAAAACGGTGGCGATGGAGTATGCCATTCGACCGTCGGTATTAGACAAATTGTTGGGGAATAAATAGTAATGAAAACTTTCAATTACAAAGTCAGAGACCAAAAGGGAAACGCGTCTAGCGGTGTGATGGAAGCAACTGATCAAAAACAGGTGGTTTCAATTTTGCGAGGTAAGGGAATGATTATTACCTCCCTAGTGGAGGCGGATAAACTCAATTTTGATTCCATTTTTGGTAAATTTTCCAAACCAAAACAAGATGAGATAGCCAACTTTACCAGACAGTTGGCAACGATGGTAGGTGCCGGACTACCTTTGGTCAATGCCTTAAAAATACTGAAGTTGCAGTCAACACCGTCTTTGAAAACGGTAATTGAGAAGGTATTGACGGAGGTTGAGGCGGGTTCGAGTTTGGCTGAGGCTCTTCAGGGTTCCGGAGGTGGTTTTTCTACGGTGTACATTGCTATGGTTCGAGCTGGTGAGTCGGCCGGTGTGCTTGATGATGTTTTAAAGAAATTGGCCGATACTTTGGATAAACAGAGAGAGTTTAGAAGCAAAACAAAAGGAGCAATGGTATATCCTATGATTGTGTCCATCGCCATGGTGGCCATTGGGGCAATTATGATGGTGTTTGTGGTTCCAAAACTCACCGCGATGTATAAGGATTTTGGAGCTGAGTTGCCTACACCAACGAAGATTTTAATGGGGGTTAGCGACTTTGTCGCAAGATTTTGGTATGTAATTGCGAGTATTATAGCTTTGGCGACGGTCTTGATTAGAAAATGGGCAAAAACAGAGGTAGGATCCTTGATCGTTGAGCAGCTAACGTTTCGGATCCCTATCTGGGGAAAACTACGAAAGGACGTAATTTTGACGGAGTTTGCCAGAACAGTAAGTGTTTTGCTGGGTGCCGGAATTCCGATTTTGGATACTTTGCAAATCGTTTCGGAGACTTTGGGGAGCAAGGTATACGGGGCGGAAGTTAGACAGGCGGCGGTTTTGGTTGAAAAAGGAGTAAGTTTGGCCGAAGCAATTCAGTCCCTGGAGGTCTTCCCCCCTATTTTGGGACAGATGATCTCTGTTGGTGAAGAAACCGGAAAGCTGGACGAAGTGTTGGCAAAGCTCGCGACCTTTTATGAGGGTGAAAGTGAGATAAAAATTAAGGCGTTGACGACGGCCATTGAGCCGATAATTATGGTTGTCATGGGTATAGGTGTCGGTTTTTTGGCTATAGCCGTAATTATGCCTATGTATAGCTTGACAAGTCAGATTTAATGATTCATAGTGATATCAGTAGTGGCAGTTATAAAAATAATAAAAAAATGAATAAAACAAATAAAGGTTTCACATTGATGGAGCTTTTGATTGTCATTGGTGTTTTGGGAATCTTGGCTGCCGGGTTATTGGCGGCAATCGATCCATTTGAACAGCTGAAAAAGGCTCGTGACACTAATAACAGAAGTGCGGCAATTGAAATGCTCGGTTCTTCACAGAGATATTATGCTACACATGGCTATTTACCTTGGTACAAAATGACCGGTGCTGTGTACGACTGCACATCCGCAACGATTGATACTTTAAGAGTTTCCGCGACAGACTATCCTTTCAGTACAGTTCTTGTTAATAAGGAAGGATCGCCTGGTCATGATGCCGGAATGAAGACTTGTATTGATAACACCCTGGGAGTTGATGGCGAGATAAAAGATACTTTCTTTGATGGTCTGTCAACGACTTTGTATGTTACTTCGGGTAGTAAAACCAGAGTCGGAGTTTGTTTCCCTCCTGAGAGTAAGTCAAATAGATCTGACGCTCAAACAATCTACAACATTGCAACTGCAGGTGTAGTTACCGCGGGTTGTACAGTCGATCAAAGAGACGCCGGACAGTGTGTCCAGTGTTTCCAGTAAGCAATTTAGGTTAATAAAAAAAAGGCTCCGTTACAACGGGGTCTTTTTTTATGGGTGGATGATGCTAACATAAGATATGTTTTTGGTAATATTATTTATTTTTGTAATGGGAACGGTTTGGGGATCTTTTTTGAATGTGGTAATTTTTCGTATGTCTCATGGTTCCTCTCCCCTATCCGGTAGATCTATCTGTCCAAAGTGCAAACATCAGTTGGCATGGTTTTATAACATTCCCCTATTTTCTTTCTTATGGCTTAGGGGAAAATGTGCTTATTGTCACAAAAAAATCTCGATTCGTTATCCTTTAATTGAAGTCTTGACCGGAGTGATGTTTGTATGGTGGTTTTTGGTGGGTTTTAATTTTTTCAAACTAGTGGGGTCTCCTTGGAGTTTTATTCAGCCGGTGTTCTGGCTGGCTGTCGGAATGGTGATGCTGGCCATTTTTATGACGGATTTACTGTACATGGTAATCCCGTTCAGTCTTAATCTATTGCTTTTTTCTTTGGCTTTGTTTTACCGTGTGGGGTTAACCGGCTTTGGTATTATGCAAACTGCGGACTTTGTGCGAGCTCTCCTGTCCGGACTGGGTTTGGGTTTACTATTTTTGATTATTCAACTGCTGACCAAAATGATTAAAAAAGTTGATGGTTTTGGACTGGGTGATATTTATTTGGCACCGGCGCTGGGATTGTTACTGGGGTGGCCGAGAATAGTTCCGGGAGTGTTTTTCTCTTTTGTTTTGGGGGCGGTGGCAGGAATGATCCTAATAATTTCCGGAAAGAAAAGGCTAGGCCAGTACTTACCCTTTGGACCGTTTTTAATTGTCGGAACAGTTATTGCTCTGGTATGGGGCGGATCGATTTGGAATTGGTATATGGGGTTGCTTGTTTGACATTTGATTAGGTTTAAAGCACAATGAAATTGTGAGAAGACAAATGAGAGGATTTACTTTAATTGAGTTAATGTTGGTGATGGCGATTATTGGTATTTTGTCCGCTATTGGGATTGGTTCTTTTACGCAGGCGACGGTCAAATCCAAAGACACACAGAGAAAGAACGATCTGAACCAAATATCTAAGGCGCTTGAGCTTTACTACAACGATGCGGGTTCATATCCAGCCAGCAATGGAAGCGGCCAAATTATGTGCAGTTCTGCTATTTCACCAGATACCTGTGGTTCTCCTACGGTCTGTACCACCAAATTTTCTTATTGTTTTAACGGAAAATCGACGATTTATTTAGATAAACTACCGGCTGATGCGGATAACGAAAAAAAATATTACTACAAACCGGATGACTCTTTGAGTAGTTTCGCTTATTATGCTTCTTTGGAAAATCTTGAAGACAAAGATACGGTGGTAATATCTGGAACTACCACAAAAACCGACTGGACATCGGATGGTGCCGATTGCGGTTCTTCTCCATGTAATTATAAAATTTCCGAAACCGGATTAATAAAAGCAAAATAACAATGAAAAAAAACGGGTTTACTTTAATCGAGCTATTGGTCACCATGGGGATTATTGCCGTTCTTACCGGAATGTCAATTTTTAACTTCAACCAAGCCAGAGTCAGAGCCAGAGACGTACAAAGAAAGAGTGATCTCAGCCAGCTCCAGAAAGCCTTGGAGTTATACCGAAACGACAACAGTGGAAAATATCCGCCAACTCTTTCGCTCGCCGACCAAACAACATATTTGATAAACGGAGGTTACTCCACGGTGGTGTTTGTTGATCCTAAAGGAAGCAGCTGGGCGAACTATGTTTATACGGCGACAAATTCAAATTTAAATTACGGAATCACTGCTTGTTTAGAAAATTCGGCAGACCCAACAAAATTGGTTCCAGTTGTTGCCTGCGGAGGAACCACAAACACGGGAGTTATTTATCAAGTTACTAATCAATAAAGATGAATAAAATTAAAAATGCCTTTACTCTATTGGAGCTGTTAGTAGTAATTGGGATTATCGGAATTCTGGTCGCTTTGGCAACGGTGTCGTACTCGGCTACTCAAAAAAGTGGACGAGATTCAAGAAGGAAACAGGATCTAGTGGCCATGCAGAGTGCTCTGGAGCAGTATTATTCCGATCCTGCGAATAGTTATAAGTATCCGGAAACATGTTCGACGGCGTCTACATATTTAAAAGGCGCTTGGCCGGAAGACCCCATAAACGATGCTACCTATAGATACGTTGAGTTCACATCGTGCGCGACCACCACGGGCTATTGTATCTGTGCGCTGATGGAAAAAGACACCTCCGGAAACTCCGCTGCGGGATGTTCTTGGGCAGCAGGAAAAACTCATTACTGTGTAGCTAATTTACAATGAAAAGAAACGGCTTTACTTTTATCGAGCTCTTGGTGGTGATTACAATAATTGCGGTAATTTTTGCAGCCGGGGTGGTATCTTATACGACGATAAGTAAAAACTCCAGAAATGCCAGAAGAAGCGCGGATATGGAGGCTATTCGACAAGCTTTGGAGATGTGCAGATCAATTGATGGTGAGTATCCGGCTGTAGTTTATCCCTCCGTCACGTGTCCTTTAACGACTACGATAGTTACTTTGACAAGTACCCCACTTGATCCAAAACCTTGCCCAACCACGACCTATACTTACGTTCCGGCAGGTGGTGGATATACCTTAACAGCAAGTTGTTATGAAGGCGGAGCGAAATCGCTCACTAATCCATGAGGATAATAAAACATGGCGGTTTTACGTTGATCGAGTTGATAGTGGTGATAGCCATTATTATTTTAATGTCAGGAATGTCTCTGGCTGCTTATTTCCGTTTTGGTCAAAGACAGGCAGCAATGAATGACGCTAGAAATTTTGCGACAGAGATGAGGAAAGTGCAGGCAATGGCTAAAAACTTGGTTTACCCTGCCGGTTGCGCTTCCAGACTGGAACGGTATCGTTTAAAGGCAGATTGCGTGGGGGAAGGTTGCACGACCATGACAACTTCCGCAATTTGTAGTGGCGTAGAAATATTGGTGAAGGCCAATGAAGAAGTATTAACGAAAGTATTTTTTACGGACACAGTAGACGTCTATTTTGGGGCAGGAACGGGAGCCATCAGTCAAGTTGGAGAGTTCCCGATTCAAAACTCCAATGATCCCTACACCGTGGTAGTAAAAACAGACGCAAACGGAAATATCAGTATAAAAGAGTATGAAACATACCCCTAAGAATACTAAGGGGCAGTCACTCATCGAGGTTGTAGTAGCGGTGGGAATTATTGCTGTAGTTTTGGTGGGAGTATCGGATCTTATTTCCAGATCCTTAAGTCTGGCCAGCTTTCAGGCCAGTAAAAACGCGGCTACAAATATTGCCCAGAATCAGTTGAACTACTACCGCCAAGCAAGGGATCTGGAGCCAACGATGTTTTTTCAGAGTCCTAATCCGCAGGCTGGTTATAGCACTTGTGTAGATAATCCTGATCCGGTCAAGTATGTTTGTACAATCATCTATGACAGTACCGGTATAGCCAATGGTACGAAGATGACAGCGAAGATTGTGTGGAAGGACGCAGATAAAGAAATTACAACCGAATTTTCTCAAATATTAGCAAAACCGACAAAATGAAAATCAGATTTAAAGGGTATACGTTGGTTGAGTTGGTGGTGGTAGTGTCGCTATTGATTATTGTGTTAGCAGGCGGAACGGCAATTTTTTACCGAAGTTTTCGCTCAAGCGGTATTAGTGATATTCAAACGGCGTTGAATAATAACCTGAGAGCCTTGGACGAAATGATTGAAAGAAGTTTGCGCTATGGCGAGGTAGTCCGTGTCGGTACCGATGACAGATTAAGCTGTGTAGCGGCCGGAACCAGTGGCGTCACCGGTAGTACTCTCGTGGTGATTGATCTTGCCGGCGGGAAAGCAACTTATTCTCTTTCGGATGGAATAGTATCTTCGGACTCAGCCGTACCCATTAGTAATCCGGAGATTGAGGTGACAAAAATGGAGTTTACTTGGTATTGTAGGTCCGGGGTTAATGATAAGATAAAAA
>CAZWYN010000001.1:0-48519 GCA_964638575.1 uncultured Pseudomonadales bacterium | reverse complement strand
GATTAATTGGTTAGTTGTAGGCATATTTCAGATGTGTATTTTATCAGATATTCTCAATTTTTGCTCTCAACTTGCTTGTTGGGACCAAGCGACCAATGATAACGTTTTCTTTCATACCAATAAGGTGATCAATCTTGCCTTGAACTGCTGCGTCGGTTAATACGGAAGTTGTGTCTTGGAAAGAGGCGGCAGAGAGCCAAGAATCGGTGTGAAGAGCAGCTCTAATGGCACCCAGAATTAAGTTCGTAGCGGTAGCCGGTTCTCCACCCTGGGCTATGATTGCTTCATTGGCCATTTCGTAGGATCCACGACTGATAACGTCTCCAGCAACCAGTGCAGTATCACCAACGGCATCAATGCGAACGTAGTCACACATCTTGCGAAGAATAACTTCAAAGTGTTTGTCGTGAATACTGATACCCTGTGACTCGTAAATGGACTGAATTTCGCCAATGAGGTAGTTTTGGGTAGCTCTGAGACCTTTGATCTTTAAGAGCTGCTTAATGTCTACACCACCAGAGGCCAGCTGAGTACCAACAGAGATCAAGTCGCCGTCGGCCACTTTGAGAGACATAGCCAGAGGAACGAGATACTCTTTACGATCATCTTTTTTACCACCAGGAGTGACGGTTACAAGATTACCGTTTTCAGTTTCAACTACTTTGACTTTCCCGGATACTTCGGAAATAGGTGCAACAAGTTTAGGAGTACGAACTTCCAAAAGTTCGGTAACTCGAGGAAGGCCCTGGGTAACGTCGACACCAGCAGCACCTCCGGAGTGTTTGGTACGCATAGTTAACTGAGTACCTGGCTCACCGATGGACTGAGCGGCGATAACACCAACAGGATCACCAATGATAGCGAGGGTATTGGTGGCAGTGTTGTGACCATAACACTTGGCACAGAGACCAAAACGAAGTTTACAGGTGATGGGAGATCTAACATCGACTTCTTTGACTCCAGCGGCTTCGATAGCGGTGGCAATTTCTTCGGTGATTAACTCACCGGCATCAACTAAAACTTTTTTAGTGACAGGAGAGATTACTTTTTTGACAGCGTAACGATAAACAATGCGCTTGCCAAAGATTTTGCCCCTTTCCTCGGCGGAGATTGTAATGAACTCGTCAGTACCACATTCTTCGGCGCGGATAATTGCATCATGACTGACATCAACCAAACGGCGGGTTAGATAACCTGCATCAGCGGTACGAAGAGCAGTGTCCGTAAGACCTTTTCTACTTCCTCTAATGGAGGTAACGTACTCGAAGATACTTAGACCTTCACGGAAGTTTCCTTTGATAGGAAGTTCGATAAGGTTACCTAGAGGATCGGCGATAAGTCCACGCATAGCAGAGAGCTGTTCGATGGAGTTTTTGGTAACACGACCTGAGGCTGAGTCAATAACGAGACGAATTGGATTAGTTTTTGAGAAAGTCTGCCAGGTTTTTTCGGCAAGGTCGGCGGCGGTTTCACGCCACATATTAATAGTGAGCTTGCTTCTTTCACTGTTGGTGATGAGGCCCAGTTTGTAGTTTTCTTCAATTTCTTCGGCTTTTTTGTTTCCGACAGCAATAAGCTCGGCTTTTTGGGGGAAAACTTCGTTATCGGAGATTGCAAAAGAGAAGCTACTGATAGTGGCGTACTCAAAACCAATACTCTTGACAGCGTCGATTAACCTGACAACACGCTTGGTATCTACGGTCTTTATTGCGCGAGTAAAGAAAGCTGAAATTTCTTTTCCAGTAAGACTCTTGTTTTGGAATTCCCATTCCTCGGGAAGAATCTCGTTGAAGATGATACGGCCAACGGTAGTGTTTGTCATTTCCATTTTTTCAGGATCAAGTCTGACATCGATTGGCTGACGAACTTCAATAACTTTGTTCTGGTAGGCAGTGATCGCTTCGGCTTTACTACCAAAAGGATACTTGTAGGGAGTAAGAGTTTCGTCAACTGAGGTAAGGTAGTAAACACCAACGGCCATTTCTTTACGAGATGGAATGTTGACACTTTGTCCAGAGGAAGGTTTGAGAAGATTGAACTGAGGCAACATGAACTTCTTGGCTTCACGAATAGCTTTTTTAGTCAGAGGTACGTGAACAGCCATCTGGTCACCATCGAAGTCTGCGTTAAAACCTTCACAAACAACCGGGTGTAAACGGATAGCGGAACCATCGACCAGTACCGGTAAGAAAGCGAGAATAGAAAGCTTATGGAGTGTAGGAGCACGGTTAAGAAGTATAGGGTGCTTTTTGGTAATTCTCTCCAAGATATCGAAGACTTCTGGTTGGCGTTTTTCGATCAAAGCTTTGGCGGCTTTAACGTTTGGAGCCAAGTCCTGCTTGATGATCTCGTGAAGTACAAAGGGTTTGAACATTTCAAGAGCCATGTCCTTGGGAAGACCACACTGGTTAAGTTTGAGTTCCGGTCCAACGATAATAACACTGCGTCCCGAGTAGTCGACACGTTTTCCGAGAAGATTCTGACGGAAGCGACCTTGTTTTCCACGAAGCATATCGGAAAGGGATTTAAGGGTTTTGCCGGTTCTTGATCTTCTAGTGGAACGAGCTTGGGAGGAGTCGATAAGGGAGTCTACGGCTTCCTGAAGCATGCGTTTTTCGTTTCTTAAGATGATTTCAGGTGCTCCTAGGTCAATAAGGTGTTTCAAACGATTGTTACGGTTGATTACGCGACGGTAAAGATCGTTTAAATCTGAGGCGGCGAAACGGCCGCCCGAGAGCTGAACCATAGGACGAAGATCTGGGGGAATAACAGGAAGAACTTCAAGAACCATCCATTCTGGTTTGACCTTAGAGTCTAGTAATCCTCTGACAACTTGAAGACGTTTGGTGGCACGGAGACGTTTGGCTTCGGAGTTTGATAAGGACTCTTCTTTGAGCTTAATGGCCATTTCCTCAAGATTAACTTTTTTGAGAGCCTCCAAAATTGCTTCGGAGCCCATACCAGCGGTCATCCAATCTACCAAATTGTATTCAGCAAGTTTGGCGTATTCAGAGTCGGAGAGAAGTGAGTTGACCTGAATTCTTTCGATAATAACGGCAAGTTTGCTATAAATTTCTTCAGTAAAAGCCAACTCAACAATCATTTGCTCTCTGAGACTGGCTATTTTTTGTTTGGCTTCAACTTTTAGGTCTTCCGATTTTAACTCTCGTTCGTCTTTGGCCTTGGATTTTTTCTTAACTTCGGCAAGTTCTTTTTGACCTTCTTTTTTGACATCTTCGATCTGTTTGTCAAAATTGGAATGGACTTCTTCGAGCTTGGTTTCCTTTTGTGTTGCGATGTCCTTTAGAGCGGTTTCTCTTTTTTCTTCATCAATGGACATGATGAGGAATTTACTAAAGTAAATTACAGAAGTGAGAGCTTTGGGAGAAATATCCAAAAGTAATGATAGTTTTGAGGGAGCTCCTTTGAAGAACCATACGTGAGCAACCGGAGCGGCGAGGTTAATATGACCCATACGTTCACGGCGTACACGACTAAGAGTAACTTCGACGCCACATTTGTCACAGACAATGCCTTTGAAACGAACGCGTTTGTATTTACCACAGTAACACTCCCAGTCTTTTACCGGGCCAAAGATTCTTTCACAGAAAAGACCATCTTTTTCTGGTTTTTGGGTACGATAATTAATGGTTTCCGGTTTAGTGACTAAACCATGAGACCATTTTTTGATGTCATCTGGACTGGCAAGCCTTATTTGTAAACCTGAGAAATCGACAATGTTATTCATATTTTTTACTGATTTACTTCTTCCTTGGTAATACCCGCTTCAGCGGCTTCTTCCGACACCTCTTCGGTTTCTTCAGATTCCTCTTCATCTTCAAAAGTAGCGGCTTGAAGTTCTTCGCTCATCGCGGTTGCTTCGGTAATTTCAGCGGCTACTTCCGGTTTGATGGCGGTAGGTTCTTCATCGACAACTTCAACCGATCCGGTTGGAACGATTGCCAGTCCGAGAGAGTTAAGTTCTTTCATAAGAACCTTGAAGGACTCTGGAACTGAGGACATGGAGATCGTTTCACCTTTAACAATTGATTCAAAGGCTTTGGAACGACCAACAACGTCATCGGATTTAATGGTGAGCATTTCCTGGAGGGTATAGGCTGCTTTGTGTGCTTCGAGAGCCCAGACTTCCATTTCTCCTAAACGCTGTCCACCCATTTGAGCCTTACCACCTAATGGCTGCTGGGTGACTAAGCTGTAAGGTCCAATACTACGCGCATGAGTCTTGTCTTCGACCATGTGGTTGAGCTTTATTATGTAGGTAACACCAACTGCGGTCTCCTCTTCGAAAGCCTCTCCACTACGGCCATCGTAAAGCTGAATCTTACCGGTGACGGGAAGATCGGCTTCTTTTAAAGCGGCGGCGATTTTGGCTTCGGAAACATTTTCAAAAACCGGAACCGAGTAGCGTTTACCGAGTTTGCTTCCGGCAAATCCAAGTTGGGCTTCCAGGAGCTGACCTAAGTTCATACGGGCGAGAACAGAGAGAGGAGAAATAATAATATCAACTGGGGTGCCGTCAGCCATATGGGGCATGTCGGCCTGAGAAATGATTTTACTAATGACTCCCTTATTACCATGACGTCCGGCGACTTTATCACCGACGGTAATTTTTCTGAGCTGAGCAACTTTGACTTTGATCTGTTTGATGACTCCAGCGTCAAGTTCGTCACCGTCATCGCGATTTAAAATGCGGATAGAAATGATGACACCTTGTTCGCCGTGAGGCATACGAAGAGAGGTGTCCCTAACTTCTCTTGCCTTTTCACCAAAGATGGCACGAAGCAACCTTTCTTCGGCGGTAAGTTCGGTTTCACCCTTAGGAGCAATTTTTCCAATCAAAATGTCGTTGGGGCCAACTACGGAACCGACAGCAATAATACCTTCGTGGTCGAGGTTTCGCAGATCAGTTTCGGCAACGTTAGGGATGTCTCGTGTTAACTCTTCAGGTCCAAGCTTTGTATCCATAACATCACAGGTGTGTTCGTGAATATGGACAGAAGAAAGAAGGTCTTGACTAACACAACGATCGGAAACAACGATGGCATCTTCGTAACCCAAACCTTCGAAAGCGGCATAGGCAATTAAAAGATTTTGACCGAGAGCCAACTCGCCGTTTTCGGCAGCAGGTCCGTTGATGATGCAGTCACCTTTTTTAATTTTGTCTCCAATGTCGACCAAGGGATGCTGGTTGTAGGAGGTGTCTTGGGAAGAGTTGTGGTATTTTCTGATGTTGTAGGTGACGATGTCACGATTAACCTCGACAAAACCGTAGTCAAAAGGCGAGATCTCGGAAGCAGCAATTTTGGCGTCAGCCGGAGAAAGCTTGATAGAGATATGGTCGGCGTCAACGGAGATAACTTCGCCGGCAAACTGAGAGGTAACGGACCAGCCCATACTTTGAGCAACTACGCTTTCCATACCGGTACCAACAATGGGGGCGGACGGTTTGACTAGGGGTAGAGCTTGAGTAAGGTGATGAGTACCCATGAGAGCACGAGTACCTTCATCTTGCTGAATAAAGGGGATGAGAGAAGCCGAGGTGCCAACAACCTGACGAGGAACAACGTCAATGTATTGGATTAAATCGGCATCGACTTCGAGATATTTGCCTTGGTATCGAGCAGGAACCCATTTTTGGGTAATGACATCCCCATCGCGTTCGATTCCGGCGTGAGTAACATAAACGTCTTCTTCATCATCGGCGGCGAGGAAAATAATTTCCTTACCGATAACCATCTTGGTTTTGCCACCTCTGGTTACTTTTTCAACTTTTAGATATGGTGATTCGAGGAAACCGTAGTCATTGATACGAGTGTAAAGAGCCAGATAGGTAACCAAACCAATGTTTGGACCCTCGGGAGATCTCACTGGACAGATACGGGAGTACTGGGAGGAGTGAATATCACGCATGGAAAAACTGGCACGTTCTCTGGTTATACCTCCAGGTCCCATGACGGAGATACGACGAAGGTTGTCAATTTCCGAGAGAGGATTGACTTGATCCAGGATGGAAGAGAGTCTGTTGCGGCGGAAAAACTCGGTAATAGCGGAAATTATTGGTCTGGGGTTTACAAAGGCCGCGGGGGTGGGAAGTTCGTCGGGTTTAGCAAGAGACATTTTCTCTTTGATGGAACGCTCGAGCCTCAAGAGCCCAGCCTTGAAGGAGGTCTGATTGACAAGTTCGCCTACACAACGAAGACGACGATTGGCTAAATGATCAATGTCGTCAACTTTACCTTTGCCATTTTGAAGGTCGATAAGGTATTTAATAGAACCGACAAAGTCGTCGATAGTGAGAGTAACGTGTTGCTTGTCTACAGGAATGGAAAGACCAAGTTTTCGGCTCATCTTGTAGCGTCCAACGAGCCCTAGGTTATAACGTCGAGGGTCAAAAAACATTTGGTGAAGAAGGGCTTTGGCGTTTTCGAGAACGGCTGGTTCACCGGGACGGACCTTTTGGTAGAACTCCAGAAGAGCTTCTTCTGTGTTGGTGGTTGGATCTTTAAGAAGAGTGGTGGCAATGTAGGGGTGATCTTTGTCGACGTCGACTTCACTAAAAAGCGCGAGAATTTCTTCATTGGTGCTAAAACCTAGAGCACGAAGGAGAGTGGTGGCAGATACTTTGCGATGACGGTCGATTCTGACAGAGAGGTGATCGTTGCGACTGACTATTACTTCCAGCCAAGAACCACGCATAGGGCGGATTTCAGCCTGATGAATAGCACGTCCGGAGTGAGGATCAACTTCACGAGTGAAATAGGCACCCGGAGAGCGAACTAACTGATCAACAACGACACGCTCGACTCCATTAATGATAAAGGTTCCCGTGGAGGTCATCATGGGAATGTCACCCAAGAAAATTTCCTGTTGCTGGGTGGCTTTGGAATGGAGATTGGTTAACTTAACGGTTGCCCAAAGAGGAGCCTCAAAGGTGACACCTTTCTCAATTGCTTGTTTGGGAGTGATTTTGGGGAGACCAATACGATTTGAAAGAAATTCGAATTCAAAAACCTTACCGGTGAAGTCTTTGATGGGGTTAAGCTCTGTGAGAGACTCGCTTATGCCGTCTTGGAGAAATTGCTTGTATGAGTTGATTTGAATTTGAATCAAGTTCAATTCTGGTAATACCGGGTTTATTGTTCCCCAGTTTTCACGATTGGTTTGTTTATTCATCCGTTTTGGATTTTAAGGAAAAGTAAATAACAATGAAACATACGAAAACCTGACCGACACAAAATCCAGCCAAGTTTATAGCAGTGCCATTAGGATATCATAGTGTTGAGGCCGTTGTCAATCTAAAGATTAATCAGTTGCCGCAGTCTTTTTGAAGGTAGATACAAACGTTTTTATTGTGTTCTTCGATGGTGTTTGCAAAATGAATATTTCCCTTTAAATCGTGAAGATAAAACCAGGCAGATGTTTTCTTAGGAGAAGCAGCTGCCATGAGGGCGGCTTTCCCGGGATTACTGATTGGTTTGGGAGGTAAGCCCTGATTGAGATAGGTATTGTAGGGTGAGTTAATTTGAAGATCTGCTCTGATAAGACTTTTTGGCCACCAATCGCAGTCAAGCTTTCGGCAGCGGATGGTAGACAAGGCGTACTGAACAGTGGCATCAATTTGGAGCGGCCAGCCGGCATTGGTTCTATTTTCAATGACACCAGCGATTTCGGGCATTTCGGCGGACGAAGCCGCTTCCCTTTCCAGGAGAGAGGCTATTATGGTTACTTTGTCTGTGTCTGCTTCCGAGACTTTCGCCTCAACTAAGATATCCAAATATCTTTTTTCTAGGCGGCTGATGATAGCGGAAGTAGTGGCTTTGGGATCAAAGTCGTAAGTATCCGGGAAAAGTCTCCCCTCTTTGTCGGCGGTTTTGGAAATAAACTCGGTAGTAGTAAAGGTCTTACCTTCGGCATTTTTAAAGGCACTTTCGAAGATAAGGGCGATTTCTTGACGACGAAGACCTTCGGGGATAGTGACTCTTATTGTTTTGGTGCTGGCGTGAGTCAGACTATTGGCTATTTCGGTAGTGGTCATGTTGGGTGAAAGTCTGAAAAAACCGGCCTGAACTCGGTTGGAAATACCACGAACAATAACGGTAATTTTGAAGGCAGCTCTAGATCTTATTAGTTTGGCGGTACTTAACTCTTGACCAATGCGGTCAATACTCCAACCGGACTTAATTTCAAACTGAGTGGCAGATGTCTGTTTATAAGTGACTGGTCTAGTAGCTTGAAAAAACCAACCAAAAAAAGCAATAAAAAGGAAAGTGAAGACAGTAAAAAGGCGTTTAAACATTAATTTATACTTCACTTAAAAGGGCACGGCGATAAGTTTTTGTCTTGGGATTATAAATAAAGATACGACCACATTTGCAAGTGACCTGATTACAGTCTTTGACCTTTTTTGAAGGAACACTTTCACCCTCAACGAGTGGAGTGCCACAACCGACGCAAGAGCCCTTGGAAAGGAGCCAGGCCTGGACTGGAGCAATAATATTCTTGAACATAACTTTATTGTATCAAAGTAGTTAATTATTGGCGTTGTCCAGATAATCCTCCAAAATGATAGCGGCGGCCGTTTGATGCTCACTCTCTTTTCTTCTTATTAAGGTTTTGCCCGTTTCCTTCAGGAGACTTCTGGCCGAACGGGAAGAAAAGTCTTCGGAAAACAAAACAATTTCACCGGAGAAAACTTTCTGAAGCTCTTTTTTTAGATCTGAGGCTGTTTCAACCAACGGACCATGATGAGGAACACCAATAACGATGGTTCCAGGATCGTTTTTGGCTATAAAGGGGAGGAGTTTACCGAGAAGTTTATCTTTTTTTGACTCAAAAATGGTAGCCAAAGGTTCGGCAAGGATTCCCTCGCGAGAGATGGCGATGCCTGTATGAGCGGTACCAAGATCGAGACAAAGTATTGTTTTCATATTTAATTTTCAATAAGAGTTGCTTCCACCACCAAACGACGGAGAGTGGTTCCGGGAGGAACACAAGTAATTAATTTGATAGTTTTAGCATTGTAGTTTTGTTTTAGTACCCAGAGCTCCGATGGTTTTACCTCAACAATACTGGTAACCCGATAAGTATATTCTGCGTCCTTGTATTTGACAAAGACGTCCGAACCAAGTTTCATTTTCGGTAAATTGGAAAAAATAGTGGTGTATTTTAAGGGATTATAAAATTGTGGAAGGGTAGAGTGGCCAAAAATTACAGGCGAACCGAGTTCCCCGGGAAGCGCGGTTTGAGGATACTGGACCAGGTGTTTTGCCAGATCTTCGTCAAATAAACTTACTTGAACATCGGCAAGCTCGAGAGAAGGAATAGAGATGGAATAAAATTCGGGGATGCTGCCATCGTCTATCTTGGGGGCAGTAAAGGGATTATTTTGAGTGTCTCCAGGGAACCAGCTACTGGCTTTAGTATAGTCCAAGTCACCCAAAATCTTTGGTTCACGATCCGAACTTGCTTTTGATTCGTAATAGACTGGGGAGAGAAGACCGGTGTTCACTAGACTAAACGGCTGGAAGTCTTTTAATTGGTAACTTACCACGGGATAAGCTACGGCACCAAGAATTCCAAGGCCAAGAGCAGAAATCAGTGTTGGCACGGTTTTTAGATATATGGGGATTTTTCGTCCAGGATGCGGATTTTTCGCCGTAGCCTTTTTGTATCCGTAGAGCATGTTAGTCCTCCACTAGTTCAAACTTGATGTTTTTTAGGGGAAGGAAGTTGGTGAAAATTGGAATTTTGGGGGCAATTTTTACCCTAAGCTGACTGAATCCTTGAATGGTAGAGAAGTAAGGGCGAATTCCGGTTACGGACTTTCCCCCAATAGCTGCTCTTAATTTTTCTTCATCAATCTTGGGGAATAGGCTGGTCTCTACATTTACTTTTGCTTCGTAGTAGCCGTCTTTTTTAACTGGTTCTTCGAGTATGATGGCGGTGTTTCCGGGAAAAATTTCCGACCCTGCGGGTATTTGGGGGGTGAGCTGAGCCGCAATTAGTTGATAAAGATTATCTTCGGAGTAAACGAGAGTATCAACCGATCCTTCAAGATCCAAATTTAGAACTGTGGCTTCTTCGCCAATATTCTTGTCAAAAGTTTTTTTAGTGAAGGCAAATTCAGAAAGCGCCAGAGATTTAAATCCGGGAGTTTGTGACTGAGTTGAGGTTTGAATCTGCGTCTTTATTTTCTCGGTGGCCAGCAAAAGAAGTTTGTCTTGATCGGCTTTGGAAACTGCACGAACTGCTCTGGACGTTCCACCGGAGAAGTCTGCGTCAGCGACGGCGATGATGGTGTTTTTTGAGTAGTTATCAACAGAGAAATTTGAGTTTTTGGGAAGGTTGTAGTCGGCACCAATCTTGGCAGCCGTTACTTTTACCCCCGGCGCAATTCCATATGCTCCCTGAACGATGCCGACATCAGCACTCTTGGAAGCGACGGTCACCGCATCATTTACGGTATACGCATATTTGCTATTTTCGGAAAGAATGGTGGAGCCAGCTTTAATAACAATGGGGGCTGTGGATTTGTTGGCTATGGTAATTGCTCCGGAAGCTTTGTCTCCTACAGTTGCGTCCCCAGTGGTAGGAATTTGTTCTTTAGCTGAACCAGAAACCGTTTTTTTAGTGGCCAGCAAGGTAGGTGTGGCGGAAACGGAACTTTCGGCAATGGAGATGGTGTATTGACCAGTGATTTTTTGAGGATTGAAGGCTATGGAGACGATTGCCTGTCCTGTAAAAAGATAGAGGACGTAGCCCAAACCCAACAACAAGGGTAGGGCTAGTAAATATAACCAAGAAAGTTTATTTACTTTTATGTCGGGAAGACTAAATTTTGGAAAAGTTGGTAGGGAAAAAGCGAGTTTAGTTTTTGGTTTTGGAGTAAAGGTAGGTTCTTCTTGGGGAAGAGCATATTCTGGTTCCGAGATGTCGATGGATGGTTCGAGATATGTTTCAGGGGGAGCTTTCTCTACAGAAGAAGGGGCGTCGGCCTCTTCGTACGAAAAACCGAGCTCATCAATGGATGTCGGTGATACTTCCGGAACATAAATATTGGTTTCTTCGTGAGGAAGACTCTCTTCGTGTGGCTCTTCACTTGTCTTTCCGGTAAGGTACTGAACAGCTTCAGTCCCCCCGGTGAGGGCAATTGCCCGAATACTAAAGTCTACGGGTAAGGCTTCAACTTTGGGCATGTGCTGAAAAGGTAGCCGTTCCTGCCAAGGATGAGAGGTAATGTGCTGTTCTTCTTCCTCAAGTGCTCCGCCGTTGGTGAGGATAAAGCGAGCCGGTAGCTTTTCCTTGCCAATAACGGTTAGTCCTTCCTCGACGTCTTGGGCTAGATCATCTGACCTGGCAGTTTCTTCCGATGAGGTTATTTCGCCTTTTTCGATAACAGAGACAACGACTTTAGTGGTATAGATTTCAAGAAGAATAGCCGTGGGGGGAATGCCTTCAAGATTTTTCATGTAATGAGCAATGGCGGAGTTTATGGGAACCATACCAATGGGATCAAGTCCTAGTTCTTTGACTAGACGACTTATTAGCTTTGTTTTTGAAGGGTGAACTTTGCCGTCATTAATCCAGGAATCAGGAAGTCCAAAAATAACCTTTCGGGGCTCAGAATCGATGTCTTTGACTGCTTGCTCGAGTGAGGCGTCGACCCCATTTATAAGAGAGTCTTCGTCTGCCCACGACTCGAATGATCCCACTTTAATGACAGAGGGAGTTCCCTCGGCAACTTCCCAGAGGGCGGTTTTGATGAGAGATTCATGAATCTCGATGGCCAAAAAATAGTCCGGTTCCTTGGTTTTTGACTTGTTTCCAAATAGATTTACTAAGTTCATGACTGAAGTCGTCAAACAAACTGTAAGTAAAGGCGACGTGTCCCAACGCCCAATGACTCCTGTTTGACTATCTTTATCTTAGCAAGTTCTTTCGTATTAGTCACATGGGGTCCGCCACAGATTTCCTTGGAAAAGGTGTTTTCTTTGTTGCCAATCGTATAAACACTCACCACGTCAGGATATTTTTGGCCAAAGAAAGCCATGGCTCCCTGCGCAATCGCGTCGTCTTTTTTTGTTTCTTCCCTGGTAACCGGAAGTTTAGCGGAGATGGCTTTATTAATTAACTCTTCGGTTAATTGAATCTCTCTATCTGTGAGTTTTTCCGGATGAGAAAAATCAAATCTGAGCCTTTCCGAGGTGATATTGGATCCTTTTTGGCTAACATGGGTACCTAAGATTTGACGGAGTGCAGCATGAAGCAGATGGGTGGCTGTGTGATACGCCGTGACTGTTTTGGAGTGGTCGGCAAGGCCTCCGGTGAACATGCCGGCTGAGGCAGAACGAGAAAGTTGTTTGTGTTTTTCAAACTCAGCTTCAAATTGCTTCGTGTCGATTTTTATATTCATTCTGGATAGTATTTCAGCGGTAATTTCCAGCGGGAAACCATAATTTTGATAGAGGTCAAAGGCGGCTTTACCATCAATTTTGGGATTTTTTTGGAGTTCTTTAATCCCTTTGTCCAGTGAAACACTAAATCTTTTAATTTCAGTCTTTATGGTCTCATGAAGAACCGGGGTGTCCTTTTTGATATCGAAATAAAGAGGAGAATAAATCTGAGCGACTAGAAAACTAAGTTCGGCAAGTCTTTCGAGAGTTTCAAAATCGGAAGTCAGAAAATATAGTTTAACAGCGGCACGACGAAGTATCCTTCTGAGTACATATCCCTGGGCTTTGTTGGTTGGAAAAACACCATCCTTGATGAGGAAGGTAGCAGCCGTGAGATGATCGGCAATCACGCGCATGAGAGGTTGGTTTTCGACATCAGAGTAAGATTTTCCGGAAATTTTTTCAATTTCCGAAATCAAAGGGAGGAGACTGGAGATCTTGAATATATCCGGATCGGAGTTGACGGCAGCCTCCAGGCGGGTAAGACCACCACCAAAGTCGATGTTTTTACGAGGGAGCTCTTCAAGGGTGCCATCTTCTTTTTTTAGATACTGCATAAAAACAGAGTTGCCAATCTCCATAAAACGACCGCAGTCACAGTTGGGATGACATTTTTCTTTTTTAAAACTCGATTTTTCGTGGAGTTTCAGATTTTCACCAAAATCAAAAAAGACCTCGGAGTCTGGACCTCCTGGTTCTCCGGCAGGCATATTTTCGGGGGTACCCGATCTTGACCACCAGTTTTTATTGGCGGGATAAGCAAAAATACGTTCACCCTCCTTAGCGCTGATTCCTACTTTTTTAAACAGATCTTGCCAAATGGAAACAGCTTCCACATCTTTACCCACACCAGAGCCTCCTTCAAAAACGGTGACGAAGAGCTTTTTGGGATCTAGACCCAAACCATCGTTTTTGTTTATCAGGAAGGTAAAAAACCATTCAAGTTGTTTGTCTTTGAAGTAATCTCCTAGTGACCAGTTGCCAAGCATCTCAAAAAAAGTGGTGTGGCGGTTGTCTCCTATCTCGTCAATATCTCCGGAACGGAAACATTTTTGGGAATCAACAAGACGGGTTCCTAAGGGATGTTTTTGACCAAGGAGATAGGGCATCATTGGTTGCATACCGGCAGAGGTAAAAAGGGTGGTGGCATCGCCTTCGGGAACTAGTGATGCCGAAGGAATAATGGCATGTCCTCTTTTTTCCATAAAAGAGAGGAATTTGCTCCTGATGTCGTTGATGGTCATTTGAATACAAATTATAGCTCAAACGAGTCGTTGTGCACAAAAGAATTCAGAATCAGTTATTGAGGACGAAAAGGATTAACGACGGGAGGGGGTGGTGGCGGTGCTTCAAAATCATAGGTAGTGTGGTGAGGAGTTTCTTGGGGGGAGATTATCGGAGTCCGAAGTGCTTCTTCGGGTTTCTCGTGAGGAAGAAGATTGCCTGGAATATTTTTGTATTTTTCAGGAATGGCATTCAGGACTTCTTTGACGACTTTTCGGCCCTCTTCGGTGCCAAAAAGTAGGGCGGCAATAACGCCTATGGTTGCTCCCATAGCAAAGGAGGAAAAGTGGTGGTCTTGGTTATTATTGAGGCTCATCTTCTTCAAGATTTACCGGAGCTGACGGTTTGTCTTTGCCAAGTAGGTGCTGGACCATTTCGACAATTTTTCCGGACTGACGGAAACCTTCGATAATGGCAAAGAGACCAACTGCTGGCTGAGAAAGTTTTTGGAGGGTCTCATCGGCGGTATCAAGAGTGCGATTGACTCTTGTTAGAGAGCTTTTTAGTTCTTTGAGAACCAAGATCAATTCAATACCGACAATAACGGCAACGACGGTGAGAACCGAGACAGATATTAGCGAAACAATCTGTGACAAAGTCATATATTCATCATAGCAAATTTTTTGCTTTCTCGGTTAGTTGGAGATGATGGTAAGGGGGAGATCGGTAGAGGTGACCCTCCCAAAACGATTGGTGGCTTTTATTTTTACGGAGATTTCACCAACAGGAAGGCTGATGCTCACCTGAAAAGCACCGTTTTGATCTGGTTTGACGACATTGTCTCCGTTTATGGTAACCAAGGAGTCTGTAGAAGTTGAGCCCTGAATTTCGACTGGAGAGGAAAGAACGGCGCCCTCAAGGGGACGATTCACAGTGAGGGGAGGAGGAGTGAGAATAACTCTAAACTGAAAAATAAGATAAATAATAAAAACAATTACACCCAGAATTATTGGAAAGAGTTGTGAAGACATGTGGGGAAGATTAAGTCTCGATTTTTTGTGCTGTTTAACAATATTTTTTTTGAGTTCTGGATTACGATAATCCCTCCTAAAAACAGCAATAAAATCTTCAGGATCGCTACCAAGGCTCAACGATAAGTTTCTGATAAAGCCCTTGGCGAAAGTTTCGGAGGGTAGAAGATCGTAACGATCTGCTTCTAGAGCTTCGATATATTTGCCATCAATTTTGGTGGCCAAAGAAAGTTCTGAAATAGAAATATTTTTTCTGTTTCTTTCAGAGTGAAGAAGTTGTCCAACTGTTTTCATAACAGTTACTGTTCCTGCTCTTCGTTTTGGGGCAGGTATTCATCAAAACTATTAACAATAATTTCGCGAGGCTTATTACCTTCGGCGTGGGCAAGAATGCCGGCATTCTCCAGTTGATCTAAAATTCTTGCGGCTCTGGCGTAGCCAACCTCAAGACGACGCTGGAGAAGGGAGGCAGAGCCTTTACCTTCAGCGATACAGAGTCTGGCGGCTTCTTCAAATTTTTCATCTACATTACCCATGTCCTGACCACCGGTTCCAATTCTTCCTTTGGAAACATTTTTTGTAATAGTGTCATCTCTTTTGACTTCAACACCAATGCTTTGAATAAACTTGAGAAGATCGACGATTTCTTTTTCGGAAACAAATGCTCCCTGGATACGTTTGGGTTTGGCCACATCAGGAGGAATAAAAAGCATGTCTCCCTTACCTAGTAGTTTTTCGGCACCAGGAGTGTCGATAATGACACGAGAATCAATCATAGAAGTAACTTGGAAAGCAATACGGGCGGGAATGTTGGCTTTAATAATACCAGTGATGACATTAACGGAAGGTCGTTGGGTGGCAAGAACCAAGTGAATACCAACGGCACGAGCCATTTGGGCCAAACGAACAATATGGTTTTCAACTTCGCCGGCGTTTTTGTTCATCATAATGTCTGCGATCTCATCAATAACAATGATGATGTAAGGCATGGATTGAAAAGCCTTACTTTCGTTGTAACCGGCAATATTTTTGACGCCAACTTCTTGAAAAATTTTGTAACGTCTTTCCATTTCGGCCACAGCCCAACCAAGAGCGTTGACGACTTTGTCGACATCGACGATAACATCGGTAAGTAAATGAGGAATACCGCTGTAGGGAGTGAGCTCAACACGTTTTGGGTCAACCATAATAAATTTGACCTCTTCGGGAGAGGCGCGAAAAAGAATGGAGGCAATAAAGGCGTTGATAAGAACTGATTTTCCGGAACCGGTAGTACCGGCGATGAGGATATGAGGCATCTTGGCGATATCTACGACACAAGCTGTACCGGAAACATCTAAGCCCAGAGAGACCATAGTTTTCGACTTGTTGTTTTGCATGGCAGGTGAACTGAGCATGTCTCTCAGGGAAACAAATTCGAGGGAGCGATTAGGGATTTCGATACCTACTAAGTCTCGACCAGGAATAGGAGACTCGATACGGATTTGCCCTTGAGGTGCGGAAAGAGCAAGGGCCAAATCGGATTGAAGGGCATTAATTTTGGACAGCTTGGTGCCCATAGCGATGGTCAGTGCGTACTGAGTAACAGCGGGACCTTTATGAACTTCGGAAACATGTGCCTGAATGCCAAACGACTCAAGAGTATTTTGGATGACCTCAATATTTTTGTTAATATCTCCACGGTCGGCTTTGCCGAGTTTTTGATCCGAAAGAAGACTAATTGGAGGATACTGCCAGATTGTGGCCGTGGCACCCTCAAGCATGGGTTTGGGGGGTAGTTGGCCAACCACAGAAGGTTTTTTGGTGTCTTCCTGATGAATTATGGGGGGTGCATAGTTGTCTTCTCCGCCAGTGATCTTGACTGAGCCTGGCTTGCTGACAAAAACAGTGCCGTTCTTTTTGCCGAGCGTTTGGAGTTTGCTGCCGGCGTCACCAACTCTTTTGAGATTTTCTTGGATAAAGACTACGAGGTCTTCAATAGAGGTTTCAAAAAGAATGAAGAGTCCAATGGCCGTACCGACCAAGAAAAAAAGGATTGCTCCGGGGGTGGAAATAAGAGAGATGATTGATTCTCTGATACCCGAACCGATACTGCCCGAACCGGTAAGTCCACTTAAAGAAATCATAGTGACGACACTGCCGAGAAGAACGTGGGCTGAGGCGATAGCGAGCTTAACATGAGTAAGAAGCAGGCCACCGACGACAAAGATAAAGGGTAATAAAAGAAGTGGCCAACCCAAAAGATTGCGGCCAATTTCGTTGACTTGGGTGAGAAAAGCCCCTTGCTGAGAAAAAGAAATAGCAATTAAGCCACCGGTACCCATAATCAACAATGCCATAACAGAGTTAGCAGTGTCTTTTTTTAGATTCAGTTTGTAGGGCTTTGAGCGACGACCTTTTTTACGAGCCATATTTAATCTAAGTATAGCTTAAGCTAAATAATTTTAAACCTCCAAAAGTATGGCTATAACAAGAGGACGTCTCTGAGTATGTTCGAAAGCAAATTTTTCCAACTCCCCTTCTATCTTTTTTCTAATGAACCCCCAGTCGGTGGCTTGACCTCTGAGATCTTTGAGACAACTGTAAACATGTTTTCTGGCGTCATTAATGAGTTCTTGGGATTCTTTTTGGTAAACAAAACCACGGGAAATGATTTCAATATCACCAGAAACCTGGGAGTTATCGCGTCGCATAGGAACAATAGCAAGGAGAACTCCGTCGGCAGACATGACCTGACGGTCACGTAGAACAACAGTGCCGACGTCGCCAATACCTAAACCATCGACATAAACGTTTCTGGTTTCGATTTTGGGACCTTCTTTAACAACACCGTTTTCAAGAAGAATTGATTGGCCATCTGAAAGGACAAAGACTTTTTCGGGGTCAAAATTCATTTCTTTGGCGAGATCCTTATAAATCATCATGTGGCGGAGGTTGCCACCAATAGGGATGATGTTTCTGGGCCTTACCAAACGCGCAAGAAGAATCATGTCGCCACGATAGCCATGTCCGGAGACGTGAAGGTTCTCGGAGGTTCCGGAGTACTTAACATCAATACCCTTTTTATAGAGAGTATCTAGTAAGTCAAAAATATCACCTTCGTTGCCAGGAATAGCATCGGAGCTAATGACCACCTTGTCGCCTTTTTTGAGCTTGATCTGAGTGTGTTCATCGTTAGCAAGCCTGTGCATCGCAGAGCCGACTTGACCTTGGGAACCGGAGACGATCACGGTTACTTGATTGGCGGGGAGACTGCTGACTTGTTGGCTTTTAATGAAAATCCCTTTGGGAATCTTAATAAAGCCATTTTTGGCAGCGGCTTCAACATTTTGTTCTACGCTACGCCCAACAATGGCAACACGACGATGATATTTAGCTGAGGCATCAATGGCCATCTGAATGCGAGAGATTGATGAAGACATGGTGGTAAAGATGAGTTTGCCTTCGGCGGATCTAACTTCATTATCGATCGCTGTAAGAAGAGAGCGTTCTGAAGGGCAGAAGCCATTTTTTTCCACACGGAGACAGTCGGTAAGCATCAAATCAACACCATTGTTTCCAGCAACAGCCATAGCACCCATGTCTGGAGGAAGATTGTCGATGGGAGTAAGATCAAATTTAAAGTCGGCACCATGATAAACAGTACCGGCCGGGGTTTTGATCAAAACATGGAAACAGTTAGGGACGGAATGGGTAATGTGGATGAATTCCAGATGAAAAGGTCCAAGATCTAGCTTGCCTTCAACTGGGGTCATTTTATTGGTGATGCCAAACTCGCGAACTTTGATCTCGGCTATAGCGATTGCCAGTTTGCTGCCAAAAACTTCGATGCCGTGAAGACGGGGAAGTATGTATGGCAAACCACCAACATGGTCCTGATGAGCATGAGTCAGGACAATGCCATGAAGCTTTTTGTCGCTATGTTCGAGATAACTGATATCCGGAATAACAGCATCGACACCGAGGGCATCGTCTTTAGGAAAGCCCATGCCACAGTCGATCACGATTTGTTCGTTACCGTATTCGTAAACGTACATATTCTTGGTAACGTCACCGACGCCACCCAAAGGAATAATTTTTAGAGGAGTTTTTTTAAAATCCATATTTATATTTATTTAATTACTAAACTGATCAAAACAGATACACTGCTTGAACGCGCCGGCAAAAGGCCAGCTTAACTTAATTTATTTTACACTTACTAAGGAAATTGTTTGGAAACCAAAGCTGCAATAAACTTTCGGGGTCAAAGGTAACTTGTCTTAGTCAAGCCTAAACTTAATATAGGTTTATTATACCACATCCTGCTGGCTAGTTTTGATGTTTATCTTAATTGAAAATAGAGTAAACTGTTTTTTGGATGAAAAAAATGGTGAAAGAGAGAGTGGTTCGTGTCTTCAACTTGTCGGAGGACGTTTGGCCATTTATTCAGACAATTGGTGACAAAAAAGCCAGGATGTCGGAGATTGAGGAAAATGCCAACCTGGCCGACCGAGATTTGTTTTCAATGGCTGAGGAGTTTGAATTTACCTTTATTGCCCCCAAAAAATTGGATCCTCATTTCGTAAAGTATTTTATCGACGTGTGTAAGATGCGGGAGATGGAAGTGTTGATTCCCAAAATGAAGACCGGCATAATTTGCGAGGATATTTTGAAGGATAAAGTAGTTATGGATAGATTGGTAAAACTAGGAAAGACCTGTAAAAGATTAATTCTGACCTCCTACTCTACCTCACCCTATTTTCTGCACCTGGTAAGCGAGCTTTCCAGTAGAGGTGTTGATGTTCGAACTCCTGAAGCTCCTGAAGAAGCAGATGCCTGGACGGTGAATTTTTACGGCTGTAAATCGGGAATTCGTCAACTGACCCAGATAAATGGAGCGATCAGGTCGGATCTAAAAATGCCTGACGGGGTAGTGAGCTCGGGAGTGTTGGACTCTGCCAGAATTGCAGCCAATAAATATATAAGAGAGGGCGGAGTGGTAATCAAGACAAATAAAGGGCATTCCGGTTTGGGAGTTTTGATTTTTCGGAAAGGAGACTTGCCAAAAAAATTCCGCGAGTGTCAAGAAAAGATTGTTGAGATATTTAATGGCGATACTTACTGGGAAAAATTTCCGATCGTGGTCGAGTCCTTGGTGAAGCCCAATCCGAGAATTGGAGGCGGATTTCCGAATGCGGAGTTTTTGATAAAAAAAGATGGGGAGGTGAAACTTTTGTATTACTGCGGTATGCGAGTTGACGAAAAAGGAGTTTTTGGAGGTGTGGAGATTGGAGAGGAGGTGCTACCAAGACGGGTGGCTTCCAGAATTACCGATATTGGATATCTTATAGGTGAACAGTATGCCGAGGATGGTTATCGAGGTTTTTTTGATATCGACTTTATTGCCGGTAAAGGTGGAGAGATTTTTGTGAACGAGTCAAATGTCAGAGTCACTGGAGGGACTCACGTTTATCAAGCGGCGGTGGAACTGGCCGGACGTGAGTTTATGAAAAAAGTTTATGTTTTATCAGATAATAATTATTCGATTCCAAGTAAAAAAGTATTTACTTTTGATAAACTGCATAAATTAATGATGCCAATTCTATTTGAAAGAAAAACCCGTGAAGGACTGGTAATCGCCTCTTCAAACTTACTGGCGATGGGGAAACTGGCATATATTATTTTTGGAAAAAATAAACGAAGAGCTTTGGCGATTGAGGAAGAAATGAAAAGGATTTTAAAGTCTTAGACTACCATTTGGGGAGGAAGGACTTGATGTTTTCCGAGTTTAGAGCAAAGGATTTAGCCTGACCAGTGACAAGTAACAAGGCTGCCTTGCGAACAATTCCCTCAATGGTACGATTGAGGGTGCGGATACCCGCGTCATAACCTAAAGGGCGGATGATCGTGGGCCAGAGGGCAGGATCTATCGTAATGAGGCTAGGATCCATACCGGCGGCTTCCAAGGCTTTAGGGAAGAGATAGTTTTGGGCGATATGGGTTTTTTCGTCGTCGGAGTATGAAGGCATTTGGATGGGTTCCAAACGATCCATAACAGCTGTGGCTAGATTGCCGGTGTTGTTAGCGGTAGCAATAAACATAACCTCGGAAAGATCAACGGGGTAGTCAATAAAGTGATCGAGATAACGATTGTTTTGAGATGGATCAAGAATTTCGACCAAGACGCCCATAATGTCGGCTCTGGATTCCTCGGTGACTCTATCGATTTCATCAAGGAGGATAATGGGGTTTTTGACGCCGGCGTCACAAAGAGCTCTGACGATGTAACCAGGTTCGGCTTCAAGATGAAGACGAGACTCACCACGAAGATCTTTGGCTGAACCTAAACCCCCAAAGGGAATACGGGCAATGGGTCGACCAAGAGCTTCGGAAAGCGAGTAGGCAAAGGTGGTTTTTCCGGTACCAACAAGACCAACCAGACAAATAATTGGTGCTCTGGCCACACCAAGATTTTTGGCGGAGCGAAGTTTGAGGACGGACATGTATTCAAGAATACGTTCTTTGACCTCGGCCATACCGTAATGATTTTTATCGAGGGTTGCTTTGATAGCCGTGAGATCGATAGGCCGCTCGACTCTGTTGGCCCAGGGAACTTTGGAGACCCAGGTAATGTAATGGCTGAGTTTTTCGTATTCTTCCGAGAAGAAACCTTGACTGGAAAGGCGTTCAAGGCGAGCAATCATTTCCAGGGTATTTTGTTTGAGCTCGGGAGGAATTACGATACCTTCAATCTTGTGACGAAGATCGTCGAGCATAGAAGTAGGCTGTGTTGACGCTGGGGCAGGAGAGTCCATAGATTCATTATATACGCGATTTTTTGCCATAAAAAACCGGGTCGAGTGACCCGGTAGAGTAAAACAAAAGACTGGTTAATCTAAAATAGAATGGCGTATATCATCTCGAATATCCACATTAATACTAGGAGAGTGGTTAGAATGACAAGGATAGTGTAGGTTACAGTAGCCACCAGTGTGACAGTAATGGGAACTGGAGAATAAACCGTAAAGGATACCGTATCTCCGCTCTCGATAATCCATTGGCCAGCTTGTATTGTGGAGAAATTTTGGAAATAATCTCCGGTGATGTGCATGCCCTCGACAACATAACCACTAGACTTGAACCTGTAATAATCATCACTGGCTGTAACCACATCTACCGTGTCGGTAGTTCCTGTGATTAAAATCTTATGACCGGAGTCAGTGGAAAAACTGAGGACTGTTTGTGGTGTGCTCTGATAGGTCTTGAGAAGAAGATAATCTACACCTATGCCGAGCAAAATCAGAACAACGAGAATAACGAGCAGATTTTTTTTCATTTTTTACTCCTTTAAAAAATTGAATGTGCGAGCAGGTGGTTTGGCCACCGTGCAAACTGGGGGAGATTTTACACCTTATAGTATTTGTTGTCAATAAAACGCCCCAATGTAAGTCGGGGCGTTTTTAGCTAAGGCCTAGATAGATTCTACATTAACGACTGTCTCTAAAGTTACGGAAATTGGGACGGCCGCCACTTCTTTGGCCACCACGGTCTCCACCAAATCTTGGTCGGTCTCCGCCGCCACCCATCGGACGCTCAGCTCTTATGGGTGTTTCGCCTTCTTTGAGCATGGTGAGATTAACACGACCCATGGAGTCGACTTCGTAACATCTAGCATCAACTTTGTCTCCAATTTTCATCGCTTTGAATACTTCAGGCTGAACTTGAGAAATATGAACTAGTCCATCTTTACCAGGAAGTATATTGACGAAGGCACCAAAAGCTTCAATTCTGACTACGGTGCCTTGGTAAGTTCTACCCACTTCGGCTTCGGCAACGATAGAGTCGATGTAGGCGACGGCACCGTCAACTTTTGATTGATCGTTACCCGTAACCGTAACCGTACCATCATCTTCGATGTTAACTTCAACGAGGAAGTCGTCTTGAATTTGATGAATGATTTTACCGCCCGATCCAATAACGTCACCAATCTTGGCAACAGGAACTTTTGTAGAAACAATCTTAGGAGCGTACTGAGAAATCTTGGAGCGGGGGGAGGTAATAGCCGCCGTCATAAGTTCCAAAATTTGGAGTCTGGCTCTTTTGGCCTGTTCAACTGCCTGAGTTAGGACCTCGGCTTTGATGCCAGTGACTTTAACATCCATCTGAAGGGCAGTGATACCATCTATGGTACCAGCTACTTTAAAGTCCATGTCACCTAGGTGATCTTCGAGTCCGCAGATATCGGTGAGAGTGACAAACTGGTCACCTTCGGTAATTAGACCCATGGCGGTGCCGGCGACAGCTTTCTTGATTGGTACTCCGGCGTCCATTAACGAAAGAGTAGAACCACAAATGGAAGCCTGGGAAGTGGAACCATTGCTAGACATGACTTCGGAAACAACGCGAATGGCGTAAGGGAACTCGGATTGATCAGGAAGAACAGGAATGAGGGCTCTTTCGGCCAAAGCGCCGTGTCCAATTTCACGACGACCAGTGCCAGGACGACCAACTTCTCCGGCGGCATAGCCGGGCATGTTGTAGTGATGCATGTAGCGTTTGGTGGACTCACCTTTCATACCATCGATTAGTTGTTCTCTAGCGGGAGAAGCGAGGGTGACCACCGAAAGAACGTGAGTTAGTCCGCGCTGGAAGAAAGCAGAACCGTGAGTACGGGGAAGAAGGCCTATTTCAATATTGATTGGGCGAATATCTTCGGTACCTCGACCATCGGGACGAACTTTTGTCTCGAGAATGTTTTTTCTGGCCAGTTTACGGAGCATATTGTCGGCGGTTTCGGCGATGTGGCTGGGGTTAGATTCGGGGTGTTTTTCGCAGATGGCAGTAACAATTTCTCTTGCTTGAGTGCCGGTCTTGGTAGCCTCGTTTTTGAGAAGTTCGGCAAGGTCACCTATTTCGTCTTTAACAAATTTTTGAATTTCGGGGTCGATTTCAGTGGTGGGGATAACACGCTTGGGTTTACCATTAGCTTTGGCAAATTTATCAATGCCTTCGGCTACCGTATCGACAAATTCTTGGGCAAAAGATAAGGCACCGGTCATTTTTTCTTCACTAACCTCGTTGGCACCGGCTTCAACCATACAGATACCGCCTTTTGGACCAGAGACTACTAAGTCTAAGGGGGAGGTTATTTTTTGTTCGTTGGTAGGGTTGACAATATACTCGCCTTCAGGAGTCATACCGACACGAACCGCACCAATAGGACCTGCCCAAGGATAGTCGGACATAGAGATAGCGGCCGAGGCGGCGATAATGGCCAGGATTTCAGGTTCTTCAACTCCATCTATGGAGAGAGGAGAGGCAAGAAGCTGAACTTCATTTCGGGAAGCCTGATCAAAAAGAGGTCTAATGGAACGATCGATGACACGACCGGTGAGGATTTCTCCTTCGGATGGTCTGCCCTCACGCTTAATGAAACGACTAGAGCTAATTACTCCTCCTGCGTAGAACTTTTCTTGGTAATCGATGGAAAGAGGAAAATAATCAATTCCTTCTTTGACTTTGTTGGTCGCTACACATGAGGCTATAACGACAGTATCGCCACATCTGACGGTAACAGAACCTGAGGCTTGGGCGCCAAAGCGGCCGGTCTCGATTGTAATAGTTTTACCATTGAGAACAATGGTGGTTTGAGGATGAGTCATCCCGAATCCTTTCTTTTTCGCGCCACTCGGTCTTGAGAAGAAAACAGAAAATACCCAAGGAGTCTTCCCTTGGATGGATATGCTCTATTTACTCCTCAAGCTTATTTAGCTGAGTCGCGCAACTGACTGTTAATGTTAAGAGACTTGGTAACTTCAAGATAATCTTTGGAGTTGGACTTGGCAAGATAGTTTAATAGACGACGTCTCTTGGAAATGATCTTCAAGAGGCCACGACGAGAATGGTTGTCCTTTTTGTGAACCTTTAAGTGGTTTGTTAACTCTTCGATTTGGGAGGTAAGAAGAGCAATTTGCACACGAGGAGAGCCGGTGTCTTTATCACTGGCGGCAAAGGTTTTAATGATGTCTATTTTGGTTTCGGATTTAAGAGCCATATCGGTGTGTATTGTAACAGATTGGCGGGATTTTGCCAATAATTAGATTGAGTTAATAAAATTGGTAATACTCGAAATATTTGTCCTCTGGCGTTGCTTTCGACCAGGAACTGGTCTTAACTCGTTTTCAGAGAAATTTTATGAGGATTTCTTATTTTGGTATATGACATAGAACCTAAGAGGCGTCCTGATTGTCACCTACACGGAAGATTTTGGGCTTGTTCCAGTCAGAAGGAACGGGGGCACTTTCTTCTTCCGGAAGAGGAATGTTTTCCTCTACAGGTTGAGTGGCTGGAATTTCAAAAAAAGGGGCTTGAGAGAAACTGGGAACTTGAACTGGCTTACTGGGAAGATGGGCTCCGGCACGCATGAGGAAAGCAATAGCAGAAAAAGTTTCGGCCGTTAAATGACTCCCGGTTAGATTATTTGTACTAGCGTAGATATTTATAAGGAGATTTTGGGCAATGGAAGGATTAATTTTGAGTTTCAGCTCTTCTAGAAGATTAGTAACAAGCTCGGAAAAAGAGCTGGTGTTTTGGTGATAAAGATTTGAGGTAAAGGCGGCTGGACGAAGGGAGTTGTTGAGGCTTATTATGTTGGCGCTGTCTAGAAAATTTTTCTCGTCGGCATAGATTTTACCAAGTTCTTCAAGTGAACCAATTCCGAGAGTAATTACCAGATCCGCCGAAGCACCGGAGTAAGAGTATTTTACTCCTCCAATATCGGGTACTGGGGCACCAGCTTTAGGTTTGACTAATAAATAAAATTTACCGTCGTCACGGACATCATAGTCGACTTTGTCCAGATCGTCTTCTTTGTAGTCGAAGGAGATAATTAAGTTTCGGCTACCGATAGTGTCGGCAATTTCGGAAACGCCTTCGATTTGAGAGTCAACGTGAACTTCACTGCCACATCCAATTTGAGAAACTTTGCCGGCTTCCTTAAGAGCAAGATGGAGACTAATACCGGCAGCGACAAGATCTTTTCCCGAGTCTGGAGGAAGAATAACAATGACTGACTTGGCGGAATCAATCAGATTATTGATGGTAGTTTCCGATTTTTTGTCTTCCATAATTTTATTATTCTAGAGTTGTGGCCGTCATTATATCACCAACTTTATACTCAGTATTGGGAGACAAAACTAGACCACATTCTTGGTCTTTTTTAGCTTCCTCAACGTCGGCTTTGCCAACCTTGAGAGAGGTAATTTGGGAGTCCCCTATCGTGTCGCCGAGTTTCATTTTTCCTGAAGTGATTAAACAACCGTAGACGATAGTGCCTCCAAAATTAAATACTTTCAGTACCTTTGCCTCACCAACAGTTATTACTTTGGGGGCGGTTTGAGAAGCCTTTTTTTCTTGTAGTTCCTTGAGATAGTCAAAGAGTTGATAAATAATTTTAAAGTTTGAAAACTTTATGTGTTCGATCTCGGCCATACGAGCAACCGGGGCGGACATCTTGACGTTAAAACCTAAAATTTCGGCCTTGGTGGCAATGGCGGTTTCAATGTCAGAGTCAGTAACTAAACCAACAGAACTTGACACAATATTGGCTTTGTCTTTGATGTTTTCGGAGATAGCTTCCAGTGATCCTTGAACGTCGGCCTTGAGTATGACGGTCGGAATATCTTCACTCACGGTGTCTGCAGCACCGAAGGTGCTTTTTTGAGTTTGATCTCCACAAGGCTCATTGGTGATGATGTCGCCGATGTTGGGAACTTTGTCGAAACCAATAACCTGAAAAGGGGTTGAGGGTGTAGCCTTGTCTATTGATTTGCCAGAGAAGTCCAGCATAGAACGGATCTTACCGAAATCAACGTTGCCGTCATAAAGAGGATCATTCTTATCAAAAACGCCACCCTTAACCAATAAGGTGGCCAAGGGGCCTTTTTGAGAATGCATAGAAGACTCAATCACCAAAGCAGTAGCCGGACAGTCGCCGGAGTTATCTTTGAGTTCTTCGAGTTCGGCTAAAAGAAGAATTATTTCCAGTAAACCATCAACTCCCTCACCTGTTTTGGCAGAGATATTGACTATAGGTACATTACCACCGTAACCTTCAACAAAAACTCCTTCATTGGCCAGATCGGTTTTAACGCGTTCCGGATTGACACCAGCTAGATCGGTTTTATTGACGGCAACAACAAAGGGAATACCAGCGGCTTTGATGTGTTCGATGGATTCTTTTGTCTGAGGCATGACCGAGTCATCAGCGGCAATGATCAGGATGGCTACGTCAGCAGCTTGACCACCACGACGACGCATGGCGGAGAAAGCGGCATGGCCTGGAGTGTCAATAAAAGTAATTTTCTTCCCTTGGTGTTCGATTTGATAAGCGCCGATAGCTTGAGTAATACCTCCAACTTCGCCAGCAGCGACCGTTGCGTGCCTGATTCGGTCCAAGAGAGACGTTTTACCGTGATCTACGTGCCCTAGAATAGTAACCACCGGAGGCCTGGTGGTAGTTGTTTTGTCCGGCATAGGATTAAGTTAGTTTTTGTAAACAGCGAGCTGGGCTTTGATTTTCTCAAGAGTCTTGGGGCCGAGGCCTTTGACTGAGTCGAGTTTATCAGATGTGAGATCCTCGATATGAGTTAACTCCGCTTCGATAAGAAGATTTCTGGTTTTAGTGTCTAGTCCGAGTTGATCAATCTCAAACTCTTCCGTCCCCGTGGCGACGATACCGGTTTGAATGTCTTTGGTCTCATCCGAGATAATACGTAGCTTGGTTTGAGTTAGTTTGGCGGCGAGCTTGACATTTTGACCTCCACGACCGATAGCCAGAGAGAGCTGATCTGAAGGAACAGTAACAATGGTTTCACCGGTGGTCTTGTCGTAGCTTATATCAAGGCCTTCGGCTGGGGCTAAGGCTGCCTTGATGTATTTATCTTTGTCTTCGGAGTACTGGATGATATCGATTTTTTCGTTGTTCAGTTCGTTGATGACGGCTTGAACACGAACACCTTTTTGACCAACGCAAGAACCTACCGGGTCAACTCCGGGTTGAGTGGACTCAACGGAAACCTTGGAACGGCTTCCCGGTTCACGAGCAACGCCCTTAATGACGACACTTCCGGCGCTGACTTCTGGAACTTCTCTTTGGAAGAGACCAGATAGGAGTCTGTCATCGGCTCTCGAAACAATAATTTGACGACCTTTGATGGTGTCGGCTATCTCTTTCAGGTAAACGCTGAGGCGAGAGTTGAGACGATAAAACTCGGTGGGTGATTGTTCTTCCGGAGGCATAACTGCCTGCCCACGACCAAGGTCAATAATAACGTTTCTACCATCCATACGCTGAACCATACCGGTCATGACTTCGCCAATGTGGTCCTGATAATCGGCAAGGACAGAGTCGCGTTCGGCTTCACGAATAGTTTGTAAAATTACCTGTTTGGCGGCCTGAGCGGCGATACGACCGAAACCTGGGGGGGTAATTTCTTTAAGATCTTTTTTCTTAGCGCCTTCTTCTCCGACAAATAAACGGAATTGACCGTTATCGGAGTCGACGTCGGCGGAGATGATTTTGCCTTCTTCTTCAAGCCTTTCCGATTGTTCGGGATAGTCTTTTTTAAAAGAAGCAATAAGGGCGGTGTTGATAGCTTCAAGAACTGTTTCCGGGGCGATACCGCGTTCGGAACAAATTTGGTTAATCGCAGCGGCAAATTCGGTCCTGGCCGATAGAGTTTGTGTATCCATTTTTGTTTTATTTTATATTTTTGTATGTTTTAAGAAAAAAGACGACCTACGCCGCCCTAAACACACTTAATCGAGCTTATTATAACATGTTACAATCCAGAATATGAAGAATAAAGAAGCGGAAACAAATAAGGAAACGGGTAGTAAGAAGTTAGTTTATCTACTCTCTCCCGTCAGAAATGTAACAGAAGAGCAGGCTTTGACAATCGCAGAACACGCAAAAAGTCTTGATGTGCCAGAAATTAGGTTGTTTAATCCGGTGAAAGATGCTCCCCAACAGGACGCCACTGGTTACAACATTGTGATGGCAGAGTTGAATTTTTTACACGAGGCAGCAAAAAGTGGTGGAAGAGTTGATATATTGTGGAATGCTGGAGGCACTCCGTCTGAAGGATCAAGAGTTGATATAGGAATTGCTTTGGCGTTGGGTTTGGATTTAAATTTGATTCATATTTTTAACAAGGAAAACCCAACAGGTCCACAGATTTGTTTCAAAATGATAACTGGTATGTATGTAGAAGACGTAGAGAAGACGAAGGGGGTTATTCAAAATAGTAATCAGGTATTAATTGACTGGGATATGGAGATGAAGACTGAGGAACAAGAATGGCAAAGAATTTTTCTTGGAATTGCTTTGGGAGAGATGGCAAAAAACCCGCAACTAAAAATTAAATTGGGGGAAGTTATTGGTATTGATCCGCCGGAAAAGAAATCTTATGTGAAAGTGGTTAAGGAAATTGAAGCAAGACAAACTGCTAATTAAGTTCTTCGAATTTCTTGAGGAGCTCTTTTTGTTTGCTGGAGAGGCGGGTGGGAATCTTGATGTTGTAGCGGATATATAGATCTCCGTGCTGATTTCCCCTGAGATGTTTTACCCCTTTGCCTGTGAGGCGAACAACTGTTCCGGGTTGACTGCCGGAGCGAACTTTAATTTTGAGATCACCACCGAGTGTGGGAACAATAGTGTCGCCGCCAAGAATGGCTAGTGACAAGGGAACATCATGGTCAACAATAATGTCATAACCTTCTCGTTTAAATATTTTGCTTGGTTGGACGGCAAAACTTATATCAAAGTCCGAGTAACGAATTTGGGTACCGTTATCGGCGCCGGCAGGGATTTTCACCGTGTATTCTTTGCCCTGATGAACGATGGTTTTTTCGGCACCATGAATGGCTTCATCAAAAGAAATTTTTAGTTTGTAATGGATTTTTTGCTGGCGGTGCTGTTGACCTCCAAATCCCCCCCCAAAAAAACTGCTGAAAATATCAAAGGGGTCAGAGAAACCACCGGCACCTCCAAATAAGTCTTCAAAATTAATGTTACCGCCGGCTTGGTAATAACCACCAAAAGGATTGCCACCGGCACCGAACGGATTACCACCACCTCCGTTGCTAAAAGCGGCGTGGCCAAACTGATCAAACTTGGCTTTTTTCTCGGGATTGCTCAAAACTTCGTAAGCCTCGTTGATTTCTTTGAATTTTTCATGAGCATCGGCTTCTTTGTTTCTGTCGGGATGCCACTTGAGAGCCAGCTTCCTGTAAGCCGATTTTATTTCGGCAGCAGTAGCTGATTTAGATACACCCAGGATGTCATAGTAATCTCTAGTAGTGGCCATATGTGATTAACAAACCATTTTATCAGGGGCTCGGAAAAATGAGCCCCTGAATTTGTTAGTTTTACTCAACTACCTCGCCCTCCTCGGCCTTTTCCGTATCGGCTTTTGGTTCTTCTGCTTTTCCATCTTCTGCTTTTGGTTCTTCACTAGGTTTGTCTTTTTCTCCGGCGGCTTTGTATAAAGCTTCGGCGTGTTTTTGGACAAGTTCGGTGGCAACTTTTAGTTTGGTATCGACAGACTCGGTGGTAGAATCGGATTTTTTAATTTCTTCTTCCAACTCATTGAGAGACTTTTCGATCTCTTCTTTGGCAGTGGTGTCAAATTTATCACCGGAGTCCTTGAGGACTTTACGGGTTTGAATGATTAAAGTGTCGGCTTCATTTTTCTTGTCAACCAACTCCTTTTTCTTCTTGTCGTCTTCGGCGAATTTTTCGGCCTCTTGCTTCATTCTTTCAACTTCTTCGTCTGAAAGGTTGGTGGCGTTTTTAATGGTAATCTTTTGCTCTTTGCCGGTCGCTTTGTCTTTGGCTTGTACATTCAAAATACCGTTGGCATCGATGTCAAAGGTGACTTCAATTTGGGGAATACCACGAGGAGCGGCGGGGATACCATCTAGGACGAAGCTACCTAGTGTCTTGTTGTCTGATGCCATAGGGCGCTCTCCCTGAAGAATGTGAATTTCTACTTGGGGCTGATTATCGCTCGCGGTAGAGAAAATCTGAGACTTACTGGAAGGAATAGTAGTATTGCGCTCTATGAGAGGGGTCATGACACTACCCATGGTTTCAATACCAAGGGTTAGAGGGGTGACATCGAGAAGTAAAACGTCTTTGACGTCACCAGAGATAACGCCTCCTTGGATAGCGGCACCAAGGGCAACAGCTTCATCTGGGTTAACAGATTTGTTGGGTTCTTTACCGAAGAAGTCTTTGACCACTTGCTGAACTTTGGGCATACGAGTCATACCACCGACCAAAATTATTTCGGCAATGGCGGATTTTTCAATCTTGGCGTCAGCAAGAGCCTTTTTCATAGGTTCGATGGTTTTTTGAATCAAATCATCAACAAGTTCCTCAAGTTTTGCTCTGGTAATCTTCATTGTTAAGTGAAGAGGTTGACCGTCACGCTGGGTAATAAAGGGTTGGTTGATCTCTGTTTCGGTGGTACTGGAAAGTTCGATTTTGGCTTTTTCGGCCGCGTCTTTGATACGTTGAAGCGCTTGTTTATCAAGAGAGAGATCGACTCCGTTTTCTTTTTTGAATTCGGAAACAATGTACTCGATGATTTTGTGGTCAAAGTCATCTCCCCCGAGGAAAGTGTCTCCGTTGGTGGATTTAACTTCAAAAACACCATCGCCTAGCTCAAGAATGGAAACGTCAAAGGTTCCTCCGCCTAAGTCGTAAACAACGACGGTTTCGTTTTTACCTTTGTCTAATCCATAGGCAAGGGCGGCCGCAGTTGGCTCATTGACGATGCGTTGGACATTGAGTCCGGCGATTTCACCGGCTTGCTTGGTGGCTTGGCGCTGAGAGTCGTCAAAGTAGGCGGGAACGGTGATTACGGCGTCGGTAATTGTTAGACCAAGATAGGCTTCAGCGTCGGCTTTGGCTTTTTGTAATATTTTGGCGGAGATTTCTTGAGGAGTATAGGTTTTACCTCCAATTTTAATGATGGCCAAGCCATCTTTGCCGGCTTCAATATCGTAAGGAGAAATTTCTTTGGTTTTTTGAGCTTGTTTGCCGGAAAATTTTTGACCCATTAATCTTTTGACACTAAAGATAGTGTTTTCAGAGTTGAGGACCATTTGGCGTTTGGCAACATCACCTACTAAATTTTTAATTGGTTCTACGATTGAAGGGAAAGTATTTCTACCTTCAGAGGTAGGAATAATTTTGGCTTTGCCTCCCTCCATAACAGCAATAGCGCTGTTGGTGGTTCCGAGATCGATGCCGATTATTTTGGACATATGTTTTATTTAATTAATTTATAAATGCTAGTTATTTTGCCCCTGAACCAACCTTAACTTTGGCGGGGCGGAGTATTTTGTCAAAAAGATAGTAACCTTTGGTAAGGGTAGAAACAACGTGATTTTTTTTACCGGGGACAACCTCGATACAGTCCATGGTAATAGGGTCAAACAGTTTGCCGTCTGATTCAATTAATTGAAGTCCTTCATTTTTCAATGTTTCCAAGAATTGTTTTATAACAATTTCCAAACCAGCATCTTTGAGGTGTTTTTGAGCCATTTCAAGTGAGTCAAGATTGAGAATAATTTTTTCGAGAAGAGTGGCGTTGGCAAATTTAACGATTTGGTTTTGGGTCTCTTTGAAGCGCCGTTCCTGGTTTTGGTAATCGGCCAAAGCGCGGCGATAGTTACCTTCTAACTCGTTAACTTGGAAATTGAGATTTTCAATTTCTTTTTTGGATGATTGAATTTTTTTTACCATTCTTGAGCTATTTGATTAACTAAATTGGCAACGTAGCGAACGAAGGGAATGTTGCGATCATATTCCTGGCGACTAGAACCGATGATACCGAGACTGCCACGATGGCCTCCAATATTTAAATCAGCAAAGACACAACTAGCGGGCCGGAGAAGAGCAATGCCCATTTCGTCACCAACAAGAATGTGGATTGGAGAGTTGTTTCCGGCGCGATTAAAGATATCTCGAAGACGTTGGTGTTGGTCGAGAAGAAAAAAAACCTCTTTGGCGGTTTCAAAATCCTGAAACTCAATTTCGTTAAAAATGTTGGCGTAACCGGCGTGATACATTTGGCCTTCTTCGGTAGTCGCAATGCAGAGAGACTTAGTTCTTTCAGAAAGAACCTTGGTGGCTTCGCGAAGTAGGTCGTCGCGGTTATAGCGGTGGTCCCAAACACGAGACTTGACGTTGACTTCTTCGGCTACAGACAAGTCTTTTTCTTTCATTAGTTCGTTGACATAAAACTTGATGGCCATGGGGGTAGGAATGCGGCCGGCCGAGGTGTGAGGTTGAGTAAGAAAACCTTTTTCCTCAAGGACAGCCATCTCATTTCGGAGAGTGGCGGGTGAAACACCGAGGCGATATTTGTTTTCCAGAGTAACCGAACCAACAGCTTCGGCCGTTTCGGTAAACTCCTCGACTATCGTTTTAATTATTTGAGTCTGTCTTTCAGTTAGATCCATATTTTTTTATCACTCTCACTAAGACAGTGATTAGCAGTAATATAACATGAGTGATAATGGGGAGTCAAGTCGCTTATGTGGTGTAAAGTTAATTCATGGCTATAAAAAGAGAGATCCTGAGGGGGTTGACGCCAGTAATCTTAGGACTCTTGGTAATTATCATAGTGGTGGTGGCGATTCCAAATGCGGTGAAGCTCGTTGGTAAGGCCTCGGGGCAACCAGCGAACCTGGTTTTCAATATCGAGGGAGTCTTGGGGAAAATGCCTATACCCTGGAGAAATCTGGCACAGGGCGGAGAAGAAGCTAAAGACATGATTGCCGGTGTAATTCCGGAGGTGCGTGCTTTGAAACCGGAGTATGTCCGGATAGACCACATATATGATGCATATAAAGTAGTGTCGAGAAATGGCGGCCAACTGGTATATGACTGGAGCCGTCTCGACGGCGCCGTAGCTTCAATCATGGCTACCGGAGCCAAACCTTTTTTATCGCTGTCTTATATGCCTGAGGTTATCGCCAAGGATGACATGGTTTCGCCGGCTAAAGACTGGAACGAGTGGGGTCAGGTTGTAGGCGCAACGATTCAACACTATAGCGGAGTAAATGAAAAAAATATTGACGGGGTAATCTATGAAGTTTGGAATGAACCGGATTTGTTTGGCGGATATAAAACATACGGAGATAAAAATTATCTGGATATGTATGCGGCTTCGGCCAGGGCGGCAGCGAACGTGCGAGGAACAAATCTGTTTGAAATTGGAGGTCCTGCCACAACTGGTCTCTATCAAAACTGGCTTGAGAAACTAATCAAATTCGTGGATGCAAACAGTTTAAGGATGGATTTTATTAGCTGGCATAAGTACACAACCGACCTTGAACAGTTTGAAAAAGATGTTCAGTCCGCCAGATCTTGGGCAGAAAATATTCCGGCGCTAGTTAATCTGAAGTTTTATGTGACCGAGTGGGGTTTTGATAGTGAAAATAACAAGGGGTATGACGAAAGAAGCGGTGCGATCCATTTTCTAGCCTCTTCAAGAATCATGGTGGGTGCAGTTGATCGAGCTTTTGTCTTTGAGATTAAGGACGGGCCGGGGGCGGAAAAATATTGGGGAAGGTGGGGATTATTGACTCACGAAAAATACGGCGTTCCCGAAAAGAAGCCCAGATACAAAGCAATTGAGTTTATAAACGGGCTTTATCCATATAGACTTAGTGTTTCAGGAGAAGGATCGTGGGTAAAAAGTTTAGCAACGACAAACGATGATGGTGATATCAAGATTTTAGTGGCCAACTATGACCCAAAGGGGTCTCATGTGGAGGCTGTACCAATGACATTAGAAAATTTACCTAAGGGTGAGTTTACAATTACCCGCCAAAATTTTATGGGAAAAAGTAGGACACTAAATGTTGCAACATCAAGCGCAATCTGGGAAACAAGTGAGTATTTTGAACCGAACTCGGCCGCGATTTTTACGATAGATTTTTAAGCTTTGACCACAGCGAGGAAAGCTGACTGGGGAAGCTGGACTTTGCCAAATTGTTTCATACGGGCTTTACCCTTTTTCTGTTTTTGGAGAAGTTTGAGATTTCTGGTAAAGTCGCCTCCGTGGAGCTTGGCGTCGACATCTTTTCTGTAGGCAGTGATTGTTTCTCTGGCTATAATCTGGCCACCAATGGCAACCTGAATGGGAATTTCAAATTGTTGACGAGGGATGGCTTCTTTTAGTTTTTCGGCGATAGCTTTGGCTTTAAATGACGACTTTTCTTTGACGGTGATGATACTCATTGGGGTAAAGACTTCATGGTTGAGGAGAACGTCAAGACGAACCAGTTCGGCTTCGTGCCAACCGGCAAGTTCATAGTCAAGAGAAGCAAACCCCTGGGAAACACTTTTGAGACTGTCGTGAAGAGCTGTGATTACTTCAATAAGCGGAAGCAGGTAATCGATTTCGACAAGCTGGTCAAGATATGAAACATTCACCAGATTGCCACGGAGATCCTGACAAAGTTGCATGACAGCACCAACATATTTATCGGTAACAACAATCTTGACTGTCGCCATGGGTTCGAAACCTTGGGCAATGATAGCCGGATCCGGAAAATCACTGGCTGAGCTAAAGATTTTTTCAGAGCCATTTCTGAGCTTAACCTTGTACTCAACGGAGGGAGAAACGGCGATAACGGGAAGGCCAAACTCTCGCTCCAAACGTTCCCCAACAACCTCGGAGTGAAGTAGCCCCAAGAAACCCACTTTTACACCCTGACCAAGAATGGGAGAGTTAATCCCCTGTGTGGTTAGGGCAGAGTCGTTGAGCTTGAGTTTTTCCAGGGCTTCGACAAGATCGCGATACTGAGAACCATCAGCCGGATACATATCCAAGAAAACATTGGGGTGAATTTTGCGAAATCCCGGCAAAGGAGTAACTTCTTTACTTTGGATGGCAAGACAGAGAGTATCTCCTACTAAAATGCGGTGGATATCTTTGAGTCCGGTGATGATGTAGCCGACGTTGCCGGCTGTGATGACTTTTTTTCCCTCACGTTTGGGATTAAAAACACCAATTTCTGAAGCAGTTAAAACTTGGCCGGAGTTGAGAAACTCCAGCTTGTCACCGGTGTGCAGATCCCCGGTAATAACGCGGACAAAGGCAATAACGCCAAGGTGAGTGTCAAAAACAGAGTTAAAAACGAGGGCTTGTAGTGGTTTGTCTTCGATTTTGGGAGAGGGCAAGTCGGAGATTATTTTGTCGAGAAGGTCAGCAACTCCCTCGCCGGTTTTGGCAGAGATAAAAAAGGGTTCGGAAGAAATGTTAAGAAGTTGTTTAATCTGCCTCGTGGCGGCAGAAACGTCAGCAAGGGGGGCATCAATTTTGTTGATGACAGGGATGATGGTAAGGCCGAAATTCCGAGCAAGCCTGAGATTCGCGACCGTCTGTGCCTGGACACCCTTAGTGGCGTCGACAAGAAGAACGGCACCGTCGCAAGCTTCCAGTGCGCGTTCAACCTCGTAGTTGAAATCCACATGACCAGGGGTGTCGATAAGATTTAGGGTGTGTCCATGGTAGTTCATGGTGACGGGGGCAAGCTTGATGGTGATTCCTCTTTCACGTTCGATAGGATTACTATCCAAAAGTTGTGGGGTCATTTTGTCTTTTCGGACCGTACCGGTGATTTCCAACATACGATCGGCCAGAGTGGACTTGCCAGCATCAATGTGAGCGATAATCGAAAAGTTTCTGATTTTGTTTTCCATGTAAGTTTAGCCGACAATCGGTGTCTCGATAACCTCGTCGGTTTCTCCGAGCACCTGACGCCAGTTGCCGAGCTTAACAAAGAGTCTTTTAACATCGGCGTACTGTTTAACCTTGAGAAGATTGGCAAGTCCAAAATAAACGATAAGGCCAATAAGGCTGACGATTGCCGTAAGAATGAGAAGTGGCACGGTACGAGTGGTGTCAAAAACAAATTGATCGAGAAGCCTCATGGGTATCCAGAGAGCAAAGGAGGTAAGGACGCTGACAAAAAGCATTTTAATAATTTCCATGGTAATTCCAAGACTAGGTAGGGTGGCACTAATCGTAAGATAAAGTACCAAAAAGTTGAGAGCGTTACTAAGACTCATTGCGGTGCTCAGGCCTAAAATTCCCCAAGAAAAAGTGTGGGTAAAAAGATAGGAAGTGAGGATAAAAAGTATCAAGGTGGCGATGTTGATGATGAGAGGAGTGCGAGTATTTTTTTGGGCGTAGAAAGCACGAGTGAGTAGCTGAACTGCAGCTTGGGGGGCGATAGAAAGGGAAAAAATAGCAAGAGCTTTACCGGTCAGGAGAGTTGCTTCCCAAGGAAAATTTCTGGCACCAAAAATAATACGGACGATGGGGATCCTTAAGATAAGAATGAGGATGGCGGCCGGAAGACAGAAGAAAAAAATCTGCAAAATTGTTTTTCCGAGAGTGTCGGCAAACTTAGTTTTATCCTTGCTGAGTGCTTCTTCAGCTAAGGTCGGGAAGGATGCCTGTCCCAGTGAAACACCAAAAAGAGTGATGGGGAGAACATAAACCTGACGAGCGAAGTTGAAAATAGTAAATGATCCGGCGGGTAAGGCGGAGGCAATATTTAAAGAAACAATACGCTCAACTTGAACGAGAGCAAGAGAAAAAGAGCGAGGCGGCATAAGACGAAGCATCCGGCGAACACCCTTGTGATTAAACCGAAGGCGGAATTTGAGAGTATAACCGGTATGAATTGCGGCGGGTAGCTGAATGATAACGTGGAGAATGGAACCAAAAATGACACCAACGGCGGCGGCGTAAATGCCAATGTAGGGGGTCAGAATCAGAATTCCGAGAATCGTGCCGAGATTATAAAAAAGCGGAGCAATGGCGGGTATTAAAAAACGGCGGTGGGCCTGAAGAATACCTGTTAGAAAAGAGGAAATCGAAAAAAATATCTGGGCAATCGACATAAGTCGGATTAGATTCACCATTAAATCGAGCTGTGAACCGGTGTAATGCGAAAGCGCTTGAGAAAACGGGCGAGCAAAAATGGCAATGATGATGGATAAAACAAGAAGAGTGGTGGTAACAAGAGTGAGGGAAACATTGGCCATAAAATTGGCTTTCTTGACCGATTTTTTAAGATAGCCTTGGTAAATGGGGATGAAGGCGGCCGAAACAGCACCAACTACCAAAAGTTGAAAAATAGTGTCCGGGATAATGAAGGCGGCAAAGTAAACGTCCAGATCCCCTTCGAGACCACCAAAAAATCTGGCGGCAAGTAAGCGATTCCTGATCAGCCCCAAAAAGGCTGACAGGAGAAAGGAAGCAGCAATGATAGTAGCAGCCGAAAGAATACTCGAACTCTTGCGATTTAGTATTGCTTGTGACTTAGTTAACAGTTTTTGAACCACTGTCGTTATTTTAATTCATGAGCCTCACTTGCGCTAGGTGGAGCTCGTGGTAAAATTAGCGCATGCCAATAACAAAATCAGCAATAAAAAAACTCAGATCCGACGTAAAAAAAGCCGGATTTAACAAAGCTACTAAGACTAAGGCTAAGTCGGCCATCGACACATTTAAGAAAGTTCTCTCCGTCGAAACACTGTCTGTTGCTTTCTCAATGGTAGACAAAGCCGCAAAAAAAGGTGTTTTGAAAAAAGGTAAGGCCGACAGAATAAAGGCTCGTTTGTCCAAAAAAATCTCCCCCAAAAAGTAAGGATTTTTGGTACACTGAAGGTGTGGCTACTGCTCATAGTGTTTCTAGTATTAACTTATTGCCAAAGGATAGTTTCGAGTTCTCTACCGCAGGGAAAATTTTAAAGTGGATTACAACAGCAGGCAGGGTTTTGGTAGTCTTGACCGAGTTTGTGGTGTTGTTAGCATTCGCATCCCGGTTTTATTTTGACAAAAAACTTGACGATTTAGGGGAAGTTTTGGTACAAAAAGAAGCTCAGATTGCGGCTTATGCCGAAGTGGAAGTAGAGATGCGAAAAGTTTTGGCCAAACAGCTTCCCGTGGAGACTTCACAAAGAAGCGGTCTTGTTTTTGCATCAAAAATTGATGGGCTGACACAGATTTTACCCGTGGGAACTTCCCTTGACAGCCTATCTCTTGATAAAAACGGTTTAATGGTTGTCGGAAAAGCACAATCAGAGTACGGATTTGCCCAGTTTATTAGCGGAGTAAAGAGAATGCCTGGGGTGGCAACAATTACTATGAAAGAAACCAGCTTTGATCAAACTACTGGAGGGGTAAAGTTTGGTGTTCAAATTACTTTTAAATAATGGCGAGCATACTAAACAACGAAAAATACTCTCTTTACTTTCAAAAAGTTAGTTTGATGTATAAACGTCCGGAGATCCGAGCATCTTTGGAGGTAATTTTATCGGTATTTACCATAACTATATTGATATTTGCTGCTATAAGGCCAACACTTACTAATATTGTCTCTCTACAGAAAAAAATTGAAGACCAGGAAGTAATTAATAAAAAAGCCGACAACAAAATTGTCCAACTTTTAAATGCACAGAATCAACTAAATACGTTCAGGGGCAAGTTGAAACTTTTTGACGAGGCTGTTCCGGACTACTTTTCCTATGTCGATAGTTCCCTTAGATTAGAATATGTGGCAAAAAAGAATAATTTGATTCTTGATTCGTTGGTTTTTCCAGGAATTTCTCTTCTTGGTGAAGAAAAAACTGGGGGTGAATTGACTACAAAATTAATTAAGCCGAGTGCAAATGTTTTGTCTAACCAGTTAACGTTTTCTGTAAGAGGGAAACCACAAGATGTGATTATTTTTCTTAAAGATATTGAAAATATGGATAGGTTGGTTTTACTTAATAGCGTCTCTCTTACCAAACAAATTGGTTTGACTAGGGCGGAAGATTCACTTAATGCTACGGGTCAAATGACCTTTTACTTCTATACCGACAAACAATGAAAACAACCAGAACACTATCTTCTTATATATTATTGGTAGGAGTGATGGGGCTGTCTATTGTGGGAGGAATAGTGGCTTACCAGATCTACTCTGCCTCGACAAAAAGCCAGACGACAACACAGCAAGCAAAAGCTATTAAATCTTTAGATGGTGCAATCAACCAAACAGTAATTGATAATCTCGAAAGGAGAACTGTGTATACCGAAGCCGAGATGGGGTTACTATTGATTACTACCCCAACACCTGAAATAACCGAGACAGTTGAGCCAGTGATACCGGAGTCTACCGGTTCGGCAACTACACAAATACAAATAAGTGAATAAAACAGGCCTGATGGCCAAGAAAATACCAACAGCCCTCGGGGTCCTAATATTATTAGGAGGTCTGGTTGCGGGTGTGGTTCTCGTAAATAACCGTCAGGGTATTTTGACTAAAGCAGGGCCGACAGAGGCTCCAAAAAACGTAAAGATATCCGATCGAGGAGCAAATACTTTCACTGTCAGCTGGACAACTGATACGCCGGTGACGGGATATCTAAGTTACTCGGAGAATCCAACCAAAATCACGACACCTGCTGGTGATATCCGTGATCAAATATCAGGAAGTTCTCAGGGGTATACCAATCATTATGTAAAAGTAACTGGATTAAATCCGGACAAGACTATTTATTTTATGATTGGATCGGGATCTCAGACATACGATGACTCCGGAAAACCTTTTGAAGTGCGAACGGGGAAACAAGTGATTGCACCTCCTGAAGACGTCATAAGTGGAAAAGTAATTGGGGCTGATTCCAGTCCCGTAAACAACGCGATTGTTTACGTCGAGGTTCAGGGCGGGGAGACTCTGTCGGCAATGACAAACAATGGATCTTGGAGACTAAACTTGGCCTTATCGCGAGACAAAGACGGAGCGGTTTTGACGTATGATCCCAAGACGTCACTTGTCTCAATTTTTGTTCAGGCGGGCATCTCGGGAACCGCAACAGCGATTACTAATACCGAAAAAACCAAACCTGTACCCGACATCGTATTAGGAAAAAATCAAAGTTTTGTGGAGACGACTGTGGCAACAGGATCGGGAACTTTGGTCGAGTCCGATATAAAAAGTGGGGGTTTTAAAAATATCACCGAAGAAGCGGCTCCCGTTCTAGCACCAGAAGCAACCGAGGCGGCTGGTTCGATGATAATTACGAATCCGGCAATAAACGGGGAGATGATTGCCACCAGTTCACCAGAGTTTGCGGGAAAAGCGACCCCCGGAACCACCATTAGAGTTACAGTAAACTCTCCGATTGAACTGACACAGATTATTAAGGCCGATAAAGACGGCGTTTGGAAGTGGACTCCTCCTCAAGATTTAGAACCTGGAGTGCACACTCTGACACTGGAGTATACCGATGAAAATAATATATTTCAGAAGGTAATCAGAACTTTTACCGTTTTGGCGTCAGATAGTACGGCGGGTTTGCCGGCATTTACAGCAACACCTTCAGCGACGATTACCGTTTCACCTATTTCACCGACAGGAACCGTGTCGGCTACACCAACTAAGGAACCAAGTATGCCGGCAACCAGTTCGGGAACATTAGAGGAAACCGGAGCGTTGGACTTTACTATTTTAATGGGAATACTGGGAATTATATTATTCATCTTTGGACGAACATCAAAAAAATGGTGGAGAGATTGATAAATTACCAAATCTTCTTTATAGTGTAGACAGGCCCTGTTTAATGGACCGTACTTAAACGCATGGACGATCAAAATAAAATTAATCAGCCTTTGGTTTCGGGTACGACTCCGGTTGTTCCCAAGGCGGCCGAAGACATAACCCCTGTTGAATCCCCGACTCCAGCCCCAACTCCCATAACGACCACGACGACAACGACTTATACCGAACCAGTGGTTGCACCCACAGAAGAAACAGTGACTACTCCCGCCGAGACGATGACTCCACCGGCCGAAACGGCTCCGATAACGCCGTGGCCAAGTCCAGAACCTTTGTCTACGCCTACTCCTCAACCAGAACCGATAACGACCACGACGACAACGACGACCATCCCCTCATCGGAACCTTTTTCGGCGCCAACACCTGCTCCCGAAGAAGTATCAATGCCGGCAGAAAAACCCAAGAAAAAAATACTTCCGATAGTTGGGGGTATTGTGGCTTTGCTATTAGTTATTGGTGTGGCTGGAGCAGCTTACTATGTTTCCAATCAGTTGTCGACCAGACAAGCAGTGGCCCCTACGGCACCAGAGAGTGAACCTTTGGCCGGAAGTAGATGTGCCGCCGATAAAGAAGGAACATGTGGAGCTGCTGCAGGCTGTCTGACAGGTGAGAGGTGTAAGGTTCAGGCTGCAGGAACCTCCTTTGCAGGTTATTACTGTACTCCAGATGCAACTTGTACGACCCAACCAACACCAACAGCTACTCCCTCTACAAAAACTTGTACCGTTCGAAATTGTTCCGGGAGTGTTTGTGTTTCATCAACAACAACCGTTGGTTATACCCAGGCTTGTCCTTCTTCGAGTTGTGTAGATAATACCAGTTGTGCTGCCGCAACAACACCGACACCAACACAGAGTTGTGAGTGTGTAACCGCTCAGACATCTGGCTGTACTTCCGGTATTGCAAATGTGGCTGGTACAAGAACTTGTATTTCGCTAGGAATTGCGTCAAGGCCAGCATGTGGAGAGTGGGGTCCGTGTACTCCGGTGGTTCCAACGGCAACAGCTGCGCCAACCGCAGCACCAACAACTGTGCCAACCGCAACACCAACAGCACCAGTCGGTGGAACTGATGTGTGTGTGGCATACACATATATACCGGGGGCGACGAGTAGCCAAGAGAACCAACTGATTTGTAATCCTGACAGAAGCAAAATTAACACCATAAACTTTACAACGGCGGGAACAGTACGCATTCATCTTACGGGAGCGAGCGCCGGAACAACGGTTGCTTTGGCTGGAACTGGAACTGGTACAGCCGTAACAAAAGTTGACGACAATAATTTTGACGCAGTTGTCCAACCAGGAACCTATACAGTTACCATAAAGTTGGGAAACGAAGCAACAAACTCCTTGGGTTACATTAATCCTTCAGGAGGAAGCTGTCGAAGATATGGTGAGTTAAGGGATATTAGTTTAAGAATAACGCCATCGGCATTAAGTAGCTTTGGAATTTATACGACATCAGGGGTTAGTTCCCCCTTCCAGTGTTGGGCGGATACCATTCAGGGAGTCGATAATAATACCAGAGGACAGTTGGACGCAAACTATGACTTTAACGATTTTGACGTTGTAGTTGGATATAAAGCGGCAACGACGGTTGTGGGGGCGTGTGTAGATGTCAAAATATATAAGGCAGTAAATGGGGTGTATTCAACCACACCTCTAACAACAACTCAGCTACAAAGTTTGAAGGTGGGTGATTTGCTTAAATTCTCGGTAACAGGAAGTCTCGATAATCTGAAAGCACAGTTTAGAGTGCATGTAAATAATATTCCCGGAAATTGGATATCTGCAAGTTCGACTGTCGCAAAAGTATCAAGTTACTCGGATTATCTAGTTGGATCACCTGGGAGTTATCAGTTTGAAGCACAAGTTAGTACTACACCATAAGATAAATGAACAAGAAAAAAATACTAGCCATAGCCCTTGTACTAATTGTGATTCTTCTTGGAGGTGCTTCGATTTACGTGGCGACTCAGCTTTCTACTCGAGAAGCCGTGGCTCCGACTGCGCCAGAGAGTGAACCCGCAGCAGCAGAACCAATTGGAGCAGTAACTCCTACCGGAATTCAGTGGGTTGGTGACCCTGCTTGTACAGTGGTCGGAACAGCGACGGCTGTGGAAACGAACGTGACCGTGGTGAAGAAAGCCTCGACATACGTAGATGATGCTACAAAAACTGAGGGTTACACCATAAAAACCGATACAGACATGGCGACGATGGGTGCTACTTTTGTATACAGAATTCAGGTAAAAAATGCTGGAGTTGACACTGTAAGCGGAGTGGTTTTGAGTGATACTCTGACTGGGGGAAATTTGGACAAGCTGACGTTCGTTGACTCACCAGCTAGCCAGAGTTGTAGTTTTGATGCTGCGACAAGAAAATATAGTTGTGCCGCTTTCAACCTCACAGCCGGACAAAGTATAGAAAAATATTTCAGGGTGAAGGTAACGGGAGATTTTACAGCAGCTTCTACTATTGATAACACAGCGATTGCTACTTTGGGTAGCCAGACCTTTACAGGGCTAAATAGCTTAAGAGTTGAACCTCCGATTGTCATAACTCTTTCAGGAAGCAAGACCGCCTTTAAGAACGAGACGGAAAATGTGGCTGGAACTTATACACTGACGTCTGAGATGAGTGCTGTGTCTAAGAGCCAGATATACGTTTATTCAATTTCGCTGACAAATACGGGTACGGCGAATGCTACCAGTGTCGTAATTAAAGACTCATTGAAAGACATGCCGGTCACATTTATGGATGCCAGTGCCGGATGTACTTGGAGTGCAACAGACACGGAACTAACATGCAACACTACAATTAGTCCTGCCGAAACAAAGAAATTTAACTTCAGGGTAAAGGCTAGTGAGGGAGTTGCTAACGGTACAGTAATTACTAATACTGGAAAAGTAACATTCCCGGGTGGAACACTGAATTTGGTTAAGGATCTTACTGTAAGCACAGTGGTTGGATGTAACAATACCTGTACCACCAACGCCGAGTGTGCAACCGGACTAACCTGTGATACCACAACGAGTAAATGCCGAACCGCGGCTTGTCTGGCTGAAGATGATTGTACCTGTGTAACTACGACACAAACAGTGGTGGTCACTTCCGCACCGACGGTATCAGAACCAACACCGACACAAACAGTGGTGACGGTGGTAACGACGACACCAACACCGACAATTCTTCCGGAAGCCGGTATCTTTGATCTTCCCGGAATCGCAGCCTTTGGTGGAGGACTATTACTCGCGATCGTAGGAATCTTGTTAGCCTTGTAAACATGAAGATAGCCGTAATAGGGGGTGGTTTTACCGGACTTGCCTGTGCCCTTGCTCTAGCGAAAAAAAATGTTGAGGTTGTTTTGTATGAAGAGGAAAATACCTTGGGAGGATTGGCTGGAGGAGTACGTGAGAAAAATTGGAAGTGGAGTTTGGAGTATTTTTACCATCACGTTTTTACAAATGACAGAGATATTTTGGAGCTGGCTAAAGATGTCGAGGCAAAGACATTGATTAAAAACCCTGTAACCACAAGCTTTCTCAACAAAAAAGAGGTTCAGCTCGATTCTCCTATTTCCCTGTTAAAATTTTCCGGATTGAGTATTTTTAGTCGAGTACAAATGGGTATCGGGCTGGCGATATTGAAACTTATTCCAAATGGTTTGTTTCTTGAGAAATATAAAGTGGTAGATATGCTACCCCGATTAATCGGAAAGGAGGGATATCGAATTATTTGGGAAAAACTTCTGAAAGCAAAGTTCGGACCTTTTGCCTCCACTGTAAATATGTCTTGGTTTTGGACTAGGGTCGCCAAAAGAACCAAAAACTTGGGATACTTTGAAGAGGGTTTCCAAAAATTGGCAGAAAAAACTGGTGAAAAAATCATCAAGCTGGGTGGAAAAATCATGCTGGGAAGAAAAATCAATCGGATTAAAAAAACAGAGGATGGTAAGTGGCTTGTTGATGATGCCGATTTTGACGGAGTAGTGGTGACGGTGCCCGCACCAGTGATGGAAAAAATATTAGACGTAGATATAGATCCCTTCCCGAAGATTTCGTATCTGTGGGGACAGACGGTGATGTTGAAACTTAATAAAAAACTTATAAAGGGATATTGGATGAATATTTTAGAAAAGAATTGGCCATTTTTGGTGTTAGTGGAACACACTAATATGATTGATAAAAAATATTATGGAAACAACAGGGTTTTATATCTGGGTAATTATTTACCGGAAGACAGTAAACAACTAAAAATGACTCAGGAAGAGCTGATTACCATGTATCTTCCTTATCTACGGAAAGTGAATCGACTTTTCAGAAAAAAATGGATTAAGGGTGCTGCAGTTTTCCGAAAACCTTTTGCCCAGCCGGTTTTTCCGGTGAACTACTCGAAAGAACTACCCGAGATAAAGACTAAACACAAGGGGCTGTATTTGGCTAACATGAGCATGGTTTACCCGTTTGACCGAGGAACAAATTATGCCGTTAAAATGGGGAATGATGTCGCCAAAATGATAGTAAGGGACTTATGATAGTAGTATGTGGAGTGTTGACTTGATAACGATCCTCAAAACCTATGTCATTAGTCTTGGCTTGCAGTTTTTAGTTTGGCCTTTAATCAAAAAGTATTTTTCTAAACTACCGGATCAAGGTTGGGCTTTGGGGAGAGTGACGGTCACCTTGATGGCGGCTCTTTTGATTTGGCAGTTGAGTTACTTAGGTATTACGGAAAATAATAATGAGAAACTGTTCGCAGTCCTGGCTTTGTTTGGTCTTTTGAGTCTGTGGCAGATTATTACTCATGGAGTAAAGGCTTTTACCGTGGCGAGGACGACGGCTAAAATAATCGCCATTGAAGAGTATCTTTTCTTGGTCGGGTTTGGAGTGATGGCTTTGATTAGAGCGCACGCTCCAAGTTTGGACAGCTTGGAAAAATTTATGGACTTCGGTTTTCTAAAACAGTATTTATTGTCGCCTACCTTGCCGGCTCCGGATATGTGGCAAGCTGGGCAGACAATTAATTACTACTCTTTTGGACATTTTTGGGCTAGTATTTGGGTAAGAGTTTGGGGGGTGACACCAGCAGTGGGCTACAACCTGATGTTAGCTTTTATCTTTGGCACTTCGATGAGTTTGGTATTTTTGGTGTGTGTAATGCTCGCAGGAAACAAAAATTCTAAGGCGGCTACTATCGGAGGAATAATTGGTGCCCTGGGAGTGATGGTGGCTGGGAATAGTCATGTTGTCTGGTATCTAATTAAAAACAGAGGTCTTGATAATTATTGGTATGCTGAAGCCACTAGATTCATCCACAATACCATTCATGAGTTTCCCAGCTATAGTTTTGTGGTTTCCGACTTGCATGGCCACGTATTGGATTTACCAATCGTTCTGACTTTTTTAGCAGTACTGTTTTACTGGGTTGAAAATAAAAAAAGAGTTTATGAGATAGCGATGGGAGTCTTGTTTGGAGTGATGATGATGACCAACACCTGGGATGTGGCGGTTTATGGTTTGGTCATCTTGGTTTTGGGGATACAGATGGCTGTGGCGAACACCGGGGAGTTAAAAAAACTTTTAGAAACGGCGGGGATAATGTTGGTATCGTTTTTGTTGGTGGCTTTACCCTGGTGGCTGTCGTTTACTTCGATTTCAAGTGGGGTAGAGATGGTAACGGAAAGATCGCCTTTTTGGCAGTTACTGGTACTGTGGAGTGGCGGAATAGTGGTCAATATTTTGGCAGTAATTGTTGAGGGAAGAGGTGAGAAAAAAATAGTTGTCCGAACACTGGCTCTAAGTGCCGTGTTTTTGATAGCGATTCCGGAGTTTGTCTTTGCCCGAGACATTTACCCAAACCATCCAAGGGCAAATACAATGTTCAAGCTAACTTATCAAGCATTTATTCTGATGGGGATTTTGTTGGGAGTGACTTTGGGAAATTTATTAGATAGGGGTAGAAAAATCGTCCTGGGTTTGAGAGTCGCGGCAATATTTATTATTTTCTTTATCTTTGCAGGAACAATGAACTTCTCATTTATAGCCTTCACTACTTACTATGATAATTTTTCAAATTATTATGGTTTGGATGGTGAAAAATGGATGCAGACTAAAGCTCCGGAAAATTATGGAGCAGTGAAATATTTGAGGGAAAATATGAACGAAAAAAATATGGTTGAGGCAGTCGGTGACAGCTATACCCTATTTAATGCCGTGTCAGTATTTTCCGGAGTACCGACGATTCAGGGTTGGCGGGTACACGAATGGCTGTGGAGAGGTGGTTATAGCGTGGTGGCTTCCCGAGAAACTGAGGTGAAAGAAATATATCAGGGAGCGAGTATTGAAAAAACAGAAGAAATACTTGATAAGTACAACATAGGCTGGATATTAGTTGGTCTTGACGAAAAAATAACCTACCGGGTTAATGAAGAAAAAATATGGCAACTTGGGGAGATGGTTTGGAGGGAAGGCGATACTTACTTAATCAAAGTCGATTAACTATTGTTTACCCTTGAGGAGATTATCCAGATATTTTTTGAGGGCAGACCAGTTGTTATCTTTGGGGATGAGGACCCACTCACCCTTGAACTGATTGACGGGAGGGTTATATAAAATGGTGATGCCATTTTCATCTGGCTGGTCGGAAAAAGTGACCGACTTTACAGGATTATTTTTGGTATCGAGAGCGATTTTAGCCAAAGTTGGATAAAGTTTGTTATCAAGATTGGTAATGAGATTACGGTCGAGAATCTCGAAGAAGGCATCAAGCTTGTTTTTGTCCAGGAGAAAGGCAGGGGTGAGTATTTTTTGACGAAGAGCGGAGATGACTGCCTGTTGACGACGAGAGCGGGCAAAATCGGTACCTTCGTCCCCTGCTGAGTGACGGGAGCGGACAAATTTGAGGGCCATTTCACCATTTAGATGAGCCGAACCTGTGGCAAAAGTGATTGTTTCGTATCTATCAGAGACTGGTATTGCATTTTCCTTGCCGAGAACAGGAAATTCGGTGTCGGAAAATCCCGGATCAATGTCAACATCAATGCCGTCGAGAAGATCAATCGTTTCCTTAAAAATGGTGAAGTTTATTATGGCGGTGTAATGAATCGGG